>DAIMFV010000028.1:0-23178 GCA_036724365.1 Acidimicrobiales bacterium | reverse complement strand
GGCCGATGACCCGGGCGATGCTGCTGTCCAACACCGTGGACGCCGCCGAAGCCTTCCGCGTGGACCGCTGCGGCCCCTGCCAGCTGGTGTGGCTGGACCCTGGCGAATGGCAGGCCCTGGTGCAGCGCGGCCTGGCCCTGCAGCTGGACACCCTGCTGTCCGACGGCGGCCAGCGTCGCCTGCAGGCCGAACGGCTGCAAGCCAGCCGCATGTTGGCGCTGCGCCAGCGGCACGGCGACACCTGCGTGGACGAAGTGCTGCGCATTCGCCGCTGGCTGGCTGAGCTTTCTCACCGATGGCTATATCGGCAATGAAGCCGAAATCCTGGCACTGATCCGCGCCAACGAACCACACACTCCATGAACTCCAAGGCATCTGCCCCCGTGGCGCCCGAGGACGGCGCCGGAATCGACACCAGCGTGGCCGAAAGCAGCAGCTACGAGCTGCTGAAAAAGCGCCTGGAAGCCCAGGGCGACCAGCTGCTGGCAAAGGCCCAGGCGCTCAACGCGGCGCGCATTGAACAGTTCGGCCAGCGCGACCAGCAACTGCTGATGCGCCTGCGTGCGCGCACCGAGCACAACTGCGTGGCGCGCGACCTGGCCTACATCGGCGGCAACCGGCTGCTGTTTGGCTACAACGTGTTCATGGGCCTCCGGCGCGAGACGCGGGTGGAGGACGTGTTTGCGCTGTACGAGCTGGCGCACCACGACGCGAACGGAGCTCCCGAGAGCGATGAGCTGGTGCAGGTGCCCATGGCGGGCAGCTTTCTGGACGACCCGCGTTTTGTGGCGGACTTCAATGAGCTGTACACCTACTACAAGCAGGCCACGCTGCAGCTGCTGCGGCCCACGCCCGAGTTTCTGCTGGCGGCGTTCCAGATCGGGCAGCAGGCGCAGGACATTCGCGTGTTCCGCTGGCGGCGCGAGAGCGATGGCTCGCTCAAATATGTAGACAACCGGGGCGAGCGCGACCTCATGCCGCCGCCCAGCCACGACTTCAGCTGGACGCCGCTGACGCGCGAGCACCATGTGGGCGGCGCCCACCCGCACATCAATGTGCTGGACACGGTGTTTGTCGAGACCGTGGGCGGCACGCTCACCGTGAAGGTGGAGAACAACACCGAGACGGGCTTGGGCATCTTGTTCTTGATGAACTCGGCCGCCTCTTCCTCGGCGGAGCCGCCGATCTCACCGATGAGCATCACGGCCTTGGTCTCGGGGTCGGCCTCGAAGGCCTCCAGGCAGTCGATGAACGACGTGCCCGGCACGGGGTCGCCACCGATGCCCACGCAGGTGGTGACGCCGATGCCCTGGAGCTTGAGCTCGTAGAGGGCCTGGTAGGTGAGGGTGCCGGAGCGGCTCACGATGCCCACCGGGCCGCCGGCCAGGGCGATCTCGCCGGCGGTGATGCCGATGTTGGCCTTGCCGGGGCTGATGATGCCGGGGCAGTTGGGCCCCAGGATCCGGGTGCCAGGGAAGTCGCGCTTCACCTTGTTGAAGAAGTAGGCCTCGTCCTGGGCGGGGACGCCCTCGGTGATGACCACCACCAGCTCCATGCCGGCCTCGGCGGCCTCCAGCACGGCGGCCTTCACCCCGGGGGCGGGGATGAACACGCACGACACGGTGGCGCCGGTGGCCGCCTTGGCCTCGGCCACGCTGGCGTAGACGGGGATGCCGTCCACGTCGGTGCCGGCCTTCTTGGGGTTGACGCCCGCCACCACCTGGGTGCCGTAGTCCCGGTTGCGCAGGCCGTAGAACCGGCCCTGCGAACCGGTGAGGCCCTGGTACATGACCTTGGTGTTCTCGTCGACGAAGATCGCCATCGTTCTCTCGTTCCTCTGACTCGGCCGGGGCTACTTGGCGGCCAGCTCGACCGCGGTGCGGGCGGCTTCGAGCATGGTGGACTTGGACTGGAGCATCTCGGACTCGTGGGCGGCGAGGATCTCGCGCCCCTGCTCGGCGTTGGTGCCATCGATGCGGATCACGATGGGGGCGTCGATCTTGACGCGGCCCAGGGCGGTGACGATGCCGTTGGCCACCTCGTCGCCCTTGGTGATGCCACCGAAGATGTTGATGAAGATGGACTTCACGTTGGGGTCGTTGTTGATGACCTCCAGCGCGCCGGCCATCACCTCGGCGTTGGCACCGCCGCCGATGTCGAGGAAGTTGGCGGGCTTGCCACCCACCTGGTTGACGATGTCGACCGTGGACATGGCCAGGCCGGCGCCGTTGGCGATCACCCCGACGCTGCCTTCGAGGCCCACGTACTGCAGGCCCTTGTCGTGGGCGGCCTGCTCGCGCTCGTCGCGCACCTGGGTGGCCTCGTAGACCTCCCAGCCCTCGTGGCGGAACTGGGCGTTGCCGTCGAGGGTGACCTTGGCGTCGAGCGCGTGGACCTCGCCGGTGGGCTTGAGGATCAGCGGGTTGATCTCGCAGAGGTCGGCGTCGCCCTCGGTGTAGGCCCGGTAGAGCTTGAGGAGGATGTCGACGGCGCCGTCGGTGGCGGCCGGGTTGAGCTTGGCGGCCAGGACCCAGGCGCGGGCGGCCCCCTCGCTCAGGCCGTCGACCGGATCGATCCAGATCTTGGCGATGGCGTCGGGGTCCTCTTCGGCCACGGTCTCGATCTCCACGCCGCCCTGGGCCGACAGCATGCCCAGGTGCTTCTTGGCCGAACGGTCGAGCGTGAAGCTGGCGTAGTACTCCTCGGCGATGTCGGAGGCGAACTCCACCCACACCGTCTTGACCACGTGGCCCTTGATGTCGAGCCCGATGATGTTGCCGGCGTGCTCGCGGGTCTCGTCCGCGTTGTTGGCCAGCTTCACGCCGCCCGCCTTGCCGCGGCCACCCACGTGCACCTGGGCCTTGATGACCACCGGGTAGCCGATGCGCTCAGCGGCGGCCACGGCGTCGTCGACGGTGGTGACGGCCTCACCCGGACTGACCGGGATGTCGAAGCTCGCGAAGAACTGCTTGCCTTGGTACTCGAGAAGGTCCACGAGGACTCCTGGGACGTAGCGCTGACCACTCAGGCTGGCGGATGCGGGCGGAACTGCTGGGGCGCGACCGCGACTCGCAGGCGGCACAGCACGGCAGGGATACTAGGCAGGTGCCTGTGACCGATACCCATCTGCCACGGTGAGCCCGGTCGAGCGTTCGGGCCACCACGCCGGCCGAGCCGCGCTGGTGGCCCTGGTGGGGGTGATCGTGCTGTTCGGCACCCTCGGGCTGGTCACCCTGGCCCTCAAGGACCGCAACAGCCCAGACCTCCAACTGGGCGACCAGACCTTCAAGGCGGGCCGGGCCGAGACCCTGGCCGAGCGCATCGCCGAGACCGGCCCCCGCCTGTACGCCGACGTGTCGGGCCGCAAGGACCGCGACCTCATCCTCCAGCACCTGGGCACCGACCCCGACACCGGCTGGTACGCCTTCCTGGCCGCGCCGATCGACAAGCCGCGCGACTGCACGTGGGAGTGGCAGGACGACGAGGACCTGTTCCGGGCCAAGTGCGACCCCAGCCTCACCGCGCCCGCCGACGGCACCGGGCTCCCCCAGTTCGAGGTGACGGTGGTGGGCGGCCAGGTCGACGTGGACCTCAACGCCGACGCCCGCACCGCCGCGTCATCCACGACCGCGCCGTCCTCCACCACGTCGTCCACCACGACCGGTCCATAACCGCCCTGGAGGGTGAGCGGTAGGTTGCGCGGCATGCGTCGAGTCGTGTGCACCGAGTGGGGCGAGCCCGAGAAGCTGGTGGTTGAAGAGCAGCCCGATCCCGAACCGGGGCCCGGTCAGGTGGTGGTGGCAGTGGCGGCCGCCGGGGGGAACTTCGTGGACGCCCTGTTCGTGGCCGGCACCTACCAGATCAAGGTGCCGCCGCCCTTCACGCCCGGCAGCGAACTGGCCGGCACCGTCGTGGCGGTGGGCGACGGGGTGGACCAGGTGGCCGTGGGCGACCGGGTGCTGTCGTCGCTGGGCCTGGGCGCCTTCGCCAGCCACGTGGTGGTGTCGGCCCGGTCGGTCACCCCCGTCCCCGCCAACCTGTCCGACGCCGCCGCCGCGGCCCTGGCCCAGAGCTACTGCACGGCGTGGTTCGCGCTCACCCGCCGCACCACGGTGACGCCCGGCGAGACGGTGCTGGTGCTCGGCGCCGGCGGCGGCGTGGGGCTGGCCGCCATCGACGTGGCCACCGCCCTGGGCGCCCGGGTCATCGCCGCGGCGTCCACGGCCGAGAAGCTGGCCGACGCCACCGCCATGGGCGCGGCGGCCACCATCGCCTACGAGGACGAGGACCTCAAGGCCCGGGCCCGGGAGCTGGCCGACGGTCAGCTCGACGTCGTCATCGACCCGGTGGGCGGACCCCACACCGAGGCCGCGCTGCGGGCCCTGGGCGTGGGCGGGCGCCTGCTGGTGATCGGCTTCGCCGCGGGAGACATCCCGTCGCTGCGCACCAACCTGGTGCTCCTCAACAACCGCAGCGTGGTGGGCGTGGACTGGGGCGCCTGGGCCATGCGCAACCCGGCCGAGCAGACTGCGCTGCTCAGCGAGGTGCTCGACCGGGTGGCCGCCGGCGACCTCCACCCCCCGGCCCCCACCGAACGCCCGCTGGCCGAGGCCGGCGCGGTCCTCCGCGACCTCCTCGAACGCCGCCTACGAGGCAAGACCGTCCTGATCCCCTGAGGCGCCCGACCCTGGCGTCGACCCGCTCGACCGTGCGATCAGGCCGGCAGCAGGTTGGCGTGGCGCAGCTCAGCGATCACCTGGTGGGGAACCCCGACGACGTCCAGGTGCACGACATCGCGCCCGGAGTTGCCCGCCACGATGTCGACCACCCGAGCCAGGAACGGATCCTCGCCGTCGCCGGCCACGATCACCGTGTCGACCACCACGCGAGCGGGATCCTCGGCCTCGTCCAGGAACGTCCACACGAACCCGGTCTGGTCGATCTGGTGCACATCGGCAGGCAGCGTGACTCGGATGGTCATGTTGAGTTCCTCAGGTACCGCGGGTTCGTACGCTCCGGCCCCAGGACGGCGATCAGCGAGCGAACGTGGGCCACATCGTACTCTGGGAGCACGATGCTCACGTGGGGCGCGGCGAACGTCGCCAGCACGACAAATCCCCCGGCAACCAGGTCCGCGACCGGCGCGGCCGCATAGGTCCTACGGGTGCCGAGCCGTGGCCCGCCGAGCACGTCCTCGATGCCCCGATCCGGCCCCGTCACCTCCGCCGAGACAGCGGCCACCGGCCTTCCACGCCAACTGAACTCGTCCAGCGTGCGCCCTGCTGCCTTCAGCATGCCGTCGACGGTCACGGGACGACCCCGCACGACAAGGACCCACTCGCGGGGGTCGTCGTCGACACGCACGTGGTCCTCCAACGCGGTGAGCATCCGACCAGTCTGGGGATGCGGTGTGACAGCGAACCGACGCCGTGCCGCCAACGACCCGTTGTCGCGCGGCCGTCGGCGATCGCTGAGCTGAGGCCGTCGACGACTTCGGGCACTGCGGCTCATCGATCAACCGTCCCGGGGGAGGGGGAGGGGTCGTCGCCTGGGGGTTCCGGTCAGTGCGCCAGGGCGGCCACCGGAAACCACAGCGCGATCGACACCCCGCCCACGATGAGCGAGGCGATCGCCATGCGTCGAACCCGTCGCGCGTCACGGTTCAGCGCAACCGCCGCTTCCTCCAGCGGACCCCAACCCAGCCACCAGTTCGCCTCGGCCTGGATCCCGTCGCCGCCGAACAGCGGTTTGCCTCTGCCGCGCCGCACCGCGCGGAACATGCCTGCGACAACCGCAAGGGACCACATCGCTGCACCCACGACGAGCAATGGACCTCCTACGAGAGACCACCCGGCGAACGCGACCAAGCCGCCCAGCGCGACGAGCACCACCGAGAGGTGGATGGCAGTGAGGCTCCGGAGGTAGGCCCGGGCATCTCTTCTGTTCATAGACACAGCCACCCGTGCGAGATCGATCGGGTTGTCCTCGCCGAAGCGATCCAGGTGCCGCTTCGCGGCCGTACCGGTCCGTCCTCGCTCAGCACGGACCGGTACCCGAACGATCACGGCCGCCGGCCGAGACCAAACCACGACAAGTCACGCTCGGCTGCCTTTGGATTCCGTTCCCAGCGGCGTCTGGTCTTCGCGTACAGCCACCCTCCGTGCCTCCAAGCCGTCCACGCCGCCGCATAGAGCGCGCCGCTGACCAGAACCGTTGCCGGCCAGAACCCGAAGAGCGCATGGGTGGCCACGGCGCAGACCAGCACCTGGGCAATGGCCATTCGCCGGCGAGCCGCGGCGTACCGCTGCAGGTCACCTTCCCGGCCAAACTGCTCGAGCATCAGTTCCTCCGCACCGTTGGAACCAGCATCAGTTCCATGCTCGCCGTTACCTCGCCCAACGCCTCACCAGATGACCGTAGGTCAGCTTTCGATGAGGCCGTCCACGAGTTCGGCGACCTTCCTGCGTTGGATCTTGTCGGTGCCGGTGCGGGGGAAGTCGTCGACCTCCACGAAGTGGGCGGGGACCTTGTAGCGCGACATGCGGCCCTCGGCGAAGGCGCGCAGCGCGGCCTCGTCGAAGGTGGCCCCGGCGTGCAGGCGCACCGCCGCCACCGGCACCTCACCGTCGCGCTCGTCGGGGTAGGGCACGACCGCGGCCTCCAGCACGTCGGGGTGCTCCTCGAGGTCCTGCTCCACCTCCACGGCGTACACCGAGTAGCCGCCCCGCTTGATGACGTCCTTCATGCGGCCCTCGAAGTTCACCGAGCCGAGCGGACCGCGGCGGGCCATGTCGCCGGTGCGCAGCCAGCCGTCGGCGGTGAGGGCGGCGGCCGACGCCTCGGGGGAGCCGTGGTAGCCCTTGAGGATCGACGGGCCCGAGAGCAGCAGCTCGCCCACCGAGCCCACCGGCACCTCGTTGCCGTCGGGGTCGACCACCTTGAACTTGTTGCCCGGCAGCGGCAGGCCCATGGAGCCGCCGAGCCCGCCCGACACCAACGGCGGCGAGATCCGCATGGCCACGCCACCGCCGGTCTCCACCATGCCGTAGCCCTCGGCGAACGTGGCCTCGCCCACCGAGCCGACCACCGGCAGGCGCACCGACGCACCCAGCTTCTTGAACTGCTGCGACAGCTCCTGGGGCATGGCGTCGGCCCCGGAGATCCACATGCGCACGCACGACAGGTCGCGCGCCTCGGCCCCGGCCTCCATGAGCATCCGGTACATGGCCGGCACGCCGGCGAAGATGCTCGTGCGGCGGGTCTCGATGGCGTCGAGCACCTTGACCGGGTTGAACTTCTGGAGGAAGTACACCGGCATGCCGGCGCACGCGGCGCCGATCACGAGCGTGAAGCCGTAGATGTGGGCCACCGGGAGCGCCGCCACCAGCTCGTCGCGATGCGTGCGACGGGGGATCAACGAGGTGAGCGGCATGCCGCCGAACAGCCCCCGGTGGGTGAGCTCGGCGCCCTTGGGCTTGCCGGTGGTGCCCGACGTGTAGAAGAGCGCGGCGATGTCGCCCGGCGCCGCCGGTTCGGCCCGCCCCAGCGGCGTGTCGACGTCCAGCTCCTCGGCCGACGCCAGCACCAGGCTGGCGCCCGAGTCCTGGATGACGTGCTCGATCTCGGCCGGTGCCATCTGGCTGTTGACCGGGGCCGGCAGGCGCCCGGCCCGGGCCACCGCCAGCACCAGCAGGAACTGGTCGTAGGTGTTGCCCGTGGCCAGCACCACCCGGTCGCCCGGCTCGGTGAGGGCGTGGATGGCCCCGGCCCAGCGGTCCACGTCGGCCGCGGCCTGGCGGAAGGTGCGGACCCGGCCGGATTCGGCCTCGGTCACCAGAGGCCGGTCGCCGTGGATGGCGGCCAGGCGTTCCATGAGGACCCCGAGGGTGAGGTCCTTGCCGCGGGCCAGGTCGAAGCGTGCGCCGAGGTTCATCGGCTCACCCTACGAACGCGGTCGGGCCAGGGGCTAGCCCGACTCGACCGGCACCAGGTCCCCGACCGGGGCCCGTCTGCCCAACCCACCGGCTCGCAGGGCGTCGGCTGCCAACAGGGCCAGCGCCAACCACACCAGGGCGAACCCGACGAAGCGCTCCGGCGGGAAGTCCTCGTCCAGCACGAGCACGGCGCACAGCAGCTGGAGCGTGGGCGTGAGGTACTGGAGCAGACCCAGGAGGGAGAGCGGGATCAGACGCGCCGCGGTGGCGAACAACAGGAGTGGCACGGCGGTGATCACCCCGAGCGACACCAGCAGGGCGGTCTGGCCGGCGCTGCCGTGGCCGAACGCCGCCGTGCCACGCGCCTCGGCGACCACCGCTGCCACCAGGGCGAACGGCGCCAGCACCGCGGTCTCCACCGCCAACGACGTGGTCGCGCTGACCGGGATCGACTTCTTGAGGTAGCCATAGCCGGCGAACGAGCAGGCCAGCACGAGGGCGATCCACGGCACCCGGCCGTAGGCCACCGTGAGCACGACCACCGCCACCGCCGCGCACCCGACGGCCGCCACCTGGAGGCGGCGCAGGCTCTCGCCCAGCACGACCACGCCCAACGCCACCGTGATCAGCGGGTTGATGTAGTAGCCGAGGGCGGCCTCCAGCACCTGGGCCCGGCTCACCGCCCACACGTAGAGCAGCCAGTTGATGCTGATCAGCACCGCGGCCGCCGCCAGCCGGGTCCGGTCCACCGACGGGCGACGGAGCAGGGCCAACCACTGGTGGTCCCGCCGCCACACCAGCAGGCCGACCACGAACACGAACGACCACGCCACCCGATGGGCCAGCACCTCGACCGGGGCGACGTCGACGAGCTGGTGGAACACCAGCGGGAACGACCCCCAGAGCGAGTAGGCGGCCACGCCGGCAAGGGTGCCGAGCCGGGCCTCGCGGGCCGCGTGATCCCGAGCAGATGCCGTCGCCACCTCACCCGACCCGGTCACGCGGCGACCCTACCGAGGGGTTCTGCGGCCACCACAACGGGTTGTGCCCCGAGCAGGCGGCAGACGACCGTCACCGCCGGCCGAGCGGACCGGGCCGTGACGGTCGCCACCGATGAAGGGTCCCAGCTCCCTGGGCTACCCTCTCGCCGTGCGCAACGAGGACTCTTCAGGCAGCGTCGCGGTCGTCGGCGGATGTGGTCACGTCGGGCTCCCGCTCGGGCTGGCCCTGGCCGACGCCGGTCTCGACGTGGTGCTCTACGACATCAACGAGACGGCGATCGACACCGTCCGGGCCGGCAAGATGCCCTTCTTCGAGAACGGCGCCGACGAGGTCCTGGCCCGGGTGCTCGCCAGTGGGCGGCTCACGCTCAGCAGCGCACCTCAGAGCGTCGCCGCCGTGGAGCACGTGGTCGTGGTGGTGGGCACCCCGGTCGACCAGCACCTCAACCCCGACCCCGCCGCGGTGGTGCGGGCCATCGAGCTGATGGTCGACCACCTGCGAGACGGCCAGCACCTGATCCTGCGCAGCACCGTCTACCCCGGGGTCACCGCCCTGGTGGAACGGCTGCTGGCCCGCCACGGCAAGCAGATCGACGTGACCTTCTGCCCTGAGCGCATCGCCGAGGGCAAGGCCATGGAGGAGCTGCACACGCTCCCCCAGATCGTGTCGGGCCGCACCGAGGCCGCCACGGCCCGGGCCGCCGGGCTGTTCGGCAACCTCACCGACACGATCATCACGATCGGCGTCGAGGAAGCCGAGCTGGCCAAGCTCTTCACCAACACCTGGCGCTACATCAAGTTCGCGGCGGCCAACCAGCTCTACATGATGGCCACCGACTACGGCCTGGACTACGAGGTCATCCGCCAGGCCATGATCCAGGACTACCCGCGAGCGGCCGACGTGCCTGCCGCCGGCCTGGCCGCCGGACCGTGCCTGCTGAAGGACACCATGCAGCTGGCGGCGTTCAACAACAACAACTTCATGCTCGGCCACTCGGCGATGATGGTGAACGAGGGCCTGCCCATGTACCTCGTCGATCAGATCGAGAAGGAGCACGACCTCTCGGGCATGACCGTGGGCCTGCTCGGCATGGCCTTCAAGGGCGAGTCCGACGACATCCGCTCCAGCCTCAGCTACAAGTTGAAGCGGCTGCTCAAGATCAAGGCCGAGCGGGTGCTGTGCACCGACCCCTACGTCACGGTCGACCACGACCTGGCCCCGCTCGACCAGGTGCTCGAGCAGGCCGACCTGCTCGTGGTGGGCGCCCCGCACCTGGCCTACCGCCAGATCACCCCCACCGTTCCCGCCATGGACATCTGGAACGTGTTGGGCACCGGGGCCCGCTCGTGAGCCCACGGTTCTCGGTGGTGGTGCCCGTCTACAACGAGGGTGCCGAGATCGAGGTGTTCCTGGACCGGCTGTTCGACTCCATCACGCTGCCGTGCGAGGTGCTGGCCGTCTACGACACCCCCGACGACACCACCCTGCCCCACCTGGAGAAGTACGCCGAGCGAGATCCCCGCCTGGTGCCCACCCACAACACCTACGGGCGGGGCGCGGCGCGGGCCATGAAGTACGGCATCGACCACGCCGACGGCAAGATCATCGTGGTCACCATGGCCGACGGCAGCGACGACCCCCAGCAGGTCGAACAGCTCGTTCGCCTGGTGGAGCGCGGCGTCGTGGTCGCGGCGGCCTCGCGCTACCTCAAGGGCGGCCAACAGGTGGGCGGACCCGTCATCAAGCGGATCATGTCGCGGGCCGCCGGGCTGTCATTGTGCTGGTTCGGCCGCGTCGGCACCCACGACGCCACCAACTCGTTCAAGGCCTACGACCGCGACTTCGTGCGCAAGGTGGGCATCGAATCCGACACCGGCTTCGAGCTCGGGCTCGAGATGGTGGCCAAGGCCCGACGGCACCGCCTTCCGGTGGCCGAACTGCCCACGATCTGGCTCGACCGCACGGTCGGAGCCTCAAACTTCCAGGTCTGGTCCTGGTTGCCCCGCTACCTGCGGTGGTATCGATACGCCTTCGGGCCGAGGTTGTCATGAACGTTCTGGTCAGCGGTTCTTCCGGTTTCATCGGCGGGTACGTGGTGGAGGAGCTGCTCTCCCGCGGCCACACGGTGGTCGGCATCGACAACCACTCCAAGTACGGCAAGGTCGCCAAGTCCTACGACACCCACCCGGGCTACCGGCTGGTCGAGGGCGACTGCCGCGACGCCGACCTCATGGCCGAACTGCTCGCCGACTGCGACCACTTCATCGCCGGCGCCGCCCTCATCGGCGGCATCTCCTACTTCCACGCCTACGCCTACGACCTGATCGCCAACAACGAGCGCATCATGGCGGCGTCGTGCGATGCCGCCATCAAGGTGTTCAAGGAGGGTGGCCGGCTCCAGAAGGTCACCTACATGAGCTCGTCGATGGTGTTCGAGTCCACCGACCACTGGCCGTCGGTCGAGGGCGACGAACGCCGCATCGCCCCGCCGCTGTCGTCGTACGGCTTCCAGAAGCTGGCCGTGGAGTACTTCGCCCGGGCCGCGTGGGACCAGTACGGGCTGCCCTACACCATCGTGCGCCCGTTCAACTGCGTGGGCATCGGCGAGGGCCGGGCCCTGGGCGACGTCGAGGTGCCCAGCGGCAACGTGAAGCTCGCCATGAGCCACGTGGTCCCCGACCTGGTGCAGAAGATCGTGAAGGGCCAGGACCCGCTGCACATCCTGGGCGACGGCACCCAGGTGCGGCACTACACCTACGGCGGCGACCTGGCCAAGGGCATCGTGACCGCCATGGAGCACCCCGACGCCCGCAACGAGGACTTCAACCTGTCCACCGCGGAGTCCACCAACGTCCGTGAGCTGGCCGACGTGATCTGGCGCAAGATCAAGGGCCCCGACGTGCCCCTGAACCTGGTGTCCGACGAGGCGTTCGAGCACGACGTGGCCAAGCGGGTGCCGTCGGTGGAGAAGGCCAAGCGGGTCCTGGGCTTCGAGGCCACCACCACGCTCGACGAGATGCTCGACGAGGTCATCCCCTGGATCACCCAGGCCGTGGCCGACGGCCGCATCTGACCGACCGCATCTGACCGACTGGTCGTCGATCGGGCCGGGTGCGGGGCACCCGGCCGGTTCAGACCTTCTCGAGCGGTTCAGGCCTTCTTGAGCGGGGCCCAGGCCAACAGGAGCACCTTCTGGCCCACGGTGGGGAAGTTCACCGTGATCTCGGTCTTGTCGCCCGACCCGCGCAGGTCGACCACCACGCCCTCGCCCCACTTGCCGTGCAGCACGTCGTCACCGATGCGGAACTGACCCGCCGGCGGCGCCGAGGCTGAGCCGCCTGACATCCCGCCGGAGGACCCGGCCGACTGGCCGGCGGCGATGGCCTGGTCGACCATGCGCTCACGGTTGGCGGCCCGGCGATCCGAGGAGATGCGGCTCTCCCGGCGGGGGCGCTCGCCCCAGCTCGACTCGGTGGAGGTCATCGACGCGGCGTCGGCCCACGCCCCCGAGCGCGACGATCGCCGGTTGCCCTCGATGGCCTGCACCAGCCGCTGGGGGATCTCGTCGAGGAACCGGCTGGGCGGGTTGTACTGGGTGGACCCGAAGATGGTGCGGCTCCAGGCGTGGCTCAGGTAGAGGCGTTCGCGGGCCCGGGTGATGCCCACGTACGCGAGCCGGCGCTCCTCCTCCAGTTCGTGGGGCTCGGTGAGCGACCGCAGGTGCGGGAAGACCCCGTCTTCCAGGCCCACCAGGAACACGGCCGGGAACTCCAGGCCCTTGGCCGAGTGGAGCGTCATGAGCACCACCTGGGAGTCGTCGTCGGGGATCTGGTCTGAATCGGCGACCAGGCTGACCTGCTCCAGGAACTCGTCGACCGACGTCACCTCGCGCGCCGAGCCGACCAGCTCGGCCAGGTTCTCCAGGCGGCCCTCGGCCTCCACCGAGTGCTCGGCCTGCAGCTCGGCCACGTAGCCGCTCTGGTCCAGCAGCGCCTCGAGCACGGCTGCGGGGCCATCGGCCACCAGCGGCTCCACCCCGTCGAGCAGGGCCAGGAAGCTCTCGATGCCCTTCACGGCCCGACCGGTGATGCCCACCTCGTCGGACCGGCGCAGGGCCTGCATGAAGGCGTAGCCGTGCATGGCGGCCCAGGCGTCGAGCTTGGCCACGGTGCTGTCGCCGATGCCGCGCTTGGGCAGGTTCAACACCCGCTTCACCGACACCTCGTCGGCCGGGTTCACCACCGCCTTCAGGTACGACAGGGCGTCCTTCACCTCTCGCCGGTCGTAGAACCGGGTGCCGCCCACCACCTTGTAGGGGATGCCGGCCCGCAGGAGGTGCTCCTCCACCACCCGGCTCTGGGCGTTGGTGCGGTAGAAGACGGCCACGTCGCCCCAGGTGTGCTGGCCCGAGTCGTGGAGCTTGGCGATCTCGTGGGCCACCCACTGGCCCTCGTCGCTCTCGTCGTCGGCGTGGTAGCGGATGATGGCGTGGCCGTGGCCCTCGTCGGTCCACAGCTCCTTGGGCTTGCGGCTCAGGTTGTTGGCGATCACCGAGTTGGCGGCGTCGAGGATGGTCTGGGTGGAGCGGTAGTTCTGCTCCAACACGATCACCGTGGCATCCGGGAACGCCTCCTCGAACTCCAGGATGTTCCGGATGTCCGCCCCGCGAAAGCGGTAGATCGAGTTGTGCAGCACTAGCCCGCCGGCCACGTAGTTGTGGGTGGGGCTCACCTCGAGGTCGTAGACGGGGCCGTCGTGCAGGCCGACCTCCACCGCCTCCACCCGCACCGGCGCCAGCGAACCGTCCGGCTCCTCAGCCAGCATCGTCATCCCTGGTCGGAGGTGGCTCAACGGCACGAAGTCCCAGATCTGGCCACCCACGTTCGCCCGTCGCCGCAGCCGGAGGCCACCGGCGTGCGCCATGGCCCGGGCCAGGACCAACGCCTCGGCGTAGTCCTTGCGCACGGTCTCCACGCGAAAGCCGCCCAGCTTGCCCGGGCGGACCGAGAACCCGCCGGCGACGAGGCGCTTGGCGATCTCCGCCCGGTTCGAGGACCACTGGATCCGGTGGTAGCCCACCGCATCCCGGCTGTCGCTGAACATGGTGACGTTCACCGTCTGGCGACGGAGCCCGTTCTGGGGGACCAGGTGTGGGAAGTCCAGGTGGAGGTCGAGGTCCTCCAGCAGGTCCTTGGCGCGAGACCGGGTGTCGATGGCGTCGAACAGCCGGTCCAGCGCGTCCTGACCCATGACCAGGCGGCGGCCGGCATCGTGGAAGCATGCGGTGGGAAGCCCGTACTGGGCCGCGAACCAGGCCTCCCACCACGAGGCGTCCTCCAACGTGGCGTAGACACCCAGGATCCAGAGCCGGTCGCCGTGCTCCTGGTTTATGCGAACGCGGGGCCCCAGGTCGGGCTCGCCCACCCGACGGGAGCGGACGCTCATGGTCTGCCCGATGCGGAACCCGCGGTCTTCGCGTTCCATCAGGTACACGACGTGCTGGCCGGCATCGAGCGTGGGCCGGGCCAACACGAGGTGGTGGGGGGTGCCGGTGATCTCGCGGGCTCCGGTCCGCACCCGGTAGACGCGGCCCTGGTAGCGACCGGGCATGACCCGGGTGACCCGACCAGCCATGGTCACGCCGGGCCCGGTGGCACCGAGCACGAGGTCGCCCGGGGTCACCTGCTCGATGGGGACTTCGCCGTCGGGCGTTGAGATGGGCGTGCCCGGGAGCAGGCACTGATCACTGTCGCCGACGACGCAGATGTTGTGGTGCTCGCCGGCGAGTTGGAGGACCAGTTCGTTCTGGACGCGGTTGGTGTCCTGGTACTCGTCGACCAGGACGTGGCGGAAGCGGCGGCGGTAGTGCTCCAGCACCTCGGGCTCGGTGCGGAACAGCTCCACCGTGTTGCGGAGCAGGTCGTCGAAGTCCATGGCTCCGGCCTTGAGCAGGCGGGCCTGGTACTCCACGTACACGTCGGCGATCTTGCGCTCGAAGATCACCTCGGCCCGCTGGCGGTAGGCCTCGGGGCCGAGGTCGTCGTTCTTGGCCGCGGAGATGACGGCGTGGACCTGACGGGGCGGGAACCGCTTGGCATCGAGGCCCAGGTCTCGCACCACGTAGCCGGTGAGGCGCTGGGCGTCGGCCTGGTCGTAGATGGTGAACGACGACGGGTACCCCAGGCGGTGACCGTCTCGACGCAGGATCCGCACGCAGGCCGAGTGGAAGGTGGACACCCACATCTTCTGGGCCACCGGCCCCACCAGGGCCGCCACGCGCTCGCGCATCTCCTGGGCGGCCTTGTTGGTGAAGGTGATGGCCAGGATCTCGAAGGGCGACACGCCCTGCTCGATGAGGTGGGCGATGCGGTGGGTGAGCACCCGGGTCTTGCCCGACCCGGCACCCGCCACCACCAGCAACGGCCCCTCGGTGTGGGTGACGGCCTCGGCCTGCACCGGGTTGAGCCCGCTCACGAGCGACGGAGGGCTGGGCGCGTCGGACATCGTGGCCACCCTACCGGTGGGTGCTGACAGCCAGCCCCGGCCCCATGAGCCTCACCGGGGGCCCGGCCGGGAAGAATGGGCCCATCGTGTCCTCCGAGATCGACCCGGCCGCCGCGCCCTCCACCGCGACCACCGCCGCGCTCCCCGCCACCAACGGGCGACGGACGGCGACCTCGCTGCGCGCGGTGAGGCGCACGCTCTTCGTGGTCTTCTTCCTGTTCATCGTCTACTACGTGGTCCTGCCGCAGTGGGCCCAGTCCCGGGAGTCGGCCGACCTGGTCCGACAGGTCAACCCGTTCCTGCTCGGCCTGGCCGTGGCCCTGCAGATCGCTTCGCTGGTGGCCTACACCGTGCTCACCAAGGTGACCCTGCCGCCCGAGCCCCACCTGTCGATGTTCACCATCTTCCGGATCCAGCTCGCCACCAAGTCGATCACCAACGTGGTGCCGGGCGGGTCGGCCGCCGGCGGCACCCTGGGCTACCGGCTGTTCACCGAGGCCGGGGTCCCACCCACCGCGGCCGGGTTCGCCATGGCCACCGTGGGCCTCGGCTCGGCCGTGGTCCTCAACCTGCTGCTGTGGGTGGCGCTCCTCATCTCGATCCCCCTCAACGGCTACAACCCGCTCTACGCCGGCGCCGCCCTGGTGGGGGTCCTGCTCCTCGCGTCGGCCGGCGCCCTCGTGTACCTCCTGATGGAGGGCCGCGACCGGGCCGAACGGGTGCTGCGGGGCATCACCCGGCGGCTGCCCTACGTGCAGGAGGAGACCGCGTCGCGCTTCGTGCACCAACTCGCCGACCGCCTGCACGACCTGGCCCGCCAGCCCCAGCTGATCAAGCGGGGTGTGCTCTGGGCCAGCATCAACTGGCTGCTCGAGGCCGCCTCGCTGTGGGTGTTCCTCCGGGCCTTCGGTTCCTCGATGAACCCGGTGAACCTGGTGGTGGCCTTCGGGCTGGCCGGCGTGATGGCCGCCATCCCGATCACCCCGGGCGGACTCGGGGTGGTGGAGGCCGTGCTGACCCCCACCCTCGTGGGGTTCGGGGTGCCGGCCCGCACCGCCACCATCGGGGTGCTCGCCTGGCGGTTCGTGCAGTTCTGGCTCCCGATCCCCCTCGGAGGGGTGGCCTACCTCTCGTTGCGCTTCGGCGCCCTGGGCCGCCAGCACCGGTTGGGCACCGTGCGCGACCTGGCCCACGAGACCGGCAAGGCCGCCACCCGCCGGGTGTGGGACGACCAGACCGGCGAGTACCGCTGGGTGGTGGGGTCCGCCACCCCGGTGGACCGCAGCCAACCGCCCGACGAGCCGATCTGAGCGGTGCCGCAGCCGGCACGCCCCGCCGCGGCCCCACCGGCCGGAACGGGTCGGACGGCTGGGAGGATCAGACGGCGGGGAGGATCAGGCGGCGGCGAGCGATGCAGCCGGCCGGAGCAGTTCAGGCAGCCGGGCCGCGACTGGCCAGCACCACCTGCGGGGGATGGACCGGGTCGGGCAGGCCCACCCGGTGCACCCCGATGGTGCCGGGCGTGGTCGACACCAGGGCGTTCACCGCGTCGACGGCGCCGGGCTCGGGGGCCAGCTCCAGGTACGCCAGGTGGCGGCCCGCGGCGGCGACGGCACCGGCCTGCTCCAACGCCAGGCGGCGGCCGTCGGCCAGGAAGGGGGCCAGCGCTTCGGGGGTCACCTCGGCCTCGTGGGCCTCGGGCAGGAGGTTGGCGTAGGTGTGGGGACACACGTAGTCGAAGCCGGCCGCGGCGAACAGGTCGGGGAACAGCTCGAGGGGGCGCCCGATGCGCTCGGGGTGGAGGTGCTCGATCACGTAGTGGATCCGAAAGCCCCGCTTGGCGAGCGCGCCGAACACCACGCCCCAGGTGGCCCGCACGTACGCCGAGATGTCGGGGCTCCACAGCGAGAGCGACGAGCCGGCCCGGTACAGCCGCTCCACGGCGTCGACGGACAGGCGGGCCAGGGCCCGGGCATCGAGCTCGGCCACCAGCACCTCCACCCGCATCTCGGCCGCGGTGAGGGCGATCGAGCGCTCCTCGGCGTTGAGCGTGGAGAGACGCTCGCCCTGCACCACCGGCACCCCGGCATCGATGTCGAGGTAGTCGTTGAGCTGGGGGTACCGCCACTCGGCGGCCAGCTCCGAGTGGTCCGCTGCCATGGCGCCATCCTCCCACAGACCACCGGCCTCGACCCCGGGACAGGTCGCGTATGCTTCGCCGGGGGTCAACGACGGCGGCCGACGAGGCGGCCGAGACGGCGCTGCGGAAGGAGCGGACGGCATGGGGGCAGACGACATCGGTCGCACCGCAGTCACCCCGCACGCCACCACACCGCACGTCGCCACCCCGCAGTCGACCTCCCTGCAGGCCACCGAGATCGACCACCTCCGCAACGACGCGGATCTCCTGCGGGTGATCGTGGACCACACCGTCGATGCCATCGTGCGGTTCGACCGGTCGCTCCGCTACGACTTCGTCAACGACCGGTCGGTCCAGCTCACCGGCGTCCCCCGCCACCGGTTCCTCGGCGCCACCCAGGCCGACCTGGGCTATCCGCCCGACGAGGTCGCCATCCGCGAGGAGCGGATCACCAAGGTGTTCGACAGCGGCGAGGCCAGCTCCTACCACGACGTCATCACCAACCTCGAGGGCGAGCGCTGGTACGAGACCACCCTGCTCCCCCAGCTCGACCACCGGGGCGAGGTGGCCCACGTGATCGTGATGTCGCGAGACGTCACGAGCCGGAAGCTCGCCGAGGATGCACTGGTGCGGGCCGCGGCCCGAGATCCGCTCACCGGGCTGGCCAACCGCACCGCCCTGCTCGAGGTGCTGCAGCAGGCCATCGGGGCCGCGGAGGAGTCGCTGCTCACCACTGCGGTGCTGCTGATCGACCTCGACCGGTTCAAGCTGGTGAACGATTCGCTCGGCCACGCCGTGGGCGACCGGCTCCTGTGCCTCGCCGCCGAGCGCATCCTCAGCTGCGTGCGTCCCGAGGACCTGGTGGCCCGCCACGGCGGCGACGAGTACGTGGTCGTCATGCGCGACCTCAACGACCCCGCCGAGGCGGTGCGGGTGGCCCTGCGCATCGTCGACGCCTTCCGCCAACCGCTCCTGTCCGGCGACACCGAGCTGTCCACCACGGCCAGCATCGGCATCTCGGTCACCGCCGCCACCCGCGACACCATCGACGGCAACGACCTGATCCGCGAGGCCGACACCGCCATGTACGTGGCCAAGGCCAACGGCCGAGACGGCGTGTCGGTGTTCGACGAGACCCTCCGGTCTGCGGTGGACGACCGGCTCCGCACCGAGAACCAGCTGCGGGGGGCCCTGGGGCGCGGGGAGCTGGCGGTCTGGTACCAGCCCGAGATCCACCTCAAGTCCGGCCGGATCCGCTCCGCGGAGGCCCTGCTCCGTTGGCACCACCCCTCGGGCGAGGTGCACCCGGCCGGCCGGTTCATCGAGGTGGCCGAGGACAGCGGGTTGATCGTTCCCATCGGGGCCTGGGTGCTGAACGAGGTGGCCCGCCAGGCGGCCATCTGGCACGAGCGCGGGGTGCAGATACGGATGAACCTGGCCCCCCGCCAGCTCAACGACCCCGACCTGCTGGCCACCTTCGACCGGGCCGTGGCCGACCACGGCACCCGGGCCGAACGCCTGTGCGTGGAGATCACCGAGACCGCACTCCTCCACGACACCCCCACCGCCAGCCGGAACCTGCGAGGTCTCACCGAGCGCGGCGTGGCCATCGCCCTCGACGACTTCGGCACCGGGTACGCCTCGCTCACCTACCTGCGCCGCTACCACATCGACGTGGTGAAGCTGGACCGCAGCTTCGTGACCGACATCGTCACGTCGAGCCGAGACCAGCGCCTGGCCGCCGCGGTGGTGGCCATGGCCCGCCACCTCGACATCATGGTCACGGCCGAAGGGGTGGAGACACCGGCCCAGGCCGACGTGGTCCGCAAGCTCGGCTGCACCGGCGCCCAGGGCTTCCTGTGGAGCCCCGCGGTGCCACCGGCCGACCTGGAAGCCATGCTCGCACCGCGCTGAGGACCGGCCCGTCGCGGGCTACCCCGGCCAGCCGGGTCAGCCGGGTCAGCCGGGTCAGCCGGCCCAGACCCCCGGACGCCGGCTCGCCCACGGGCGGGCGACCTCGAGTTGGGCCGCCACCCGGATCAGCAGGTCCTCACGCCCGGGTGCGGCCACCAACTGCATGCCGATGGGAAGGCCCTCGGTGCTCTCGTGCAGGGGCAGCGACATCGCCGGCTGGCCGGTGATGTTGAACGGCGCCGTGAACGCGGCCAGCGGGCTGGAGCGGAACAGGCCGGTGAGCGGCTCCTCGGGGGTGGACCTGAACTGCCCGAGGGTGGGCGGCAACTCGGGGATGGTGGGGGTGAGGAGCAGGTCGTGGTCCTGCCACCAGGCGGTCAGCCCCCGGGTGGCGGCGTGCATGCCGTCGATGGCGGCCAGGAACTGGGTGGCGGTGACCGCCCGTCCCCCCTGGGCCAGGGCCCAGGTACCGGGCTCCACCCCGTCCTCGGTCACCGGGTCCCCGACCATCTCGGCCATGCGGTCCAGATCACGGGCCACCCACGCCCCGAAGGCCACCAGGAAGTGTCCGGTGGTGGCGGGGTCGGCGAGGCCCGCCGGGTGGGCCTCGTCCACCCGGTGGCCGAGCTGCTCGAGCAGGTCGGCCGTGGCCTTGGTGGCCGCCGCCACCTGGGGATCGGTGCGGAAGGAGCCGTCCGGCGGCTCGGCCACCCAGCCCACGCGGAGCGATCCCGGGTCGGCCCCCACCTCGCTCAGGTACGGCCGCGCCGGAGGCGACGCCCAGTACGGGTCGCCGACCGCCGGACCCTGCACGGCGTCGAGGACCGCCGCCGTGTCCCGCACGGTGCGGGTGACGGCGAGCCGGGCCACCAGGCCGCTCCAGGCCTCGCCCAGCTCGGGGCCGAGCGTGATGCGGCCGCGGCTGGGCTTGAGCCCGACGAGGCCGCACTCCGACGCCGGGATGCGGATGGATCCGCCGCCGTCTCCGGCGTGGCCGACCGCCACGATCCCCGATGCCACCGCGGCCGCCGACCCACCGCTCGACCCACCGGTGGAGCGACCGGTGTCCCACGGGTTCCGGGTGGGGCCGTAGGCCTCGGGCTCGGTGGAGGTGACGAGACCCAGCTCGGGCGTGTTGGTCCGGCCGATCACCACCATGCCGGCGGCCCGGAACCGGGCCGTGAGCTCGGAGTCGACGGTGGCGACGTAGCTGCGGTCGCGCAGGAAGCGGGTGCCCAGGTGGAGCGGTTGGCCGGCGGCGGAGCCGTCGAGGTCCTTGAGCACGATCGGGACCCCCGGGAACGCACCCACGGTGGGATCCAGCGCAGCGGCCTCGGCCCGCGCCTCGTCGAAGCGCCGGTGGATGATGGCGTTCAGCTCGGGGTCGACCCGCTCGGCCCGGGCGATGGCGGCCTCGACCAGTTCGACGGGCGACACCTCCCCGGAACGGACGAGCGCGGCCTGATCGGTGGCGTCGAGCTCGGCGGACACGGCACGGGGTTCGGCGGTCATGGGGTCACCGTAGAGCCACCGGCCCGGACTCGCCGGAGCAACCGTCGCCGCGGTGGCGGGTGCCACCGGCCGGTCCTAGGGGTGACCGACCGGCGGCCCCGCGGTGCTCGTACCGGCACCGGAGTCCACCCCAGGCCGGGAGCGCCGCGGAAGGGGACCCTCCGCGTGGGGAAGATGGTGCCGGAGCGACGACGCGCGTTGCCGGGCCGTCAGCGCGCGGCCGGCCCATCTGCGGCACGCCCATGTGGTGAGCCGCTCAGATGGTGAGAAGCCCAGATGGTGAGCCGTTCAGCGGGTGAGCCGCTCCGCCACCACCTCGGTGATGCAGCCCAACGGGTCGCTCAGGGCGCGGTCGCGACCGAACCGCTCCACCAGGCTCACGGCTTCGACCCGACGATGCGCGTCATCGAACACCTCGCCCGCCACCACCAGCACCGGGACCCCGATCTCGGCGGCCAGCTCGACCACACCTCCCACCACCTTGCCCTGGAACGAGGCGGCGTCCACGAAGCCCTCGCCGGTGACCACCAGGTCGGCCCGCTCCAGGGCCCCCGCCAGGTCGAGCTCGTCGGCGATGAGGTCGAAGCCCGAGACGATGCGGGCCCCCACCGCCGCCAATCCCCCGGCCAGTCCTCCGGCGGCCCCCGACCCAGCCAGCGCATCCACATCCACCCCGTGCTCCTGGAGGTACACCTGGGCGAGCCGAACGAGTCGCCGGCGCAGCAGCTCGACCTGGCGGGGCGTCGCCCCCTTCTGGGGGCCGAACTCGTCGGCCGCCCGCGTGAACGGCGTCTCCACGTCGACGGCCGCGAGCAGCTCGACCCCCCGGAGCCGGGCCGTGGGGAACAGCGCCTTCACCGCGCCGAGACCACCATCGGTGGTGGCCGAGCCTCCGTGCCCCACGATGATCCGCCGCGCTCCGGCGTCGAGCGCGGCCGCGATCAGCTCACCGGTGCCGGTGGTGGTGGCGGCGATCGGATCGTTGCCGGCCGCACCCCCGGCCAGGACGAGGCCCGAGGCCCGGGCCATCTCCACCACGGCGGTACGACCATCGAGCCGCCACCCGGCCTCGACCGGTTCGCCGAGCGGCCCGGTGACGACGGTGGCCCGGTTCGGGCCGCCGAACACCTCCAGGAACCCCTCGCCACCGTCGCTGAGCGGCACCTCCCGGGCCCGGCCCCCCGCGGCGCGGACCGCGGCGGCGATCGCCCCGGCCACCTCGGCGGCCGTGGCGGTGCCGCGGAACTTGTCAGGCGCGGCCAGTACCCGCATCGAGCCGGGGGGCGGCGGCGAGTTGGTCGGCCAACCACGCGGCCGGGTTGCGGGCCGCGGCCGCGCCCCGGAGGCCCTCGGCCCGCCGGCGCCGCTCGGCCGGATCGGCGTCGAGCGCGGCGGCCAGGGCCCCCGCGGTCTGGCCCACGTCGAACGGGTCGGCCCGCCAGGCCACCTCGCCCAGCTCGGGCCAGGCGCCCGCCTCGGGGGACAGCACCAGTTGGGCGTCGCGCCCGTTCACGAGGGCCGCCTCCTTGGCCACCAGGTTGAGCCCGTCGCGCACTGCGTTCACCACCACCACGTCGGCCCGGACCAGGGCGGCCATCGATCGCGGGTAGTCGTCGACCGGGTCGTAGTGGATGGGCTCCCAGCCGTCGGTACCGAACCGCTCGTTGACCCGACGGGCCACGGCGATCACCGCGTCGTTGTACCGGTCGTAGGCGGGCACGCCGAGACGCGACGGATAGCAGAAGGCACCGAACACCACCCGACCCCGGCGGTGCGGTTCGGCCTCCAGCAGGGCCTCGAAGGCCAGGAAGCCGCGCAACAGGTTCTTGGACAGCTCGATGCGGTCCACCCGCACCAGGAACTGGCGGTCGCCCACCAACTCGTCCAACTCGGCCGCGGCGGCCTGACAGGCGGGTGACGCCACGGTGGCGGCCAGGTCGTCGGGATCGGGCCCGAGCGGTGCGACGAACACCACCGGCGGTTCGACGGCGGCGGCCGCGCACGAGGCCGCGAAGTCGGCCGCCCAGCGCGTGGTGTGGAAGCCACAGGCATGGTGGTCGGCCAGGCCGGCGAGCAGGTCGTGGCGGGCCCCCCCCGGGGGCCACGCCCACCCCCCCGGCGGCGCGGAGGGGGGGGGGGTGGAGGGGACGACCGCCCGGGCCGGCCGCCCCC
>DAIMFV010000027.1:6961-23306 GCA_036724365.1 Acidimicrobiales bacterium | reverse complement strand
GCCTTGGTGGCCTTGGCCCCGAAGCGGTCGATGATGTTCTGCATCCGGTCGATCTCCTTGGCCTGCATGGCGATCTGCTTGGCCAGACGCACCTCGTCGGCCTCCCGGGCGGCCACGTACTGGGAGTACGTGCCCTTGTACTCGTGCATGGTGCCGGTGGCGGTGTCGCCGCCCCGGTCGAGGTGGATCACGCGGGTGATGGCCTCGTCGAGCAGGTCGAGGTCGTGGCTGATCACGATCAACGCCCCGCGGTAACCGGCCAGGAAGTCGAGCATCCAGAGCTTGGCGTCGGCGTCGAGGTGGTTGGTGGGCTCGTCGAGCAGCAACACGTCGGACCCCGCGAACAGGACCCGCACCACCTCCCCCCGCCGTCGCTGCCCACCCGACAGCGCGCCGAGGGGGAGATCCAGCTTCTCGTCGGCCAGGCCGATGCCGGCCGCCAGGCGTCGCACCTCGGACTCGGCGGCGTAGCCACCATCCATCCGGAACCGCTCGATCGCCTTGGTGTAGCGGTCGATGGCCCGCGTGGTGGGGTCGTTCTCCATGGACTGCTGGAGCTTGGCCATGCGTTCGAGCGCTTCGGCGAAGCCCCGGCCGGACAGCACGTGGTTCAGGGCCGTGATGTCGTCGGGCACCATGTCGAGGCGCGGGTCCTGGGGCAGGTAGCCCAACCCGCCCTGGTAGGAGACGGATCCACCGGCCGACTCGTTGGCTCCGCCGATCACCTTCAGCATCGACGTCTTGCCGGCACCGTTGCGTCCGACCAGGCCCACCTTCTCACCGGCGCGAACGGTGAACGACACGCCGTCGATGAGGGTGACACCACCCACCTCGACCTTGAGACCGTTCACCTGCAGCACGGCGATCCAGGGTGCCAGAACGCCCCCCGCTTCCCACCATCGGTACCGGTCGGGCCAGACCGGTCGGGTCAGAAGGCCGGGAGGTCGCCCTGCAGGAACGTCTGGTGGATGGCCTTGGCCAGCTCCGAGTCGCTGGACTCGAACTCCACGCCGTAGATCACGCGCTGACCGTCGGGGTGGGGTTCGATCCGCATCACCCGAACCGCACCCTCCACCCAACCGAACGCCACCGGCACCCGGGAGCCACGGCCGATGTGCTCGTTCGCGGGCGCCACCACCGCGGCACCGGTGACCGACACGTCCTGCAGCAGGCCCACCTCGGCCTCCTGCTTCTTGAAGCGCTGCTTCCAGGACGGCTTGGGCAGGTTCCAGTACAGCTCACTGGGTTGCACGGTCCGACGTTCGCCGAGTCGACGGTTGGGGCGGGGCATGCGGTCATCATCGGCCGCGACGGCGCCGAATTGAGGTTCCGGGCCCGAGCCGGGGGGAGCGGCGCCCCGCCGCCTCCCGACCCGGTAGCTTCCTGCCCCGTGAGCGTGACCACGGGCTCGGTGCGGGTGGTGTTCTGGAACACCTGGCTCCTACGCCCGCGCCTGTGGCCCGGAGGACCGGCCCTGCCGTTCACCGACCGCCTGTTCGCTCCCGACGTCACCCGGCGCGCGCCACTCGTGGGCCGGGCCCTCGCCGGCCGGTTCGACGTGTGCGCGCTCGCCGAGGTGTTCGACGAGCGCGAGCAGGACACCGTGGCCCTCCAGTGGGACGAGGTGGAGTACCAGCCGGGCCCCGCCGCCTCGTCGCTGCTCAAGCGGGCCGGCAGCGGCCTCATGACGCTGGTCGATCCGATGGCGCTCGAGGTCACGGCCACGGCCACCCACACCTTCACCAGCGGCGGCGACCTGCGCGACTCCGACTCCTACGCCTCCAAGGGCGCGCTGTTCACCCGGGTGCGCCTACCCGGTGGCGCCGAGCTCGACGTGGTGTCCACCCACCTCCTGGCCGGCGGGGAGATGCTCCCCATCCCCGGCTCGTCCGACCATGCCCGCCACCACCGGGCCCGCATGGCCCAGGTCGACGAGCTGGTGGACTTCGTGCAGCACGAACGGGATCAGGAGAACCCGCTCCTGGTGGTGGGCGACTTCAACGTGGCCGCCCACGACCGGCGGATCCCCCGCCACCCCGACGCCTACTACCGCGACCTGGTGGACCACCTCGCGCCCCTCGACGTCGTCGACCTCTGGGCCACCGACGGCATCGGCCAGGGGCCCACGGCGGGGTTCGCCCCCGGCGACGCCATCGCCGCCGATCCGGCCCTGCCCGACTGCGTGCTCGACCAGCCCGACGACACCCCCGAGCCCGGCGGTCCCGGACGACCTCCGGGAGACCGGATCGACTACCTCTGGTACAGCCCCCCGTGGCGCCGGGCCCGCACCACCGCACAACTCGACCGGCCCCGACGGTGGTCCTTCCCCGGCCGTCCGGCCCGGGGCGGCCCGGCCGGTGGCCTGTCGGACCACCTCGCCCTGTCCGTCACCATCCACCTGCACCGCCGGTAACCGCCTCGATGATCGCCCGCCCCCTGCCCCCGCTGCCGCCACAGCCGGCCGGCGTGCCCTGGCCCACCCGGTCGTGGCCCACCGCCGACCCCGGTGAGGTGGGGGCCGACACCGACCGGCTCACCCACCTGCTCGACGTGTTGGTCCACGATGACGCCCACCCCGTGATGGGCCGCACCTTCGCGGCCGCCGTCGTCTGTCGGGGCCGCTTGGTGGCCGAGCGCTACGGCCTGCGACCTGTCCGGGACCTGCGGGCCCTCGAACCCGACCCGCCCATGGATCGCCTCGACGAGACCAGCGAGCTGTTGAGCTGGTCCATGGCCAAGAGCCTCACCCACCTGGGCGTGGGCGTGGCCGTGGGAGACGGCCTGCTGCACCTCCACGACCGGGTGCCCGAGCCCCGCTGGGCCGACCCCGCGGACCCCCGCCACCAGATCACCTGGGACAACCTGCTCACCATGCGACCGGGACTGGCCTGGCGCGAGGAGTACGTGCTCGACGGCGACCGCCTGCCCGACGTGGTCGAGATGCTGTTCGGCTCGGGCGTCGACGACGTGGCCGCGTTCGCCGCGGCCTTCGAGCGGGCCCACCCGCCGGGCACCGCCGAGGCCTACACGTACTCGTCGGGCACCACCAACATCGTGGCCGCCAACCTGCAACGGGTCCTCGGCTTCGGTGGCGACGCCGCCGGCTTCGAGCGGTGGCTCCACGAGCGGATCCTCGACCCGATCGGCATGGCCGACACCCGACTCGAGTTCGATGCCGCCGGCACCTTCCTGGGCTCGTCGTACGCCCACAGCACGCTGCAGAACTGGTGCCGGTTCGGACTCCTCGCCCTGCGCGACGGCACCTGGGCCGGCGAGCGCATCGTGCCCGAGGGGTGGATCGACCACGCCCGCACCCCCCGGTCCTTCGACGAGGGCCTCTACCACGGGGCCCACTGGTGGGCCTGGGACCAGGACCAGATGCCCTTCGGCGCCCACGGCTTCGAGGGGCAGCGCATCATCTGCTTCCCCACCCGCGACGTGGTGGTGGTGCGCCTCGGCAAGGTGAGCGACGCGGCCGACGCCACCACCGTGCTCAACGCCCACCTCACCGAGATCGCCGACTGCTTCCCCGCGCTCTGACCTGCGGCCCGACGGGTGCGGCGCAGCAGTTCTGGGTCAGCGGATCCGGGTCAGCGGATCCGGGTCAGCGGATCGTCCAGCCTCCGTCGACCACCAGGGTCTGGCCGATCACGAAGGTGGAGGCGTCCGACGCCAAGAACAGCAGGGCCCCGTCGAGCTCGTGGTCCTCGCCGGCCCGGCCCAGGGCGGTGTTGGTGGACACGAACCGCTCCGACGCCTCGTCGCCCCACATCTCCTCGGTCATCTCGCTGGGGAACCAACCGGGAGCGATGGCGTTGACGCGCACGCCCCGGCGGGCCCACTGGGCGCCCAGTTCACGGGTGAGGTTCACCACTCCCGCCTTGGAGGCGCAGTACCCGGCCTGCTTGACCGGTGTGCCCGCCACCAACCCCAGGATCGACGCCACGTTGACGATGCTCCCGCCCCCGCTCTGCACCATCGGCTCGTAGGCGAGCTGGCACAGCCGGAACACGGCGTTGAGGTTCACGTCGACCACGCGGGTGAAGTCGTCGAAGCGCTCGGACTCGGCCGGGCCGATGACGGAGATGCCGGCGTTGTTCACCAACACGTCGAGCCGGCCGTCGCCCGCCGCCACCGCCGCCGCGATCAGCGCCTCGCACTGGGCGCCGTCGGTGACGTCGCAGGCCACCGGCACGCACCGCTCGCCGAGCTCGGCGGCCAGATCCTGGAGCCGGTCGACCCGGCGGGCCGCCACCACCACGGTGGCGCCGGCCGCGTGCAGGACCCGGGCGAAGCGGCGTCCGAGCCCCACCGAGGCCCCGGTGACCACGGCCACCCGGCCCTCCAGACCGAAGGCGGACAGCGGGTCGAACGGGTGGGTGGGAGCGTCGGTGGGATCGTCGGTGGACGTGGTGGCGGCGGTCACCGCCGCACGCTAACGGTCGCGAACCGTCGGTCGCCCGTACGCGGCACCGCCCGATCGCGGCGCCCTCCCCCTTCGGGGGCTGCCTGCGGACCGGGCGGTGTCGTCGGACCTGCCAGAAGCGGGTCGTGACGGCGGTCACGATACCGGGGCCGGTGCCCCCAGGTCCAGCGCACGCCGGGCGCGGGCCACCCGTTGGCAACGTCCCGTCCACAGCCGGTCCACCTCCCGGATGCCGACGGTTCCGGCGCCGGTCAGCTCCGGAACACCTCGATCACGTCACCGGTGTTCACCAGCGAGGGGAAGTACTCGGCGATGTGCATGGGGATCCGCACGCAGCCGTGGCTGGCCGGGTGGTTGGGCACCGAGCCGGCGCCGTGCACGGCGATGCCGCCGTTGAAGTACACCGGGTTGTAGAGCCGGCCGAGCGGGGCATCGCGCCAGCCCGACACCCGCCGGCCGAACTGGTAGGTGCCCAACGGGGTGACCGCGCTCCCGCAGCGTCGGCCGTCGCTGGTCTGCTCGCAGTAGGCCACCTCGCTCCCCGACGACACGTGGGTCACCAGCACGAGGGCACCGTCGCGCCACACCAGGATCACCTGGCGGGTGAGGTCGGCCTCCACGTGGGTGGGACCCAGGTCGGGCCGCAACATGGGCTGGCCGGGACGGGCGAGGATCAGCGCCTCCACGTCTGGGGTCACCACCCCGTCGCGGGGCAGGCCGAACAGGGCCTGGAAGGCCCACACCGCCATGACCGTCTTGGTGCCGAACCGGCCGTCGGGCTCGCCCGGGTCGTAGGCCTGGTCGCGGAGGGCCTCCTGCAGCGCCCGGGTGCGCAGGCCGACGCTGCCGCTCTGCAGCGGGCCGGGGGGCTCGGTGAGGGTCTCCGGCGGGATCGTGGTGGTGGTGGGTGGCACCGTGGTGGGCGGGACCGTCGTGGTCGGCGCGGTCGTGGAGGAGGGTCGGGCCGCGGTGGTCCCCGTCGACGTCGGCGGTGCGGTCTCGGCCGGGGTCGGGTCCGGCCCGCCGGTGGTGGTGGCCGAGTCGTCGGCCGACGAGCAGCCGCCCAGCACCAGGCCCCACGCCGCCGCCACCAGGACCGCCACCCGCAACCGGTCCGGCCGCCCCGCCCGTGCCACCATCCCCCGACCTCCCTGCCGACACCAGCCGCCCGGCTGGGGTGCACCAGTCTCGCACGGCAGCGTCGTTGGGATACCAGTCTCGTCCGACAGTACGGGTACCGGGTCGGGAGGCGCCGGCCCGGTACCGTTGTGCCACGGTGACGGCCACCAGCGACCCCCCCGCCTCTCACGCGCCCACCACCGGCCCGCCCGTCCCCGAGCAGCCGGCCCCCGCGCGCGACGCTCAACCGCCGCGGGCGCGATCAGGTCCACGTGAGGTGCCGGTCGACCTGGTGCTCGCGGCCCGCCGCGGCGATCCGGCCGCCTTCGCCCGCATGATCGAGCACTGGAACCCGCACCTCCGCCCGTTCGTGCACCACGTGTTGGCGGGAGACGGTTCCACCGACCGGGCCCTGTCGGCCGCCTACGTGCGCGCCTACCGGGCCCTGCCCCGCTACGACGCCAGCCAGAAGCCGGGGCTCTGGCTCCACCGCATCGCCTACCTGGCCGCCACCGACGAGCTCCGCCGGGTCACCCGCGACCCGCAGCGGCGGCGGGCCCTCGCCGACGTCGGCCGGGCCGAGACCGCCACCGACGCGGTCCACCCCCACACCGGGCTGTCGGCCGACGACGCCCAGCACCTGGCCACGATCGACCTCACCGGCCCCGACGAGCTCCTCCTCCTCGACCACCCCGGTGACGGGGCCGACGCCGACACCGACGAGTCCGAGGGCGCCATCATCGAAGCCCGGGGGCTCATGGCCCTCGAGGCCGACCCCGACCAGCATGCCCACCTGCCGGCGGGCTGGCGGCGCCTCGCCCCCGACCAGCGGGCCCTGGCCGTGCTGGTCGACCTGGAGGACTACACGCTGGCCGACGCGGCCCGCGCCCTCGACGCCTCACCGGCGGCGGCCGCCGACCGCCTGGAGGCCACCCGCCGGTTGCTCAGCCGCTCCCGGGGTGGGCCCGCCGGGGCCGGCGGCGCCCCCGACCACCCCGAGGTGGTCGAATCGGCCCGGGCGGTGCTGGCCGCCCTGGACGTCCCGCCCGCCGACCCGCGCTTCTGGTCGGTGCTGGGCCGCCCCCTCCTGGCGGAGCGCGACTCCCCCGCCGCACCCGCCATCGACCCGTTGGAGCGACTGGCCCGGGCCCATCCGGCCGAGCCCGGCTTCAAACCCCACGGCGCCGTCCGGGCCCTACCCGGCGACGCCGGCTACGACCCGGTCCACGGGCTGGCCGAACAGGCCGACTGGGTGAAGCCGCCCCGGTCGTGGCGTCGGCCCGCGTTGGCCGTGCTGGCGGTCGTCGCGGTGGTGGCCCTGGTGGCCGCCGCGGTGCAGATCGGCACCAGCTCGCGGGTCCCCGACGGCACCCGGTCGGCCGCCGAGGTGGCCACCGACGTCGCCCCGGCCATGGCCGCCGGGCCCTACCGCAAGGTGAACGCCGTCGTCACCGAGGAGGACCCCAGCGGCCGTCAGACCGAACGCCGGTACGCGCTGATCCTGGCCGGCGACGGGTCGTGGGTGGCCTCCAACCAGGCCACGATCGACCAGACCACCTACGACGCCACCCCCGGACTGGTCCGACGGGTGGCGGTGGTCGGCGAGGGCGACCGGGCCGAGGTGTTCGCCACCGACACCAGCGGGCTGGCCGCAGGCTCGCCCGACCCGGCCCCCCACGTCCCGGTCCCGCTCGACGACCTCGCCGCCGTACCCTCGGTGTTGCGGGCTGCCGACCAGATCCGGATGCCCCGGTCCACCGTGGCGGGTGAGGCCGTGTACACGCTCACGCGGGAGCTCTCCACCGGGGCCGAGGGAGCCGACGAGGCGTGGCGGATCCGCATCTCGGCCGCCACGTCGCTGCCGGTGGAGATCGTGCGCTCCCGCGACGGGAGGATCGTGCGCCACGTGCGCATCACCTCGTGGACCACCGCCACCGAGGTACCGGCCGATTCGTTCCGCCAACCGGTACCGCCGGAGGCGCGGGCCAGCGCCGAGGACCACGGCTTCACCACCACCGATCTGGCCGCGGTGCCGCTGCTCGGTCGAGGCGACGCCGTGACCCCGTCCTGGCTCCCCGAGGGCTTCGAGCTCGCCCTGGTCGCCGTGCGCTCCGAGGCTCCGCCCCAGGCCCCCTCCTCCGCCGGTGGCACCAACCCCCCCGACGTGGCTGTGCTCTCCCTCGGCTACCAGCGGGGGTCCGAGCGCATCACCGTCACCACCCGGGCCGCCGGGACCGACCCCACCGCCTGGCGGTCGCCGTTCGCCGCCGCCCCGGCCCGTCGCCCGGCCACCGAGCGCACCCTCGGCGACGGCGCCTTCAACGGCGCGCGGGTCGAGGTGGGCACCGACGAGCGGGGCCGCGCCCACCTCTGGGGTCTGAGCGGCGACACCGTCCTCACCGTTTCGGGCGACCTCACCGCCGACCAGGCGCACCGGGTCGCCACCTCCCTGCGCTGACGCCGTTCCGACCGCGTGTCGGGCCGGCAGGGCGTCGGGTGTCAGGGGCCGGCCCGCAGCACCGCCGGCACGGCGAGGTGGGCGAAGAACCGGGTGACGTCGTCGGGATCGACGGCCACCGACGGGACCACCAGCACCAACAGGACCTGGGCCAGCAGCCAGGCCACGGCTTCATCGGCCGCCACGTCGGCTCGCAGGGCCCCGGCGGCCTCGATGTCGAGCAGGTACGGGCGGTAGAAGTGGCGGATGGTGGCCAGGACCCGTTCGTCGGGGTCCAGTTCGGACCACGGCCCGGCCACGTCGCCCCCGGTGAACAGCCGCGCCAGCGCGGGGGTCCCGCGGATGGCGAGCACGGTGTGCGCCAGGGCGGCGGTGAGCCGGTCGCCGGGAGGTCCCGGCGCGTCGAGGATGACGCGCAGATCGGTGGCCAGGCGGTTGGAGGCGCGCAGGACCAGGTGGGTCACGAGCTGCTCGCGGCCGCCGGTGTGGCGGTGCACCGTCATGCGGGTGGTGCCGGCGGCGTCGGCCACCTCCTCCAGCGTGAGGTTCAGGCCGTGCTCCTCGAAGCAGCGGTCACCGGCGGCCAGGATCCGGTCGCGGGTGGCCCGACCTCGCTGGTTGCCCACGTCGCCCGACCGCTCACGGACCGTCGGTGTTGGTGACCGGCTCGTAGGGCCGGCAGGCCTGACCGCGCAGCGAGGGGCACGGCCACGGCTCGGCGTCGGGCACGGTGACCCCGGGCAGCACGCCCACCACCAGGCGCGAGGCCTGGGCGCCACCCCAGGCCACGTCGCGAGGGGTCTCGTCGTCGCCCGACGTGGAGAACGTCCAGGCCCCGAAGTTGCGGCCCGGGCTGGAGATGGACACGAGCAGGCGGTCGCCGGTGCGGAACGCCTGGGCGAACGACGGGATGGCCACCTTGACGGCCGCGAACTCGTCGGCCGGCATCGGTTCGGATGCCTCGGCGCTGTAGGTGCGGTTGATCTGCAACCCGGTGGAGGTGTCGGCCACGGCCCGGGCGCTCAGGCGGAGCAGCCCCGAGGTGATCAGCCATTCGGTCTCGCCGGGCCGCACCAGGCTCACCGAGACCTGGACGTCGGCGTCCTCGTCGGGAACCTGCACGTACAGCTCGGCGTAGCCGGGCCCGCCCAGCACGGTGGGCTCGGTGAACGGGTCGGTGATGTAGGCGAGGGCGTCGCCGTCGTCGAACCGAGTCCAGTCGAAGTCCCACGTGGCGGCGAGGAGCTCGTAGCCCTTCTCGCCGAAGAAGTCCTCGTCAGCCGACTCGAGATCGTTCAGGAACCGGTCGACGCCCTCGTCGGTGGGCGCGGCGTCGGCCAGCGCACCGTCGGCGCCGAGGTAGAACGACCGCTCGGTGATGTCGGACGGCGGCCAGGCGTCGTAGGTGGCCTCGAACACCGACACGGGGGCGCCCGGCGCCTCACCGCCGGCGCCGCGCTCGAACAGCACCCGCACGGCGGGGTCGGCCCGATAGGCAGCCAGGGCGTCGTCGTAGCGGTCGGGGTAGTACTCGTCGAACCGGTTGGCGTCGAAGATCAGACCCGGCGTCCCGAAGAAGTCTTCGAACAGGGCAGGCGATGCCGCCCGCAGCCCCTCGTCGAGGTGGGGGACCTCCTCGGACACGTAGATCTGCAGGAACTCCAGCCAGCGCGACAGCACCTGGGGCGTGTAGCCGTCGGGGTGGCGCCCGTTGTAGAGGGTGACGTTCAGGTCGGGACTGCTGGTGAAGTTGCCCAGCATGTCGGCGAACTGGGGACCGGTCTGCTCGTCCTGCCAGGCACCGCCCAGGAACACCGGCACCTCGATCTGTGACACCAGCTTGGAGAGGTCGCGGGTGTCGGCGAGCTCGGGTCGGTGCACCAGGCTCTTGCCGAAGGCCTCGAAGTCGATGTTCTGCTCGCGGAGCTCCTGGTGGGCCTCGCAGGTCTCGTCGCCGTCCTCGATGCGCTTGTCGGTCCACGACATGCCACCGGAGGACGCCTGGTTGTCGCGCTCGGAGAGCCACTGGCGGGTGAAGCCGCCGTTGTAGACGCCGCCCGGCCACTGCTGGAGCCAGGGGTCCTTGATCACCGAGAGCGGGGTGACGGCGGCCAGGCTCGGCGGCTGGGTGGCCGCGACGTAGAGCTGGGTGAGCCCCGAGTACGACAGGCCGACCATGCCGACCTGGTTGCCCTGCACCCAGGGCTGGCGGGCCACGGCCTCGACCACGTCGTAGCCGTCCACCTGCTGGGCCCGGTTGAACACGTCGAACACGCCACCGGAACAGCCGGTGCCGCGCATGTTGACACCCACGGTGGCGAACCCGAGCAGGCCGGCGACCATGGATCCGGGTTCGGTCTCGTCGGGGTTGGAGACGCCGTAGCCGGAGTACTCGATCACGGTGGGGTACGGGCCGCCGGACACCGGACCGGGCAGGCGCACGTTCACGCCGAGCTGCACCCCGTCGCGCATGGTGACGTAGCCGAACCAGTCGGTCTCCTCACCGGACGGGCCGATCTGGCCGACCTGGTCGTCGTACCAGGTGGGGTCGGGGTGGTCCTCGTAGCCGAGCACCTGGAAGGGGTCGGTCACCTGGACCGGCTCGGTGTCCTCCAGGCGGACCGTGTACCCCTTGCCGGCGGGGACCACGTAGCCCTGGTCGGTGGGCAGCTTGGCCTTGGCGCCGGTCTGGAACTCGGCCAGCTCGTCGGGCAGGTACGAGAAGTGGGCCTGGCCGTAGGTGTCGGCCCGCAGGACCACGAGTCGGCGGCCCTCGTCGTCGACCAGCGACAGCCGCTGCTCGGGCTCCACGCCGGTGACGGTGATCTCCTCGGTGCCGGGCCGCACGTCGAACGCGGCCGGCGCCGTCTCCTGGTCGGGGTCCACCTGCACGTCGAGGTCGGTGGTCAGCAGCCCCGACGGGGTCGTGGTGTCGTCGGACGCCTTGTCGTCGCCGTCGTCGCTGCACCCCGCGACCGTGCCGACGAGCAGCCCGGCGGCCACGAGTGCCGCCGCGAAGCGGCGCACGGCTGGTCGGGCATCACGCACTGCTGGACCCATGGATCGTCCCCTGATCGACGGACCGGGACCCTGGTGCCACCGCGTTCGTCACGGTGGCGGGCAGCCGGTTATGTGACACAGGACTCTTTCATGTCACATAACTGCGGTCAAGGACCGGTGGCCGCCCCCAGCGGGTACGGTCCCGCCCATGCGCTTCGGGATCGCCTTCGCCAACACCGGACCTCTCGCCGAGGGCCCCATCGCGGCCGGGGTCGCCCGGGCCGTCGAGGCCGCCGGCTTCGAATCGGTGTGGACCGTCGAACACGTGCTGGTGCCGGTCGACTACCAGTCCACCTATCCCTACGCCAAGAGCGGTCGCATGCCCGGCGGCGAGTCGTTCGACATCCCCGACCCGCTGGTGTGGCTCGCCTACGTGGCCGCCGCCACCACCACCCTGCGCCTCGGCACCGGCATCTTGATCCTGCCCCAGCGCAACCCCGCCATCGTGGCCAAGGAGGTGGCCTCGCTCGACCGGCTGTCCGGCGGCCGGGTGGAGCTGGGGATCGGCGTGGGCTGGCTCGAAGAGGAGTTCGACGCCCTCGGTGTGCCGTTCGCCGGCCGGGGCGCCCGCACCGACGCCTACGTGGCCGCCATGCGGGCCCTGTGGACCGGCGAAGAGGTGGACCTCGACGACGGCTACCACCGGTGGCAGCGGGCCGTGAGCCTCCCCCGCCCGGCCGCGGCGCACGTGCCGATCGTGGTGGGCGGCCACAGCGAAGCCGCGGCCCGCCGGGCCGGGCGCCTGGGCGACGGCTTCTTCCCGGGCAAGGGTTCTCCCGCGGAGCTGGCCCACCTGTTCGGCGTGGTGCGCGCCGCGGCCGAAGAAGCGGGTCGCGACCCCGACGCCATCGAGCTCACCGCCGGCCACCCGGGCGTGCTGGGCGACGACCCCCTGGGGGCCGTGGAGGAGCTCGCCGCACTCGGGGTCACCCGCACCATCGTCCCGCCCATGGCGTGGGACGTGGCCGGGGCCGAGGAGGCCTACGGAGCCTTCGCCGAGAAGGTCATCAACCGGGTCTGATCCACCCGCCCGCACGCCGTCAGCGCGGCCCGGCATCACGGCGCCGGCGGCAGCCAGTCGTCGAGGGTGGCCTCGTCCCAGTCGGCCGGGCCGTACACCGTGCCGGGCATGGGCGTCATCAGGTGGGTGTCGCCCCCGGTGACCCACGTCGCCGACTGCCGCTCCCAGGCCACCAACCGGTCGTCGGCGTCCGCCCCGTCGGCCAGGCCACGCGCCGCGTCGCGGGCCGCCCGCAAACGGGTCTGGGCCGAGATCGACGACGCCCACACCACCACCACCTCGTGCTGGTTGCCCAGCACCTCGTAGATGCCGGTCGGTTCGTGGCCGTACTCCCGCCACAGGGGCACCTGCTCCTCCACCACCGCGGCCAGGTAGTCGAGCGGGCAACCCGGCCGCACCGTGAGCAGCTGGTGCACGAACAGGGTGCCCCGCACCCCGCCCGCCGCCAGCTCACCGGTGGTGGGGCTACCGGGCACCCCGCCACACAGCCGGTCGAAGCCGCCGGTGCGCCACTGGGCGGCCTCGTCCCACCAGTCGCCGTAGAAGGCGTTGCGGCGCTTGAGGTTGAGTCGGTCGACGTTGGCCGCCCAGCCCCGCCAGCCCTGGTCGCCCACGTCCCAGATGTTCACCACCTGGGGCCACCGCCCGCCGCCCACCGCACACACGAAGAAGGTGCCCTGGAGGGTCAACATGTCGGGCATCACGTTGGTGGGCTCACGGGTGACGCAGGCCATGTAGTCGTACTGGCCCTGCCCCACGATGTCGACCGTCTCGTGCAGGTACAGGTTCCGGGTGGCCATGGCCGGGCAACGTAGCGCCGGACCGGTGCGGGCACACTCGCCGGAGCGGACCACGGGGTCGCCTACCGTGGCCCGGTGGCCGCCACGACCCCGGACACCCCCGGGCCCGACACCCCCGAGCCCGACACCCCCGACCTGCCCGAACCCGTCGCGGCGCTGCGAGCCGGCGTGCTGGCCGGCGACCGGCGCACGCTGGCCCGCGCCATCACCCTGGTGGAGTCCACCCGGTCCGACCACCGCGCCCAGGCCGCCCTGCTGCTCGACGCCGTGCTCCCCCGCACGGGCGCGGCCGTGCGCGTGGGCATCAGCGGTCCCCCCGGGGTGGGCAAGTCCACCTTCATCGAGGCCCTCGGCACCCACCTCACCGGTCTCGGCCACCGGCTGGCGGTCCTGGCCGTCGACCCCACCAGCGCCCGCACCGGCGGGTCGATCCTGGGCGACAAGACGCGCATGGAAGCCCTGGCCCGCCATCCGCAGGCCTTCATCCGCCCCTCGCCCTCCGGCGGCGAACTGGGCGGCGTCGCCCGCCGCACCCGGGAGGCCGGGTTGCTGTGCGAGGCCGCCGGCTACGACGTGGTGCTGATCGAGACGGTCGGGGTGGGCCAGTCCGAGCTGGCGGTGGCCGACCTGGTCGACCTGTTCGTGCTGCTCGCCTCTCCGGGCGGCGGCGACGACCTCCAGGGGATCAAGCGCGGGATCATGGAGCTGGCCGACCTGGTGGTGGTCACCAAGGCAGACGGGCACCTGCTCACCGCCGCCAACCACGCGGCGGCAGACCTGCGCCGGGCCCTCCAGCTCATGCGACCCAAGCACCAGGGGCTCACCACCGATGTGGCCCTGGTGTCCTCGCCCGCCGCCACCGGCGTCCCCGAGGTGTGGTCCCACCTCGTCGAGGCGCACCGCCACCTGGTGGACACCGGTCAGCTGGCGAGGCTCCGCGCCCACCAGGCCACGGCCTGGATGTGGGACGAGGTGCGAGCCGAGCTGGCCCGCCGCTTCCGCGAGTCGCCCCGGGTGCGCACCGTGCTGGCCGACCTGGAGCAGGCCGTCGAGGCCGGTCGCACCGCCCCCACCGCCGCGGCCCAACAGCTCCTCGACCGCTTCACCCGCTGAGGCCGGCCTCAGTTCGCAGGGTTGCGGCTCAGCCCGTGCGGGCCGCGGCCACCCGCTCCAGGAACAGCTCCGGGCCGCCGTCGAGCGGCACCCCCGCCACCTTGGGCAGGAGCTGGAACGCCAGGGTCTGGGCCAGGTTGGCCCGGTGCCCCGGGTCCAGGTCGGCCCGCCGGAGCAGGAAGGTGCGCACGGCGGCCACCTCCTCGGCGGTCACGGCCGACACGTCCCACCCCACCACCTCGGGCGACAACACCGGTGCCATGGTGGAGCCGGGGACCCCGAGCGGCAGGCCGGGAGCCCCGAGGGGGGTGGACGGGGCGTTGGCCCCGGCCCGCGGCTTCTGCACCACCAGGGTGCCGGCGGCGATGTCGCCCACCCGCTGGTTGCGGGGCGAGAAGAAGATGGCCACCGCCCCCACCAGGTAGGTGCCCGGCAGGATGTCGACCACCCGCAACACGTTGCGGATCGTCGACCCGAGGAAGGTCACCGGCGACCCGTCGATGCGCACCACCGCCAGGCCCAGCGCCCGCTTGCCCAGCGTCTGACCGGCCACGAAGGTCTCGGCCAGCACGGGGTAGCCGAGCATCACCACGAAGCCGCCCACCGAGGCGATCACCATGCCGGCATCACCGAACAGCGCCCCCAGGGCCACCAGAGCGAGGATCGCCAACACCTGCAGGGTGAGGTCGATCAGCGCGGCCGCCACCCGCGAGCTGAGCCCGGCGAGCACCACCTCGAGGTCGACGCCCTCCGCGCCCGCCAGGGTGATCCGGTCGTCGAGCTCCACGGCCGAGGACGCTACCCCGAGGCCGGAGCGGGCCGGCCCCGCCACCACACCAGGGCCCAGAACACCGCACCCAACGCCACCCCCACGGCCAGCGCCGACCACAGCGACAGGCCACGCGGGGTGACGAACCCCTCGACCAGTCCGGTGGGTACCAACAGCAGCGCCGCGCCCAGGGCCATCTCCACCCCGGCGCGGCCCTCCACGGCCAGCGCCTCCACCCGGGTGCGGTGCCCGGGGTGCACCAGGGCCCACCCGGTGCGCAACCCCGCCGCGCCCGCCACCACGATCAACGAGAGCTCGAGCACCCCGTGGGGCACGACCAGCCGCCAGAACGCCTCACCGCTCCCGGCCTGCACCGCCAGGCCGGCGATCAAGCCCACCAGCAGGCCGTTGAACACCAGGCTCACCACCGTGATGGCCCCGCCGGTGAGCCCACCGGCGTAGGCCACCAGAGCCACCCGGGCGTTGTTGGTGAAGATCGCCGCCGAGAACCCGGCGTTGGTGCCCGTCTCGGTGACCTTGTCGGTGTCGGGGTCACGCATGCCGCCCCCCTCGCCCTCACCGACCCCAGCCGACAGGTCGGACACCTGGGCCACGCGGGCCGCCTCCTCCGGATGGCCGTGGGCCCACAGGGCCAGCGCGCCCATGGGCGCGAACAACAGCAGGGCCGACACCACGAGGAACACCGGCCGCTCGGCGACCCGTCGCCAGAACCCGGTGGTGGCGAAGTGCGCCACCGACTCGCGTTCGGTGACGCTCCCGTACACCAGGGGGCGGGCGTCACGGGCCAGGGTCTCCAACCGGGCCGTGACCGGGTCGGCCACGAACCGACGACGGGCGTAGGCCAGATCGGCCACCAGCCGCCGGTAGCCGGCGCCCAGCTCCCGCACCTCGGCCGGGGTGAGGCGGTGGACCCGGCCGCCGGCGCGCTGCACCAGGGCGTCGAGCCGGTCCCAGCCGTCCCTGCGGGTGCTCACGAACTCCGACAGCAGTTCGGTCACGGCGGCCTCAGATCCTCGCCGTCGACTTCAGCTGCAGGTACGCCGACACGCAGCGGGTGGCCAGCCGTTCCACCGGGGCGTCGACCACCACGGCGCCCACCCCCGCGAGGCGGGACCGCACCTGGTCGCGCTCGGCCAGGATCTCGGTGGCCACCCCGGCCTCCAGCAGCGCCCGACGCGACGAGGGCGGCCGGGTCACGGCCTCGACCAGGTCGGGGTCGTTGGTGCCCGCCACCAGCACGGCGTGGCGGCGGACCAGCACCGGCACCGCCGCCAGCAACGGCCGGGCCGCCGCGGCGTCGAGCAGGTCGGTGAAGACGATCACCAGCGACCGCTTGGCCGACGCCACCCGGGCGAAGCCGGCCTGGTAGTCGCTGTCGACCAGGTGGGGCTGGAGGTCGTCGAGGAGGTGGGTGAGGGCGGCGGCGTTGGCCCGTTGGGGACGCACCACCCGCCGCACCTCGCCGTCGAACACCACCGCCCCCACCCGGTCGCCCACGGCATCGGCCACCGCCGCCACCGCCGCCAGGGCGTCGAGCGCCGCATCCAGGCGGGGGCGG
>DAIMFV010000027.1:4100-6951 GCA_036724365.1 Acidimicrobiales bacterium | reverse complement strand
GCGAGGCCAGCAGCCGGCCGGCGTCGACCAGGCACCACAGGTCCCGCTCGGTGTCCTCGCGGTACTGGTTGACCATGGCGCGCCCGGTGCGCTCGGTGGCCCGCCAGTTCAGGTGGCGGATGTCGTCGTCGGGGGTGTAGTCGCGGACCGACTCGAAGTCGGTGCCGAGCCCGAGCGGGCCCCGCCGCAGGCCGGGGTCGCGGAACGTGCCCGCGCACACCGCGGCGGCGATGCGGCGGGCCCCGGGCAGGTCGGCGTGGCTCGTGATGTCGACGGCGCCGGCCGCCCGGTGCAGCCACCGCCCCAGCCCGAGCGGTCCGGTCGAGCGGACCGCCACCGGCTCCAGTCGGTGCACGCCCCGGGCCGTGGCCACCAGTTCGCCCTCGATGCCGGCGGCGTGCTCGGCCGGTGTGACCCGCAGGTCGGCGGTCTGGGGCTGGCGGACCTCCACCTGCACCGCGGGCCGGGGCGCCACCACCACCTCGAAGCGCACCGGCACACCGCGCACCACCTCGGTGCGGACCCGCCGTTCCACCACCGGTGGCCGCCGCACCCACGCGGCGTCGACCACGAACCCCGCGAGCACCAGGGCCACGCCGGCCAGGGCCAGCGGCACGGGCACGGCCAGGGCCGCCAGGGCGACCGCGGCCAGCAGGGCCACGGTGCGACCGGTGGGGCTCACGGGCACGGGGTCGCCGACCTCAGCGGGGCACGGGCACGGCCGCGATGGCGTTGGCCACCGCGGCGTCGGGCGTGAGGCGGTCCAACTCGGCCTCGGGCCGCAGCACCAGGCGGTGGCGCAACACCCCGGGGGCCACCCGGATCACGTCGTCGGGGATCACGAAGTGCCGCCCCCACAGGCGGGCCGACGCCTTGGCCGCCACGAGCAGGTGCACCGCGGCGCGCGGGCTGGCCCCCACGGCCACGCTGGGCAGGGACCGGGTCTGGCGGACCAGGGAGGTCACGTAGGCCGCCACCTCCTCGGTGACGGCCGTGGCGTCGACCTCGGCCCGCGACGCCAGCACGTCGGCCGCCGTCACCACCCGTTGCACGTCGTCGGTGCCGGTGGGCACCAGACCCCGGCGCCCCAACCCGAGCAGCGCCCGCTCCTGGGCCTCGGTGGGATAGCCCACCAGGACCTTGACCAGGAACCGGTCGAGCTGGGCCTCGGGCAACGGGTAGGTGCCCTCGTACTCCAGGGGGTTCTGGGTGGCGATCACCAGGAACGGCTGGGGCAGGGGGTGGGCGGTGCCGTCGATGGTCACCTGCCCTTCCTGCATGGCCTCCAGCAGGGCGGCCTGGGTCTTGGGGGGCGTGCGGTTGATCTCGTCGGCCAGCAACACGTTGGTGAACACCGGGCCCGGTCGGAACACCAGCTCGCGGTCGCGCAGGGTGAGGTTGCCGGTGAGGTCGGACGGCAGCAGGTCGGGCGTGAACTGCGCCCGTCGGAACTCGAGCCCCAGCGCCTTGGAGAAGGTGGACGCCAGCAGCGTCTTGGCCGTGCCCGGCACCCCCTCCAACAGCACGTGGCCCCCCACCGCCAGGGCCACCAGCAGGGCGTCGAGGGGCTCCTCTTGACCCACCACCACCTTGGCCACCTCCTGGTGGACGCGGGCCCGCAGGGTGCGCAGCACGCCCTCGGGGGGCGGGGCGGCGGCACCCGGGCTGGCGGGGAGTACGGGGTCGGACACGGAGGCTCCTTCGGGCTACGGACGGTGGACGGTACCGGGGGCGGGACCCGAACGAGGGGCGGACCCCGGTGCGGGCCCCGCGACGGGCTCGACCCGTTCGAGGACGGTGAGCTGACGCTGGGCGGCCAGGGCACCCACCGCGAGGGCGGCGGCGTGGTCGGTGGGGCCGTGCACCACCGACGCCACCAGGGCGGGGTCGACCCCGGTGTCTCGGGCCGCGGCCTGGAACACGGCCTCGGTCGCGTCGGATGCCACCCCGAGGCGTTCGGCCAGGTGCCGGCGGTTGGCCCGGGCCAGCGGCTCGACCAGGTCGGCCGGCGTCCGGCTCACCCGGTCCAGGTCGGCGGCCACCGCCCGCACGTGATCCACCCGGGGCGGACGCAGCGCCCGGGACTGCGGCTCGGCCGGGCCGAAGCGGGCGCCGGCCCACCACAGGCCGGCCACGAAGGCGAGCGCCAGGCCGGCCGCCGCCCACCGCCACGCCGATGGCGCGGCGTCGACGCCTCCCGCCGAGAAGCCGTGCACCGACTCCACGAACACCAGCGTCTGCCCGTCGGCGCCGGCGAGCCCGAGCGCCAGGGCGGCGTTGTCGGCCCGGGCGAGGTGCTCGTTCTGCAGGGGGTCGGCGTCGGCGAGCGCCACCACCTCACCCTGCCCGAGCGGGGCCGACACCACGACCGGCCGGCCCGAGGCGTCGGCCACGTGGACGCCGACCTGGCGGCGCGTGGTCCACCGGGTGCCTCCGTCGCCGGCGATCGACCGGGCCGTCCCGGTGACCGACCTGCCCTCGCCGAACCCGCCCTCACCCAACCCACCGTCGACCACGGCGAGCGACGCCTCGGGGTCGACGACGTCCACCCCCACCGCATCCCCCAGGGCGGCCTGCAGCAAGGGCGCGGAGGCGGACCCGGCGAGCACCAGGCGGCCGCCGGCGGCGGTGGCCTGCAGGATCGCCCGCGCCTCTTCCTCACCCATGGTGCCGGGATCGGCCACCACCACGGTGGACCCGGCGGGCAGGTCGCCCGGTGTGGCCGGCTCGGTGAGACGCACCACCGGGTGCCCCGACAGGTCGGCGAGGTCGGCGAACGCCTCCAGGCCGCCGGCGCCGGTGCTGAACGACGACGACACCGGCCCGCCCGGGTTGCCGCCGCCGATGGCGC
>DAIMFV010000027.1:0-4090 GCA_036724365.1 Acidimicrobiales bacterium | reverse complement strand
CCCCACCAGGCCCACGTTGAAGGCCACCACCGCCCCGAGGACGGACACCACCACCCGCTGGGTGCGGCTGAGGTCGCCCCACCACCGCGCCACGGGCGACTCCGCTCCCCCGGTCACCGACGGGCCCCCGCACCCAGGACCTCGAGCCACCCCGACCGGGCCCGCTCCACGTCGGCCGCGTCCGCCGCCCGGCCGCCGTAGGTGACCTCCTCGAAGTCGGTGGTCAGCCGGTCCATGGCGGGGTCGGCCACCTGGCGGGCCGCGGCCTCGGCCGTGGTGTCGGCCCGGAGCACCAGGCGCTCGGCCCGGACCAGCCGGAGCAGGCCGGCCTCGTAGCGACGACGGACGGCCAGGGCGAGGTCGCCCGCCGCCTCGGCCGCCTCGGCCTCTCGGTCGAGCGCCGCCGGATCGGCCGCCAGGTCGACCAGACCGGCGCCACCGGCGCCGGTCACCGCCGAACGGCTGCGCCGCGACGCCAGCCACCACGCCGCGGCCACGGCCGCACCGAGCGCCAGGGCGAGCAGGATGGCGGAGCCGCCCGGCAGGCCCAGGATGAAGCGGAACAGCCCGCCCACCACCTTGTCGAAGGCATCGACCAGCGGTCGGAACAGGTCGGCCAGCCACTCCAGCACCCCCTTGAACGGCCGGGGCAGGCGCTGCTCCTGGTACTTGTCGCCGTCGAGGATCCGACGGGCCTGGTCCCGGGCGGTGTCGGGGTCGACGGCGGCCGCGAGACCGCCCGCGGGGAGCGAACGCACGGGCGGCAGGGCCAACGTCGCCAGGGCCACGGGCAGCGCGGTCAGTCCCGGTCCGGAGCGGGCGGCGACCAGCGGGTGGGGTCGTCGGGGCCGGGCGCGGGAGTCGGCGGGGCCCACCCGGGGGACGCGGTGGGGTCGGCCCACGACCCGGGCTCGGGCGGGGGCGGCGGCGGGGGAGGCGGGAGCCGGGGGGGGGGCGGGGGCGCGTAGCCCGGCCCCGGCGGGTAGCCGGGCGACGTCGGGTAGCCGGGCGACGTCGGGTAGCCGGGCGACGTCGGGTAGCCGGGAGCGGACGGGTAACCGGTCGACGTCGGGTAGCGGGGAGCGGACGGGTAACCGGGCGACGTGGGGTAACCGGGCGACGCCGGGTAGCCGGGGTAGGGCGGCCCCGGCGGCGCGAACCCGCCGGGGACGCCGGGCTGGCCCGGACCCCAGCCCGCCGGCAGCTGCGGCGCCCCGGGCTGGGCGGGGAACCCACCCGACGCGTCGGTGCCGAGGCGCTGCGCCCACAGGTAGAGGTCGAAGCCCTCCTTGCGCACCCGCAGGTCCACGTAGAGGGCCATGGTTAGGGCCGCGGTGAACGGGGTGACCGCCACCGTGCTGATGATCGAGACGATCCCGTTCACGATCGACTCCACCACGATCCCCACATCGGCGAACATCACCACCGCCAACGGCGCGGCGAGCATGGTCTGGAAGACGTTGGCCAGGATCGTGCCCAGCAGCACCACGCCCAGGGTGCGCCAACCCATGCCCCGCACCAGCTCACGCGACCGGCCCAGGGCCCGGGTCGCCGTGGTGTCCTCGAGGAGCAGCACGGGCATGGCCACCGAGAACACCGTCATGGGCCACAGCACGCCCACCAAGCACGCCAGCAGGCCGAGCAGCGTGGCGAGCGTGGTCAGGATCGTGACCCCCAGCACCGACCAGAAGCGGGCGAAGCCGAAGCGGAGGCTCTCGCGCCAGTCGGGATCGTCGCCCACGTAGGCGCCGCTGATCGACCGGAAGCAGGCGGCGGTGGCCACCATGGTGGCCACCACGATGGCGAAGGCGCCGAGGATGGTCCCGAGGAAGTAGACCAACAGGTCGCCACCGTCGGCCGACAGCTCACCGGTGACGGGATCCACCGTGGGCTGCGAACCGGCCGACGCCGACATCAAGACGGTGAAGATCACCACTGGCACGACCGGTACCGCCACCGCCGCGAGCAGGGTGCGGGCCCGGCTGCGGTAGATCTTCATGGAGGCGTCGAGCAGCTCGCCGACCCCGAGCGGGCGCAGTCCGTACACGCTCGGGACCCTAGCCAGGATGGCCGGGGCGGCGGACCCGCCTCAGGCCGGGTGGGGGTCCTCGTCGTCGAGGGCACCCGGCGCCCGGTCGTCGTGGCGGTCCACGGTGTCGGGCAACGGGCCGGCCTGCACCCCGCCGCGCCGCCGGGTGGCGGTCGGCGCGCTCACCAGGGCGCCGACGGCGTCGACCCCGATGAAGATCACCCGGGCCACGATCGCGGTGGCGGCCGCCACCCCCCCGTCGAGGCCCGACGTGGCCAGGAGCACCGCCTCGCGGATGCCCGCCCCGGCCGGTACCGGCACGGCGAGGAACCCGGCCACCCAGCTCAACACGGCCGAGAACACCACCCGGGCGAACGGCGCATCGGGCGTGAGGGCCCGGGCCACCGCCCAGGTGGCCACCCCGATGAAGACCCAGGTGGGCAGGTACATCGCCACCAGGGACAGCGACTGGCGCCACCGCGGCACATCGACCCGCACCACCCGGCCGGTGAGGCGCTGCACCACCCCCACGATCCACTCCAGCACCCGGTGGTGCAGGGCCACCACCCCGGCCGGCAACGCCAGCAGGCACAGCATCCACGGCGAGAACCCGCCGCCGGACACGGCGAAGGGCAGGAAGGCGGCCACCACGAACAGCGAAGCCAGGTAGAGCATGCCGAGCGACAGCGCCACGCTGGTGTAGGCCCGGGTGCGGGGCACGCCGCCCCGACGGGCCAGCTCGCCGCGGCCCACCACCGGCCACACCCCACCGGGCAGGTACTTGCCCAGCTCTCCCACGAAGTACCACGCCACCACCCGGGCCACGCCCACCGCCACGCCCAACTGGGCCAGCACGCGTCCCCACACCACCCCGATGGAGGCCATGCCCAGGGCAGCGAGCACCACCGCGGCCAGCAGCCAGCCGGGACGCGCCTCGCGCAGGTGGGCTTCGGCCTGATCCCACTCACGGCTGAGCGTGCGCACCACCAGCGCCAGGGCCGTGCCGCCGAGGAGCAGACCGACCAGCGAGCTCGCCCGCACGCCCCGTGCACCGACCGTCGTGGCCGGCTCGGGTCCGTCGTCGGTCCGGCTGGGCTCGGTGGTCATGGAGCCGCCGATCGTACCGGAGCCCCCACGGCCGGCCCGGACGCCCGCCCGGCGACGACCAGCAGGCCGACCAGCGACGCGAACCCCGCGACGACCAGGCCGGTGGCCACGCCAGCGGGCCAGCCCGACCACGCCCCGAGCGACGCCAGCCGACCCCGCAGGCCGGACCCCTCCCAGTACCCGACCAACGCGAGCGACAGCGCCCAGACCTGCACGCCGGTCACCAGCACCGACAGCGTGGCCAGCGACCATCGGCCCGGAACCGACCGGACCCACCCCAGCGCGGCCACCACGCCGGGACCGACCACCCCGGCGAACAGGTACCGGCCCTGGATGAACGGGTACTGACCCGACCGGGCGTGCAGCGACCACGCCCGCAACGCGGTGAGCACCACCAGCAACAGGGCCGGTGCGAGCAGCACCGCGAGCACGCCCCGCCGCACCCGGCCGGAGCCGGGGCCCGCCCCGGTCGCGGCGAGCAGGCCCCCCACCACCAGCACGGCCGCCGCCACGGAGAGCACCACCGTCGCCCAGCCGGGCAGGCGGACGGTGTACCAGCCGAACGATCCCCAGAAGCGCTCGGCGAACAGGCCCACGAACCGATCGGCGAAGGCCAGCGGGTCGGCCTCGAAGCCCGGGGGGGCGAGCGCCGAGGTGTAGCGGTCGGCGTCGACGGAGGGGGTGGGCGACCCGGTGCGGGCCACCGCCCGCAGGTACCAGACGCCCGGGAGCACCAGGACCGGGAGGGCCACCCACCCGGTGCCGGCCACCACCCGCTGCCACCGGCGCGGGCCCGGAGACGAACCCACCCAGTACGCGAGGGGCACGACCGGGAGGAACACCACCGCGAACGCCTTGGTGAGCAGGGCCGCGGCCAGGACCGCACCCAGGGCCAGCGCGGTGCAGCGCGAACCGTCGCCCCGCGCCACGGTCACCAGCAGGAGCGTCGCCACC
>DAIMFV010000026.1:1448-23343 GCA_036724365.1 Acidimicrobiales bacterium | reverse complement strand
CTGAGCTTCGCTGCCATTGGCCGGTCAGGCCGGCGGTGCCACGAGGTCGAAAGCCTTGACATGGTTGGGGCGGACGACGGTGAAGTGCGTGCGGTCTACGGTCGCCAGTCGTGCCACCTTCAGTCTCTCGGCGATGGCGACGAGGCTGGCGTCGGTTCCACCGAGTGGCAGATCTCGATACTGGTCGACGAGCGCACGAGCCCGGGTCCAGTCCTCCGCCGTGAGCGACTCCACTTGCAGCGACCCCTCCAGGATCATGTCGTAGAGAGCGATCTCGGCATCAGCCCCGAGCTGGCGGTCGAGGAGGTAGGCGGTCTCGGCGACGACCATCGCGGTGGTGACGAACGGGCCAGGGTCGGTCTCGATCACCTCACGGAACTGGTCGTGGTGTCGATCGGATCGGTCAGCCGCCGCGACGAGCGGTCCCGTGTCGACGATCAGCACAGATCAGCTCTTGCCGAAGCCCTCGGCGAGAAGTTCGTCGATTCGATGGCTCGTACCCCCGTCGCTGGCCCCGATGCCGAGCAGGCGAGGCTTGCGCCGCGGTGCCGGGGAGTCCTCGAGGACATGACCTTCGAGCAGCTCGGTCGCGAGAGCGTCGGCCGTCGTTCCACGCGCGGCGGCTGCCGCTGCGAGCTTGCGCGCCAGCTCGTCGGGAACGCTGATGGTCGACATGGCGTCAATCGTACAAGTGCTCTGCCTCCGTGCCCGAGCGACTTGGCAATCCCTTGGCCAATCCACGGGCCGTCAGGGGCCGGATTCGGCGACACTCGCCGGACCGCCCACCGCACCTGACCTGGTAGCACGGCACTCGACGGCACGCGACGGACCTACGGGATCCGCCTACGGATCAGAAGGTTGGGGGTTCGAGTCCCTCCGAGCGCGCAAGAATGCCCTGGTCATCGGGTTCGTGACCTGAGCATCGCCTCGAACCGGACCCCTCTTGGCAATCCGTCGGCAATCCCGACGGGTGATGGCCAACGAGGAGGTTCTCATGCGAGGGCACCTGCAACACCGGGGCGGCGACGCCTGGCGGATCAAGGTCTACCTGGGGCGATCGGCCGACGGCCGCAAGCGATACCAGGAGCGGACCGTGCGCGGCAGTCGCCGGGATGCTGAGCGGGATCTGGCCCGCCTGGTCGTCGAGGTCGACGAAGGACGACACGCCGCCGCGGCACCGATGACGTTCGGCGAGCTGCTCGACCGATGGCTGGAGGTGAAGCGGGCGAGCGTCGCTCCGCGCACGGTCGAGAGCTACGAGTGGATCGCGCCGAAGTACCTGCGACCACGGCTGGGCGACCGGAAGTTGGCAGCGCTGCGGACGATGGACCTCGACGCCCTCTACGCCGAGCTGCACGCCTCGGGTCTGTCCGCTCGGACGGTGCGGATCTGCCACACCGTCGTGCGCCAGTCCCTCGAGCAGGCTCGGCGGTGGAGGCAGATCGCCAGGAGCCCGGCCATCGACGCCACCCCGCCCCGGAGCCTCCGGCGGGAGGTGACACCGCCCACCGTCGAGAAGGTGGTCGGGCTGCTCGACGCCGCCTACGACGCCGACCCGGCCTTCGGCACCTACCTGTGGGTGACGTCGGCGACCGGGTGCCGGCGCGGCGAGGCGTGCGCCCTGCGGTGGACCGACATCGACCTCGACCGTGGCGAGCTCTCGATCCGTCGGGCAATCGTGCAGACCGGGCGAGAGCTCCGCGAGGAGGACACCAAGACCCACCAGAGCCGCCGTGTCGCCCTCGACGAGGCGACGGTGGCGCTGCTCCGCCAGCACCGGCTGCGGCAGCGGGAGCAGGCGCTTGCGCTCGGTATGCCCCTCGCTGACGACGCGCTTCTGTTCGCCACCGTCGAAGGGACGCCATGGCGCCCGGACGTGTGCACCAACCGCTTCGGCCGGCTGCGAGCGGGCCTCGGGCTCGACGGGGTGCGGTTGCACGACCTTCGGCACTTCGTGGCGTCGGTGCTCATCGACGGCGGCATCCCGATCTCGACGGTGAGCACCCGGCTCGGCCACAGCCAGATGTCCACGACGCTGAACCTGTACACGCACGCGATCCCGGCGACCGACCAGGCCGCCGCGGCGTACCTCGGAACCCTCCTCGCCGGGTCAGGCGTCTCCCGGAAGGCTCGCTGACCCCGCCACCCACGGTCGTCGCCGAAGAAGCAGGTCTGGCGCGCACACATTTGCAGGTTCCCCTACGGCGAACCTGTTGCCTGTCCCGCTGGCCGTTGGTGCTCACCCACGGTGGTGGACTGCAAGGACTGGCGATCCTGTACGGCACGGATTCCTGCGCGGGATCCGGGGCGTTTCGCGGCCTACTCCGGCATGAGCAACGACCATCCCCTCACCCTCACCGTCGAGCAGGCCGGCCAGGTCCTCGGCGTCGGGCGGTCGACCGCCTACGAGCTCCTGCGGTCGGGCGACCTCAAGTGCATCCGTCTCCGCCGGCGCATCGTCGTTCCCGTCGCCCACCTGGCCGAGTCCCTGGGCGTCGACCGCGATGCCGTGTGGGCCACCCTCACCTATCCCGTTGTCGAGCCGGCTGGTCCGCCTGCTGTTGAGCAGTTCGGCACCGAAGGACCAGGACGAAGCTCGGCGAGAACGCCCGAGACACCGACCCTGTTCTGATGGTCGCTAGCCAGCGGGTGCCCCAACCGGACACCCAGCAGGTTGCCCGAAGGGAAACCTGTCAATGTGTGCGCGCCAGACCCGCTGGTTCGGCGACGCCGAGGTCCCAAAGGGCGGTGGCCTGAAGATCACTCGTCGGGGGTGAGTGCCTCCGCAATCTGGAGCGCGATCGTTGCGAGCTGGTCGAGCGTGACCGGCGACCGAGTTCCTCGTACCACCCGAACGGGGTTGATGACGGTGACCGCCACGATGCTGCCGTCGGACTGCAACCCCACGTGCGGGAAGTGAGCGTTGAGAGCGTGCTCCAAGCCTGACGCCATTGGATCCGCAACCAACTCACCGTCGTACCGGTGATGGGCGTCGGGTATCGGCGCCATGCGTCCGGCTGGCAGCGGCGCCTGCGGCTGCAGAAGCGCCTGCCGGAGAACCCCGAGCTCGTTGACCCCGAGGGTGCGGTTGCTCGTCTCGATCAGCCACACGGGTGCCGGACCGGGATGGCGAAGAAGGTGCACGACCTTGCCTCGAACGGCAACCGGCAGCGACCGTACGTCGGCGGGATCCAACGTCTCGAAGCCAGCTTGCTCGAGCGCCGGCAAGGCGGACGCTAACTCGGCTTCGTCGGCCTGAGAGGTTCGTCGACTGGTTCGCCACGCCAGACCCGCGAGCAGCGCGACGGTCAGCGGGCCAATGATGACCACGATCAGCAGCGTCGGTGGATCGTCACTCTCCACCGTCGAGCTGCCGAACTGTCCGCTCTCGACGGCCTCGAGCTGGTCGAGCGCCGTGGCGAGGCAGTCGTTCGGGGTGACGTCCGAAGGACAGGTCGCCAATGCTTCGTCGGTGCAGGGGCCATCGTGTTCGGGCTCCAGCGACAGGCATGTGTGCAGACGCAGGGCCGGCAGGTCGAGCGCAGGAGCCTCCGCCGCGTCGTCGTCGCTGCCGCAACCGGTTGCACCACAGCACACAACGAGTGCGAGGCAAGCAAGCAGCCGTCTCAGCGCCATGAGCGGCACACGACGATAGGGGCTGCGGCCTCATCGGCCGAGCGAACTGGGGTCAGGCTCCTCGGCGGTCCCTGAAGGAACGCCGCTCCGCTCGGAGTCACCTGTCCTCGACGAGTAGCTCGACGGGGCCGCCGTCGGGGTAGGTGACGACGATGTGCATCTCGCCGCCGGTGGCGGCGATGAAGCGCTTGAGGGTGGAGAGGAGCATGTCGCTGCGGCGTTCGAGGCGGGAGACCTCGGACTGGTCCATGTCGAGCAGCTCGGCAACCGTCGACTGCGTGAGCGCTCGTGCTTCGCGGAGCCGGCGGAGGGTGGCCTGGCGGCTGTTGATCTCCGCAAGGACGGCGTCGTAGCGAGCCTTGGCCCGGGGCTTGGTCTCGAGGAGGGCCTTGAACCGCTCGTGCGCGTTCTCGGCCTGCGCCCACTCCTGATCGCTGATCGTGGTGTCGGCGACCTTGGCGGTGTCGGTGGGGATGGTGCGGGTGGTCATCGGTTCCCTCGCTTCACGATGGGCGTGGTGTCGGGATGCTGGCGGGCGTGCTGGTCGAGTCGGGCTTCGGCCTCGGTGAGGTTCGCCGGATACCAGTTGTTACCCAGGGCGGTCTTGTCGCCGCCGAGGAGGACGACGGCGACCTCGCCTCGGTCGGGGGTTCGGCAGACGGCGTAGAGGATGCGGAGCACTGGCGGTCGGTCGGCGTAGGGCGCAGCTTCGGATGGTGGGGTGCGTCGGAGGGCGTGCATGTCGTCGCGGGAGGTGACGACGGGGTGGGACTCCTCGCGGCGCTCGTCGTCGAGGTCTCGTCCGTGGGTTTCGAGTGCGGTCAGCAATGCCATCACCTCGCCGAAGATCTCCTCGTCAACTTCTGCGAGCTCCGCCAGCCACCTCTCGAACAGCGGGTGGTAGCGGACCTCCACGAGATGCACCTTACCTCATATGAGGTGAACTGCATACCTGGCAATCCCCTTGGCAATCCACCGGGTGACACGAGGCCGGATTCGACAACACCTGCCGGATCGCACACCGCACCTGACCTGGTAGAACGGGACTCGACAACACGAGACGGACCTACGGGATCCGCCTACGGATCAGAAGGTCCCTGCCCCGGGTCAGACGGTGAACTGGTGGCCGGGGAGGGCCACCTCGACCGGGCCGTCGAAGGCGTCGGCGGCGGAGGCGGCGTCGGCGCGGTCGGGGCCGGTGCCGTCGTACACGTGGGTGACGGCGAGGCGGCGGGCGCCCGCGGCGCGGGCCAACGACCCGGCCTGGGAGCCGGTGAGGTGCTGGACGGCGCCGGCCTCGTCCTCGGCCAACGACGCCTCGCACAGCACGAGGTCGAAGCCCTCGCCCTCGGGATCGAGCGTGGTCATCGACCAGCCGGTGCCGGTGTCGGCGCTGTAGGCGAAGCAGCGGCCGCCCCACGCCACCCGAACGGCGAGCGTCTCCACCGGGTGGTCGGTGCGGGCGAAGGAGAAGGCGAGGTCGCCGATGACCACCGAGGACCCGTCGGTCACGTCGGTCCAGTCGAGCGGGGCCCGGTCTCCGCCCACCAGGCCGTCGAGCAGATGCCGGGTGCCGGCGGTGCCGTACACGGCGAGGCGGTCGATGCCCAGCACGTAGCGGCAGGCGTTGCGGACCACCGGCAGCTCCAGCCAGTGGTCGGGGTGCTCGTGGGTGACCACCACGGCGTGGAGGTCGTCCAGAGCCACGTGCTCCTGGACGGCCGACAGGGTGCCGGGCCCGCAGTCGAGCCACACCGAGGTGGTGGGACTGCGCACCAGATAGCCGCTGCACGGGTTGCCGGGGTGGCCGAAGCTGGCCGCGGACCCGAGCACGGTCACCGTGAGGTGGTCCTCGTGGTGGCGATGGAGCAGATCGCCGACGGCCATGGCCCGGAGTGTACGAAGTGGACCGGGCAGGATGTGGGGGTGACCCGGATCGTGGTGCTGGCCGACACCCACGTGCGCCCCGGTTCGAGCCGCCAGCTCCCCGACGGGGTGTACGACCACCTCGCCCGGGCCGATCTGGTGCTGCACGCCGGCGACGTGGTCACCGCCGACCTGTTGCACGAGCTGGAGGGGTTCGCGCCGGTGCACGCCGTGCTCGGCAACAACGACCACGACCTGCTCGGCGTGCTGCCGGACCGGTGGGAGGTGGAGGTCGACGACGTGCGCTTCGCCCTGGTGCACGACGCCGGCGACCGGCGGGGCCGGGCCGAACGGCTGCGCCGGTGGTTCCCCGACGCCCATGTGGTGGTGTTCGGCCACAGCCACCTGCCGTGCGACGAGGAGGGGGTCGAGGGGCAGCGACTGTTCAACCCGGGATCGGCCACCTGGAAGCGGCAGGCTGCGACCCACACGATCGGCCTGGTGGAGGTCCGCTCCGGAGCGGTGGTGCACCGGAGCATCGTCGACGTGTGACGCCGGTCTGAGGCACCGGCTGATGCGCGGTGGCTACAGTCCCCGGCGCGGGTTCACGGCGGACCCGTCCACTCCGGCGGAGGTCCCATGTCCAAGCGTTCATCCCTGCTGCTCGTCGCGCTGCTGTGCGGGCTCCTCGCCCCGGCGTGCCGGGTCTCCGATCCCACGGCCGAGCAGGTCATCCCCTGGAACTACGTGGCCGACCGGGTGCCGACCCAGGTCGACGTGGCCTACGGGCCCGGCGCGGTCCACCGCCTCGACGTGTACCCCGCGCAGGGCACCCCGTCGGGCGTCGCACTGGTCTTCCTGCACTCGGGCGGCTGGTCCAGTGGAGACAAGGACGCGGCCCGCGTGCACCTCATCCCGCAGTGGCTGATGGACCGGGGCCACGTGGTGTTCAGCGCCAACTACACCCTCACCGCCAACGGCACCTCTGCGTTCCCCACCAACGTGGACGACGTCAAGCGCGCCATCGCCTGGGCCAACAACCCGGCCCGCAAGGCGCAGTACGGCTACCAGAAGGTGATCGTGGTGGGCACGTCGGCCGGTGGGCACCTGGCGCTGCTGGCCACCACCAGCGGTCACGCCGTTCCCGACGGGCTCACCGCGGCCGCCATCCGACCGGACGCGGCGATGTCGTTCTCCGGCCCGCTCAACATGTTGACCTGGGGCGCGCAGGGCACCCAGGAGCAGCGGGACGTGCAGCTCGCCTTCTTCCAGGGGTTCTGGGGCAACTCGGTGGCCTCGCCGGACCAGGTGCCCGAGCTGGCCCGGGTCGCGGCGTCGCCGCACGCGTTCGTCGACGCCAACGACCCGTCCGTCTTCGTGTCGTCGAGCGACACCGACCCGCTGGCGTTGGCCGCCCACAACGCCAACGTCCTGGAACAGGCCTACACCGACGTCGGCGCCAACGCCCGGGCCTGGAACGACATCGTGGAGGGCGACGGCCACAACCTGGCGTTCACCAACATCGCCGCGGCCCAGCTGTTCATCACCAAGGTGGCGGCCGGGGAGCTCTGACCGGGAGCTCTGACCGGGACCAAGTCCCCTGGCGAGGCTCGGGGAACGGGGGCATGCTGACCCCGTGACCAAGCGCGTCGTGATCCTGGGGGGCGGCACGGGCGGCACGCTCGTGGCCAACCGCCTCCGCAAGCTCTATCCGGAGACCGAGTTGTCGATCGAGGTCGTCGACCAGGACGACCGCCACGTCTACCAGCCCGGCCTGCTGTTCGTGCCGTTCGGCCTCACCCACACCGAGGACATCGTCCGGTCGCGCCAGCGCCAGCTCCACAAGGGCATCTCGTTCCGCAACGTGGCCGTCGACCGCGTGGAGAAGGACGACAACGAGGTGCACCTGGCCGACGGGATGGTGCTGGGCTACGACGTGCTCGTGATCGCCACCGGGGCGATCCTGGTGCCCGAGGAGACCGAGGGTCTCACCGGCGCCGGCTGGAACGAGAAGGTCTTCACCTTCTACACACCCGAGGGGGCCGCGGCCCTGGAGACGGCGCTGGCCGACTTCGACGGGGGCCGCATCGTGGTGAACGTGATCGACATGCCGATCAAGTGCCCGGTGGCACCGCTGGAGTTCTCCTTCCTGGCCGACTGGTACTTCCACCAGCGCGGCATCCGCGACCAGGTGCAGCTCACCTACGTGACCCCGCTCGACGGGGCCTTCACCAAGCCGGTGGCGGCCGAACACCTCGCCGGGATGCTCGAGGAGAAGGGCATCGAGCTGATCACCGAGTTCAACACCGGCGAGGTCGACGGTGAGGGCGGTCGGCTGGTGAGCTACGACGAGCGCGAGGTGCCCTTCGACCTGGCGGTGGTGATCCCGCTGCACGGGGGCGCCGAGTACGTGGGGCGTTCGCCCGGTCTCGGTGACGACCTCAACTTCGTGCCCACCGACCAACGGACGCTCCAATCGGAGGCGGCACCGAACGTGTTCGTGATCGGTGACGCCACCAACGTGCCGGCGTCCAAGGCGGGCTCGGTCACCCACTTCGAGGGCGAGACCCTGGTGGACAACATCGACCGGTTCCTGGCCGATGAGGAGCTGGTGGCGGGCTTCGACGGCCACGCCAACTGCTTCATCGAGACCGGGTTCAAGAAGGCGATGCTCATCGACTTCAACTACGACACCGAGCCGCTGCCCGGCCACTACCCCACCACGGTGGGCATGCCGCTGCTGCAGGAATCTCGCCTCAACCACCTCGGGAAGCTGATGTTCCAGTGGTTCTACTGGCACAGCCTGCTGCCCGGACGGGACATCCCCGGCATCCACGGCGACATGCCCACCTCGGGCAAGGATCTCGCCGCCGCCACCCACGCCAGCACCGACCAGGAGGACTGACCATGCCCACCAAGACCGTCGCCGGCACCACCGTCGAGGTGAACGACGAGGGCTTCTTCGAGGACCCCTCGCAGTGGACCGAGGCCATGGTGCCCGAGCTCGCCACCGCCGAGCAGGGCATCGACGAGGTCAGTGACGCCCACTGGCAGGTCATCCGGTTCGTGCGCAACGAGTACGAGACGAAGGGCACCGGCCCCACGGTGCGCGTCCTGGGCAAGACCTCGGGCGTCTCGGTCAAGGAGCTCTACCAGCTCTTCCCCAAGGGACCGGCGAAGATCGCAGCACGCATCGCCGGCATCCCCAAGCCCCGCGGCTGCATCTGAAACGGAGCAACCCCATGGCTGACGCCATCGAGAAGGTCTCGATCATCATCTCGAAGGGATCCCTCGAAGGGGTCTATCCGGGGCTGATCATGGCCAACGGCGCCCGCGCCGAGGGCATCGAGGCCGACCTCTTCTTCACGTTCTTCGGCCTCGACGCCATCCACAAGGCCCGCCACGAGCACATCAAGCTGGCCACGGTCGGCAATCCCGGCCTGCACGTGGCCACCTGGCTCGGTGGCTTCCCCGGCATGTCGTCGGTGATGACCCACGTGATGTCGAAGAAGATGGAAGAGCTCGACATCCCGTCCATCCCCGAGTTCGTGGAGATGATCGCCGACACCGGCGCGGGCATGTACGCCTGCAAGGCCTCGGTCGACCTGTTCGGCATGGAGAAGGACGACTTCATCGACCAGGTGACCGACATCATCACCGTCGGCGAGTTCTACGAGAACGCCGCCGGCAGCAGCATCATCTTCACCTGACGGTCACCAGGCCGGCGGACCACCGGTCCGCCGGCCGACGGCCAGGTGCGACGGAGAGGTAGGGACCTGTGGTCATCCTGGTGCTCCTCGCAGCGGTCATCGGCGGCGTGATCTACGCCGTCACCCACCACCTGGGTGGTGGGAGCGAGTCCCCCGCATCGGGCCCGCCCGCGGCGCGCCAGGCCCCGGGGGGACAGCTCCCACCGCCGCCGGCACCCGCCGACCTCGGCACCCACCTCGACCGGTGGCGGGGGGCCGGCCTGATCTCCGGGGACCAGGCCGCCGCCATCGCCGCGTACGAAGCCGCGGCGTCGGCCGAGGCCCAGGCGGCCTGGCTCTCCCACCAGCCCCCCGCCCGACCGGTGGCCCGCCCCCGCCGGGTACCGGTGGTGGCCGAAGCCCTCGGGTACCTCGGCGGCGCCCTGGCCGTGGCCGGCCTGGGGCTGGTGCTGTCCAGCTTCTGGCCCGACTGGAGCGTCGGGGCCCGCTTCGCCGTCAGCGCCATCACCGCGGCCCTGCTCACGGCCGGCGGCGTCGCGGTGCGGGACCAGTCCGAACCCGCCCTCGTCCGCCTCCGCTCGATCCTGTGGCTGGCCTCCACCGCGGCCACCGGCCTCGCCGCCGGCGTGCTGGTGCGCGACGGGTTCACCGAACCGGCCGCCAGCCGGGTGGCCCTCGGTGTCGCCATGGCGGTGGCCGTCCAGAGCGGCGCCCTGTGGCGCGGCCGCGTCGAGCGCCCGCTCCAGCAGTTGACCTGCCTCGCCGGGCTGGTGGTCGCCGTCGGCACCCTCACGGCGCAGCTCGCCTCGTCCGGACCGGTGGGGGCGGCCCTCGTCGCCACCGGGCTCGTGCTGGTGGCGCTCGGTGTCCGGCGGGTGCTGCCGAACCCGGAGCTGGTCGACCTGGTGGGGGGCGTGACCGCCCTGGTGGGGGCGGTCCTGATCACCAACGACGGGGAGGCGGCCGGGATGCTCACCGGTCTGGCCCTGGCCTTCGGGCTCCTGGCCCTGGCCACCGTTCCCGGCCTGGTCCCGGCCCGCTCGGATCGCATCGTGTTCGGGGTCCTGGGCGGCTTCGCGCTCTTCCAGCTCGGCCCGGGGGCCACGGGCTACTTCGCCGAGCAGGCCGGGATGGCCACCGGGCTGGTGGCCTGGGCGCTGGGCGCAGCCCTGGTGGCCGTGGGCACCCGCCGTCTGCTGCTCACGCCCCACCTCGCCGCCGTGCTGGGCGGGGTGGCCATGCTCGCCGGCGCGGCCGTGACCGGTACCCAGGCCGAAGGGTTCGCCACCGTCTTCGGCATCGCCACGGCGCTGGGCCTGGTGGCGGTGGGGATGCTGCCCGGCCAGGTGCTCTTGTCGGTGCTGGGCGCGGCCGGCCTGCTCGGGTTCGTGCCCTGGGCCATCACCTGGTTCTTCCCGGGCGAGGGTCGGGTGCCGGTGCTGATCTTGGTGTCCGGGGTGCTGATCCTCGTCCTGGCGGTGGTGCTGAGCCGGCTGGCCCCCCGCTTCCGCGAGGAGCTGCGGACCTAGGAGCCGGTCAGGGTTCTCAGCCGATCAGCTCGTCGACGGACGCCTCGGTCACCACCTCGGTGGGCGCCAGCGGTGCGCCGTCCAGGTCGGTGACAGCCGTGAGCACCAGGTTGGACCAGTCGTCGTGGTCGGTGAGGGTGGACTGGGTCCCGCTCTGGTTGATGTCGGCCGCCACGGGGGTGGCCTGGATGGAGCCGTTCACGTTCCAGTCGATGTCGACCCCGTTGCACACCCCGGCGGTCTCCAGCAGGGCGGTCTCGTTGAGAGCGGCGCGGGTGCCACGGGAGAAGTCGAGCAGGCCATCGGACTTGGCGTCGCAGGTGGTGTCGACCCCCCCGAACTGGAACTCGTAGTTCATCACCGAGTTGTAGTTGGGCTCGTAGTTGTCGTTGGTGTCGCCGCCGTGGCGCAACCCGATGTTGTGGCCCAGCTCGTGCATGGTGGTGTTGGCCACGTACTGGTCGACGCCGGCCACGCAGCCGAGCGACACGATCAGGTCGTCGCCCAGGATCTCGGCCTGGCCGGAGCTGGTGGACGTCAGGTTGTAGTTGTGGATGAGCAGGACGTAGTGGAAGTAGCCCTCGCGCTCGGGGGCGAACTGGCTCGCCTTGCTGGCGGCGAAGTCCGCCCCGCTAACCCCGCCGGCGATGACGCCGTCGGCATCGGTCACCAGCGTGCCGCCGGTAGCGACGCCACCCTGCCCCCGGTCGGCGATCAGGTTGATGCCGGTGGAGCCGTCGGGGTTGGTGCCCGACGCGCCGGCGAAGGAGGCGGCCAGGGCAGCCATGGCGGCCGCCGAGGGGCGGTGGGAGTGCGAGGCGCACCCCACGGCGTCGTCGAACCAGTCGAGCTCCAGCAGCACGTCCCGCCGACCAGGTCGGGTCCCGAGCTCGAAGAGCCCCAGCCCGGCGGCGGTGCCGAGGGTCTCGTCGCCGTCGTCGATGCCGTCGCCGTCGGTGTCGGGATCGGTGGCGCTGGTGCCGGTGGCCGCCGCCGACACGTAGGTGCCGCCGCCCGTCTCCACGGCGTCGGGCAGGCCGTCGGCGTCGGTGTCGGTGGTGGCGACGCAGCCCCGGGTTGCACCGCTGCGGGCCATGGCGGCCGAGGTGACCACGGAGGTGGTGATGCGGCCGGATGCGGCCATGTCGCCGCTGTAGCTGCCACTCCACTCGCCGGCGCTGTCGACCGCGGTGACCGACACCGCATGGGTGGTGGAGGCCGCCAGGCCGGTGAGCACGCACGAGGTGGTGGGAGCCGGCACCGTGGCCACGGTGGTGCCGTCGACGTCGATCCGGTAGCTGGTGACCGTCCGACCTTCATCGGCGGACGCTGACGACCAGGACAGGGTCACGAGCGGACCCCGGGTCACTGCGGTGACGACGGCACCGGACCCGAAGGTGGGGGCGCAAGCCGCGGCCACCACCATGACGGCCAGAACCAGGACGGGGACGACCAACTTGCGCACGGGGGTGCTCCTCTCGGTGGGGCGACGCGGACCACGCACGACCCGAGTACTCACGCTACGCGGTGACCCTCTCACGCACCGCAGGCGATGGGTCAGGCCGCGTCGGCGGCCGCCAGCAGCCGGTCGCCCCAGCGGTGGCCCTGCGCCACGGCCAGGGGGTAGACGGTGCGGGCCCGGTCGGCGTCGAACAGGGCCATCGGGTTGCGCCCGGCCAGCCGGGCGATCTCGCGGTTGGGCCGGATCAAGGTGATGCGCGTGCCGGGGTGGGCGGCCCGCCAGCTCCGCAGCTCGCGCTGGAGCATGAACCCGGCGCTGCGGCCCATGGGACCGAGCACCGGACCGGCGAGCGGGGCCACCACGATGACCTCCGCCGCCTCCCGGGCGGCGTCGACCGACGTGACCGACCACACGCCGCCGTCGATGTACAGCCGGCCGTCGATGCGGTGGGGCGGCATGAGCCCCGGGACGGCTGAGGACGCCGCGGCCAGGTCGGCCAGGTCGTACCGGCCGCCGTCGAGGATGTGGCGACGACGGCTGCGGAGGTGCACCGCCGAGGCGGACACCAGGTGGTGCCGGGCGTCGCCGAACACCTGACGGGCCATCCGGTACACCACGGCACTCCGGGTGGGCACCGATGGCGATCCGAGGCCCTCGAAGTCGTCGTAGTCCAGGCCGAGGGCCACCGCTCCGGCCACCCACGCACCGGCCGAGGTGCCGAGCGACGGCGCCCGGTCCACCGGCACGCCGGCGTCGAGCAGGCCACGTGCCACCCCCGCCCCGTAGGCGATGCCGAACACCCCACCGCCCCCGTAGACCATGGACAACGGGTGGGGGCCGCGCAGGATCTCCGGCCCACCCTCGACCTCCACGGCGCCGGGGCGGTGGTGCTGCTGGGGAGCCACGATGTCGTCCTTCCATGGCGCGGAGCGCCGGGTGCTACAGGTGTGGGAACGGTCCGCTGGTCACGGCCATTCCCTCCAGCATGGTGACAACCGACCGACGGACCGGGGATCACCGGTCGAGGCGGGTGGAACCGTGCCCGACGTGGATCGGCACGCGTGGGCCGGAACCTGAGCCCATCGTCGACCGTAGGCTCGCAGCGTGGCGACCAGACCCCTCCACCGAGCGCCCCCGGGGCTGCGGTGGCTGGAGGGCTACCAGCGCCGCTGGTTGTGCACCGACGTGGTGGCGGGCCTCACCGTGGCGGCCATGCTCGTGCCCCAGACCATGGCCTACGCCCGCCTGGCCGGCCTGCCGCCGGCCGCCGGGTTCCGGGCGGCGCTTCCCGCCCTGGTGGTGTACGCCCTGGTGGGATCCTCCCGCCACCTGCAGGTGGGCCCGGAGCCGGGCACCGCCCTGCTGGCCGCCGCCGCCGTGGCCCCCCTGGCGGCCGGTGACCCCGACCGCTACGCCGAACTGATGGTGCTGCTCGCCGTCCTGGTGGGCCTGGTGGCCGGTGTGGGGGCGCTCGCCCGGGTCGGCGCCATCGCCAACCTGTTGTCGCGACCGGTGCTGGTGGGCTACCTGTGCGGCGTCGGCGTGACGCTGCTGGCCAGCCAGCTCGGTCCGTTCACGGGCCTGGCCATCGAGGCCGACCAGCCCATCCCGCGCTTCGTTGAGGCGGCCCGTGAACTGGGCGACGTGCACGGGCCCACCGTGGCGCTCGGCACCGCAACCCTCGCCGTCATCCTCGTGCTGCGGTGGCGGTACCCCCGGCTGCCCGGGATGCTCGTGGGGGTGGCGGGGGCCACCGCCCTGTCCGCCGCCCTCGGCCTCGACGCGCACGGCGTGGCCGTGGTGGGACAGATCCCCGCCGCGCTGCCCCACCTCCAGATCCCCACACCATCGGCCGGCGACCTCGGTGCGCTCGTCCCCGCGGCCCTGGGGATCGCCCTGGTCGGCTACGCCGACAACATGCTCACGGCCCGGGGCATCGCCGCCCGGAACGGGTACCGCATCGACCCCACCGCCGAGCTGGCGGGGCTGGGGGCGATCAACCTGGCCGCCGGGCTGGGCGGCGGATTCCCGGTCTCGTCGAGCGCCAGCCGATCAGCCATGCCGGCCACGCTCGGCAGCCACACCAAGCTGGTGGGACTGGTGGCGGCGGTCGGGCTCGCCGCCGCCATCGTCACCCTCCGGCCAGTCATCGCCGAGTTCCCCGTCACCGCGATCGCGGCGCTGATCGTGGCCGCCGGGGTGGCGATCATCGACGTCCGGGGCCTGGTCGAGATCGGTTCTCTCAGCCGGGCCGAACTGGTCGTGGCCCTGGCGACCGCCGCCGGCGTCATCGGGTTCGACGTGCTGGTGGGCATCGGCGTGGCCCTGGTCCTGTCGGTCGCGGTGGCGTTCGCCCGCATCGCCCGACCGGCCGACGCCGTGCTGGGTGGAGCCGACGAGCTCGAGGGCTGGATCCCGGTGGAGTCGGGTGGCCGACCGCTCGAGGGCCTGCTCGTGTACCGGTTCGACGCCCCGCTCTTCTTCGCCAACGCGTCCCGCTTCCGCGACCGCGTGCTCGACGCCCTGGCCGCCAATCCCGGTGAGGAGCGCTGGGTGGTGCTCGACCTGGAGGGGGTCGGGTCGATCGACACCACCGCGGTCGCCGAGCTGGCCACCGTGGTCGACGACCTCGCCCGCCGCGGCGTCCAGACGGTCGGCGTGGCCCGGGCCGCCCGGCCCAGCCTCGAGATGCTCGGCCGGGCGGGCCTGGTGGAACCGAGCGGGCCGCTGCGTGTCTTCCAGACCATCAACGACGCGGTGCACGCCTTCCGGTCCGCCGTACCCGGGGACCGGCCTTGACGACACGGGATCGGGCACCGACGCTGGCCGGCGTGGAACCGGTCGTGACCTGCGAGCACCTCACCCGCCGGTTCGGCGACCGCACCGCGGTGGACGACGTGAGCTTCTCGGTGGCCCCCGGCGAGACCTACGGGCTGCTCGGCCCCAACGGGGCGGGCAAGACCACCACCATCAAGTTGATCTGCGGCCTGCTCGCCGCCGACGGCGGCACCGTCACCGTGGCCGGGCACCCGCAGTCGCCCACCCGCACCGACGCCAAGGCCCTGGTGGGCTACGTCCCCCAGGACGTGGCGCTCTACCCCGACCTGTCGGCCCGGGAGAACCTGCGCTTCTTCGGCCGCCTGTTCCACCTGCGGGGCAAGGCGCTGGCAGCCCGGGTCGACGAGGTGCTGGACCTGGTGGGCCTGGCCGACCGGGGTGACGACCGGGTGGAGGCGTACTCGGGTGGCATGGCCCGCCGGCTGAACATCGCCGCCGGCCTCCTCAACGAACCCACGCTGCTGGTACTCGACGAGCCCACGGTGGGGGTCGACCCCCAGAGCCGCCACGCCATCCTCGAGAGCGTCAACCGGTTCGGACGGTCCGGCATGGCGGTGATCTACACCACCCACTACATGGAGGAGGCCCAGCGGCTCTGCGACCGCATCGGTATCATGGACGGGGGTCGCCTGGTGGCCGAGGGCACCCACCGCGAACTGGTGTCGCTGGTGGCCGAGCGGGACCGGGTGGTGCTCAGCGGCCGGGGGGACCTGGGTCCGCTGCGCGACCTGGTGGCCGGGCTCGACGGGGTCGAGGGCGCCTCGGTGGTGGACGGCCGGGTGGAGGTCCTGGCGGTCGATGCCCACTCGTTGCTGCCGGCCGCGCTGGCCGCGGCTGCGGCGGCCGGGGTGCCCGTGAGCGCGGTGGAGGTGGTGGAACCCGACCTGGAGGCCGTGTTCCTGCACCTGACCGGCGCCGCCCTCCGGGAGTGAGGGTGCTGCACGGCGCGGTGGTGATCGCCGCCAAGGACCTGCGTCAGCGGTTCCGGGACCGGTCCGCCATCGTCTTGGGATTCGTGGCCCCGCTGCTGATGGTGGCGTTGATGAACGCGGCCTTCTCGGGGGCCGGGGAGTTCCACGCCACCATCGGGGTGGTCGACGCCGACGGTGGGGTGGCGGGGGCCGGGATCCTCGACGGCCTCCAGTCGCCCGACCTGGCCGACGTGATCACGGTGGAGACGTTCCCGTCGGCCGACGCAGCCCGAGCCGCGGTGGACGACGGTTCGGTCGACGCCGCCATCGTGCTGCCCGACGGGCTCACCGCCATGGCGGCCGGCGGGCCCGGGGTGCCGATCGACGTGTTCACCAGCGTCGACGCCGACCTGGCGGGCGAGGTCACCGCCAGCATCGCCACGGCGTTCACGTCCCAGATCGCCACCCTGCGGCTGACGGCCGCGGTGGCGGGTGAGGCGGGCGCCACCGACGACGAGGTGGCCGCGCTGCTGGCGGCCGCCGCCACCAGCCCGCCGGCGATCCAGGCGGTGCAGCAGGCCACGTCGAACGAGCCCCTGGAGCCGGTGGCCTACTTCGGCCCGGGGATGGCCATGTTCTTCGTGCTCTTCTCGGTGGGGTTCACCGCCCGCGGCTTCTTCGTGGAGCGAGCCACCGGCACCCTCGACCGCATGGCGGCGGCCCCGATCCGGCCCGAGGCCGTGCTGGCCGGCAAGGCGCTGTCCGTGTTCGTGTACGCCCTCGCCAGCCTGGGCACGATGTCGGCCGTCACGGCCCTGGTGTTCGGGGCCTCGTGGGGCAACCCGATCGGTGTCGCGGTGCTGTGCGTGGGCATGGCCGCGTCGGTGGTGGCCCTGTCCGCCCTGGTCATGGGCGTGGCCCGCACCGAACGCCAGGCCGAGGGGTTGTCGTCGATGTTCACCTTCGCCCTGGCCCTGCTGGGGGGCAGCTTCTTGTTCCTCGGCTCGGCACCGCCGCTCCTGCGACGGCTCGCCGTGCTCACCCCCAACGGGTGGGCGCTGCGCGGGTTCACCGACCTCGCCACCGGCGTCGACGTCTGGACGGCGGTAGCCGCGCCCGTGGCGGGGATGGCGGCGTTCACCGCGGTCGTCGGTGCCGTCGCCCTGGTGGCGGGACGCGGGGCGGTGACCCGGTGAGGTCGCTCGCGCTGGCCGGGACCGCGCTGCGGCGCATCGCCCACGACCGCACCTCGCTGTTCTTCCTGGTCGCCCTGCCGGTGGTGATCATCGTGCTGCTGGGGGTGTCGGTCTCGGATCAGGAGTCGTTCCGGGTGGGCGTGGTCGGCAGCGGGTCCGGACGCCAGGGCGCCTCGCTCACCACCGCGCTGGAGACCGACGCCGCCATGGACGTGCACCGCTTCGAGGGCGCCGACGCCGAGGACCGGGCCCGCACCGCACTGCGTCGGGGCGAGCTCGACAGCGTGGTGGTGATCCCGGACGACGCCGACGAGACAGCGGCGGCCGGCGCCGTGGTGGAGGTGGCGGTGCTGGGCGAGCAGACCAACGCCACCCACCGGGCCGCCGGCCAGGCGGTGACGGCGGTGGTGGCCGACCAGGGGGCGGTGATCGCCGCGGCCCGGGCCCGCGCCACGGTGGTGGCGGGCGAGCAGGCGGACCACGTGGCCGCGGCGCAGGCGATGGCGGCCGGCACGCCGCCGGTGGAGGTGCGCACCACCGTGGTCGACGCCGACTCGGGGATCCTTCCCGGCGGGTTCGCCTACAGCACGCCCACCATGTTGGTGCTGTTCGTCTTCATCACCTCGGTGGCGGGATCGGCGCAGATGATCGAGAGCCGCCGCCTCGGCATCCACGAACGCATGCTGGCCGGCCCGGTCACCCCGTGGACCATCGTGGCGGGCGAGACGGCGTCCCACCTCACCGTGGCCCTCCTCCAGTCGGTCCTGATCGTGGGTGTGGGGTCCCTGGTGTTCGGCGTGAGCTGGGGAGACCCGGTGGCCGCCACCGCCCTGGTCGTGCTCTGGGCCCTGGTGGGCACCGGCGCCGGGGTGCTGGCGGGCTCGCTGTTCCGGACGCCCGAGCAGGCCACGGCCATCGGCGTGAGCGCCGGCATGGCGGCCGGGATGCTCGGCGGGTGCATGTGGCCGTTGGAGATCGTGGGCGACACCATGCGCACCGTGGGCCACGCCATGCCCCACGCCTGGGCCGTCGACGCCTGGGTGGAGCTGTTGTCCCGGGGTGGCGGTCTGGGCGACATCGCCGCCCAGCTCGCCGTGCTCGCCGGCTTCGCCGCGGTGCTGCTCACCGCCGCCACCCTCCGCCTCCGCGCCCGCCTCACCGCGTGACGGCGCCCGCCGTCAGGCTCGGGCGGCGAGGAGGGCGGAGATCAGATCCCCGTCGAAGGAGGAGCGGGCCTCGGTGGCCTCCTTGGCCGCCGCGCCCTGGCGGGTGACCACCAGGTCGAGGCTGGGCACCACGAAGACCTTCTGGTCGCCGGCGCCGAGGGCCGCCACCCAGTCCTCGGGGACCCGGTTCCGGGCCCCTTGCCTACGGCCGAGCAGCCACCACAGGTAGCCGTAGTCGACCTGGGCCGGCGACGACGTCCACGCCTCGTCGAACCAGGCGGCCGACACCAACTCGTCGGCACCCCAGGTTCCCTTGCGCAGCGCCAGCAGCCCGAAGCGGGCCATGTCGCGCGCCGGCAGCTTGAGGCCCCACTCCAGCGCACCGGTGGGGTCGCGGAACTGGGGCAGGTCGGGGCGGGGTTCCCAGACCGCCAGTGGGCTCATGCCCACCGGATCGAACAGCCGCTCCCGGCTCAGGGCGTCGATGTCGGAGCCGGTGGCCTCTTCCAGCGCCGGCCGGAGCTTCTGATAGGCGGCAGTGTTGTAGTCGAAGGTGACGCCGGGCTCGGCCACGCGGGTGAGACGCCGGGGGTGGAGGCCGCTGGTCATGGTGAGCAGGTGGCGGATGGTGATCACGGCCTCCGAGGCCGGCTCGGCCTTGCTCCAGCCCACCGGGAGGAGGTCCGACACCGGTTGGTCGAGCTCCAGCTCGCCCCGTTCCACCGACATCCCCACCAACGTGGAGGTCACGCTCTTCTGACACGACGCGATGTCCTGCACCGACTCCGCCGTGGACCCGGCGAAGTAGCGCTCCAGCACCAGCCGCCCGCCGACCAGCACCGTGAGGGTGCTGCTGTTCGACGTCTCGGCCAGCCGCGCCACCGCCTCGAGCCCCTCGGCCGACCAGCCGACGTCGGCGGCGTCGACCGTCTCCCACGAGCCCCCGTGAGCGGGCGGCACGTACCGCCCCTCCTCCTCAGCCGCGGTGGAGGGTGCGACCGACGCCGCGGTGGACGCCGTACCGGAGGAGGACGACCCGGGACCGGACGTGGTGGCGGAGCCCGTCGTCGACGACTCCTTGCTGCACGCCCCGAGGGCCACGGCCGTCACCGTCGCCGCCGCCCCGGCCAGCACCGCCCGCCGACTGACCGCGATGCGGTCGGCGCGGTCGTGGCCCGTTCCCCCGGTCCCCGTCATGCGCTGCACGTTACGTCCGGAACGGGCCGTCCGGCGGCTCGGGCATGCTGGTGGGGTGACCTACTGCCTCGCCCTCCGCCTCGACTCCGGGCTGTTGTTCCTGTCCGACACCCGCACCAACGCGGGGGTCGACAACATCGGCACCTTCCGCAAGCTCCACGTGATCAACGCCGGCCCGGACCGCGCCTTCGTGGTGCAGGCCGCCGGCAGCCTGGCCACCACCCACGAGGTGCTGGCTCGGGTCGACCGCGACCTGGGCGCCGACGACGGGCGCGAGAGCCTGGCCACGGTGGCCCACCTCTTCGAGGCGGCCCTCTACCTGGGGCGGCTCAGCCGGGAGGTGGCGGCCGAGCACGTCCCCACCGTGGGCCCCGGAGCGACCGCCACGTTCATCCTGGGCGGCCAGATCGGTGGGCAGCGACCCGACATCCTGCTGGTGTACCCCGAGGGCAACTACATCCGGGCGTCCGACACGTTGCCGTACCTGCAGATCGGCGAATCCAAGTACGGCAAGTTCCTGCTGAGCTGGCGGCGCGCCCCCACGTCGACGTCACCACCGCCGGCAAGCTGGCCCTCGCGTCGATGCTCAGCACGGTCCACGCCAACCTCTCGGTGGGCCCGCCCTACGACACCGCCGTGTACCGCAACGGGTCGTTCGTGGTGAACGAGCACCGCATCGAGGCCGACCACCCCTACCTGACCGAGCTGACCGAGGTGTGGGTGAAGGGCCTGAGGACCCTGATCGACGACCTGCCGCCCATCCCCGACGACCTGGTGACCAAGCTCGCCTGATCCCCATCAGACCGTCGGCCCGTCAGGACGGTCAGGCCTGGATGCGGCCGTCCTCGATGTGCACGGTGCGGTCGGCGTAGTGGGTGATGCGGTCGTCGTGGGTGACGATGATGGCGGAGGTGCCGCGGGCCTTCATCTCCTCGCGGATGAGGTGCACCACCTGGTCGCCGAGCTTCGAGTCCAGCGCCGAGGTGGGCTCGTCGAACAGCACCAGCGCAGGGTCGTTCATCAGCGCCCGCCCGATGGCCACCCGCTGACGCTGACCGCCCGAGAGCTGTGACGGCAGGTTGCCGGCCCGGTCGGCGAGGCCGAGCTCCTCGAGGAGCTGGTCGGCCCGGGCCCGGGCCCGGCTGCCGTTGCGGTTGCGGCGGCCGCCGAGCTCGTTGACCACCAGGAGGTTCTCCCGGGCCGTGAGGAACGGCACCAGGTTCACGGTCTGGAACACGAAGCCCACCGAGCTCCGCCGGAAGTCGGTGAGCTCCGACGGCGAGAGGTGGGTGATGTCGCGGCCGTCGACCTCCACCGCACCGTCGGTGGCGTGGAGCAGCCCGCCGGCGATGGAGCACAGCGTGGTCTTGCCCGAGCCCGACGGCCCCACCAGGGCCACGATCTCGTCCCGCGCCACCTCCAGCTCGGCGTGGTCGAGGGCGACGACCTCGCCGTCGCCGGATCCGTAGACCTTCCGGACGTCGACCATCCGCAGGGCGGGCGGGGCGGACGGGTTGGCGGGATCGGGCTGGTTCACAGCGGGCTCCGTGGAGGTGGAGGTGGACGTGGGGGTGGCGGTCACGATGCCGCTCCGATGGCGGCGGCCGGGTCGATGCGCAGCACCCGGCGCAGCGAGAAGGCACACCCGGCCACCGCCGCCAGCACCAACAGGGCCACGTTGGTGACCAGCCGGCTGGGGGTGACCTGGAACGGGAGGGTGCCGGGCGGGATGGCGGCGTCGAGCGCCAACGACGCGCCCGCCCCGAGGAAGGAGGCCACCAGGGCGATCGCCACCGCCTGCGCCACCACCCCGCCGAACAGCGTGGCGCTCGATCCGCCGATGGCCTTGAGGATGCCGTAGAGCGGGGTGCGCTCCACGGTGATGAGGGCGAAGAACAGGCCCACCACCACCAGGGCGATCACGGCGGTGACCCCGATGATCTGGTTGAAGGTGGACCGCTGCTGGGCCACGCCGGGCAGGGCCTCGATGGCCTCGTCGATGGTGAGCGTGGCGGTGGCGCCGTCGGTGGCGCGGTCGACGGCGTCGGCCACCGCGGCGGCGTCGCCGTCGACCTGGACCACCAAGGCGGCCACCGAGTCGTCGGCGAACGTGCGGTCGGGCCGGTTGGCGGCGGTGACCGACCGCCAGGTCTCCAGGGAGCCCCACAGCGAGGCCTGACCCGAGTAGCCGGTGTCGTCGACGAAGCCCACCACCTCGACCGGAGTGCGGACCGGGCCGAGCAGCAGGGTGTCGCCGACGGCGACTCCGTCGGCCTTCAGGGTGGAGTCGGCGATCACCGTGCCGGCGGCCGGCGGGGTGGCCGGCAGGCCCCGGGGGGCCAGTTCGCAGCCGAGCAGGGCGGTGGAGGGCAGATCCCGGCTGG
>DAIMFV010000026.1:1130-1438 GCA_036724365.1 Acidimicrobiales bacterium | reverse complement strand
AGCCGACTCGACCTGCCGGCGGGCGGGCTGGTCGATGCGGCTGCGGACCAGCGACTCCCGGGCGGTGCTCGAGTACACGATCAGGTCGGCACGCTGGGCCCGATAGGCGCCGGTGGACCCGGCCAGCAGGCCATCGAGCAGGCCGCCGAGGAACATGAGCAGTATCGCCAGCACGGTGAGCACGGCGGTGGCGGTGACGAAGCGCCCGGGTCGGCGGCGCAGTTCCCGGAGGGCGAGCTTCACGATCCTCCTCCCGTGGTGGCGTCGATGGGATCGATGCGCAGCACCCGGCGCAGCGAGCCGAGCGA
>DAIMFV010000026.1:0-1120 GCA_036724365.1 Acidimicrobiales bacterium | reverse complement strand
CCCCCCCCCCCCCCGGGCGGTGGCGACAGGAGCCCGCCGCCGCGCCCCCCGCCCCTGCGAGCCGAGCGAGCCGACCACGGCGAGCACGAGGAAGACCACGGCCCACACACCGGCGAGCCCCGGCTCGAACCGCAGCGTCAGGCCGCCCACCCGACCGCCCCTGGTGACCAGCCGGTAGAGCCCGACGCCGACCACCACGCCCAGGGCGGTGACGGCCAGGACCTGGCTGACGAGGGCGCCGGCCAACACGGCGGTGCGGGCTCCCATGGCCCGCAGCAGGGTGAGCGACCGGGCCTTCTGGAGCGTGATGATCAGGAAGAACAGGCCGGTGACCAGGGGGACGACCAGGCCGTAGAGCGCGAAGATGATCTGGAAGGACTGGCGGACCTGGGCCACGCCCGGCGCGGTGTCGGCCGCCTCCTCGCGGGTGACGGCGTCGGCGTCGGGGGTGGCGGCGTTGATGCGGTCGACCAGCACGGCGGGCGAGACGCCCGGCTCGGGCCGGAGGAACAGGGCGTTCACCGGAACGGTGGGTGCCTGGGGGTTCACGGCGCGGACGGCACCTTCGTAGGTGGCGAGATCGGTGAAGAGGGTGGGGGTGACGCTCAACTGCACGTCTCGGGCCACGCCGACGACGGGGAGGGTGACCGGCGGATCGGCCCCGTCGGCCAGGACCGCCACCTGGTCGCCCACCTCGAAGTCGGCGTCGCTGCCCACGGCCTCACCGGAGGCCTCGGCGAACCGGCCCGCCGACAGCTCGGTGGGCCGACCCAGGTCGGGGTCGTCGGTGCCCAGCACCGAGGCGTCGACCGGCTCGGCGCCTTCGATGGACACGGTGAAGGTGCCCTGGCCGACGTGGGCCACGGCACCCACGCCGTCGACCCCGCTGACCGCATCCTCGACGTCCTCGGCGATGGTGCTGCCCTGGAGGGTGCGCTGCCCGTCGAGGCTGTAGACGATGACCGGGGCCGACTGGTTGCGCAGGGCCCCCACGAACGAGGTGATCAGCCCGTTCTGCAGGGCCTGTTGGAACAGCACCAGGAACAGCAGCAGGCCGATGGCCAGGGCCAGCAACGAGAAGCGGACCGGGCCTCGGCGGATCTCGTGGAAGGCGAGGAAC
>DAIMFV010000025.1:8691-23535 GCA_036724365.1 Acidimicrobiales bacterium | reverse complement strand
CGGCGAAGGCGGCGGTGAGGGCGGCGAGCAGGCCGACCCGGTCGGGGGCCACGGCCCGGATGATCGTGTGCCACGGGCTCCCCGCCTGGTCGACCTCCAGCTCGACATCACCCAGCGGGGCCGTGGTCAGCGGGGTGTCGGCCTGCCGCCGCACCCTGGTGACCAGGTCATCGGCGTCGGGCTCGGTCGGGGAGGTCACGTCGAACACCGCCAGGGCGACCCCGTCGGACCAGGTCACGGCATCAGCCGCGACCACGTCGAGACCCAGGGCGGCCAGCACCTGGGTGTGACCGGCCAGGAGGCCGGCCCGGTCCCGGGCCACCACCCCGACGCGCCACCGGTCGCCCGAGACCCCGGGCCTGACCTCCACCCGCGGCTGGTCCGCGCCGGGTGGCGGTTCGCAGAACAAGGCCTGGTGGGCCAGCTCGCCGACCGGTACCCGCAGCACGAACGCGGGTGGTGCCGACCGCAGCCGGTCTGCCGCCAGATCGCCCACCAGTGGCATCGCGGCCTCGATGCGGGCGGCCACCGATACGGGATCCTCGCCGGCGGTGGCGGCGAGGATCCGCTCCACCTCGGCCACCAGGGCGTCCACCCCGACGCGCACGTGGGGCTCCAGGGTGGTCGCGTCGGTGAGGGCCACCAGGTCGTCCAGACGGGAGCGGTCACCGAGGTGCCCGGCCAGTTGACGCACCTCGTCGACGGTGAACCCCCGCTGGGGGGCCATGCCCACGAGCAGATCGGCATCTGCCACCAGGTCGATCACCCGCCGGATCCCGCTCTGGCCCAGCCCGACCCGCTGCGCCAGGGCCGCACCCAGGTGGCGCGCCTCGGGGCCGGTGTCGCCATCGGTCGCATCGAGCACGGTCGCGGCCAGCACCGCCACGAGCGACGGCACCCGGCCGCCGTCGTGCAGGGCCGCCACCCGCGGCCACTGCAGGGCGCCGAGGGGATCGGGGTCGAACGGGTCATCGACCTGCCGGCGGACTGCGGCGTCGAGCTCGGGCACGACCCGTTGGAGCAGCCCGGTGACGTAGAGGAACCGCCAGGCCCGGACGCCGGCGTGCTGCAGGAAGGCGCCGAACGAGCTGTTCAGGGCCGGCGTCGCCGCCGGCAGATCGGCGGGCAACGAATCGATCCACCGCAGCAGCGACTCGCCGGGGCGGTGCTCGTCCATCAAGAGGGCGGCCTCCAGCCCGACGGCCACCACCTGGTCCTCGGGCGGGTGGGCCCGCAGTTCGACCACACCGCCCTCGCACATCAACCACCCGTCGTCGGGGCGGGGCTCGGCCTCGTAGGTGGCACCGGCCCGGGCCCGCACCTTCACCAGGCGGGCACGCAGGAGCGGCGGTGCCAGGAGCGTGGTGCCCAGCACCACGAGCAGCATCGAGGCGTAGACGTCGTTGCCGAACACACCCTGCTGGAGCCCGATGGTGGCGAAGATCAGACCCACCTCGCCACGGGGCAGCATCCCCAGCCCGATGAGCAAGCGGTCGCCGGGGGCCTTGCCCATGACCAGCGACGCTGCCAGCTTGCCGAGCACCGCGACCACCATGAGCACCGCCGCCAGCCCCAGCACGCCGGGGTCGGCGAACTCGGCCAGATCGGCCTCCATGCCGATGCGGAAGAAGAACACCGGGACCAGCACATGGCTGAGCGGACCGAGGTCGCTGGCGATCCGGTGGCGGGCGGGGCTGCGGGTGAGGCAGATGCCGGCCACGAAGGCCCCGATGATCGGAGCGAGCTTGGCCAGGCTGGCCAGGTGGGCCATGCCGAGGGTGAACGCCACCACCAGAGCCACCAGCGTGCCGGGGGCCCGGGTCCAGCGTTGCACCCGGTCGATCGCCGGCGGCACCACCCGCAACCCCACCAGGGTGGCCACGGCCAGGAAGCCCACCGCCACCACGATCAGCTCGCCCACCGCCAGGGCGTTGATGGAACCCACCTCCACCAGGCGGACCACCACGGTGAGGATGATCAGCCCCAGGACGTCGTCGGCCACGGCGGCACCGAGCACGGTGCGGGCCTCCACCGAGGTGAGCGCCCGCAGGTCGCCGAACACCCGGGCCGTGATGCCCACGCTGGTGGCGGTGAGGGCCGCGCCCACGAAGATCGCCTCGGTGCCGGTCATGCCGAGGGCCAGGCCGGCGCCGGCACCGCCCACGAACGGCAGCACCACGCCGGCGACGGCCACCGACAGCGCCGCTTTGCCCACGGCGCCCAGTTCGCCGAGGTCCATCTCCAGCCCGACCTCGAGGAGCAGGAGGATCACGCCGACCTCACCGAGGAAGAGGATGACCTCGCTGTCGTGGACCCACCCGAGCAGGGAGGGACCGGCGATCACGCCGGCGAGGATCTCGCCGACCACACCGGGCAGGCTCAGGCGCTCGGCCACCTCCGAGGCCACCTTGGCCAGGAGGAGCACCAGGAGGAGGTCGACGAGGGGCCCGGTTCCGTGCATACCCAGGCGACGGTAGGAAGGTGCCGTTTCGCCATCGTGTTACCGGCGTGGCCGTTTGCTTGCAGGTTCCTGTCGAGTTTCTTGCACCGGCCCGGCCCGGACGCCCGGGTTCGCCCAGCGATCAGCCGGCGGCGGCGGGAGCGGCGGACGGATCCGCCCGGCGCGGGTCCGGCAACCGCACCACGTGGGCGTCGCCGATGCCCGCGAACCGGCCCGGGGTGCAGGTGAGCACGATCACCTGGCACTGACGACCGGCGAGGGCGATGGCGGCGGCCATCTGGGTGAGGCGCTGCGGGTCGGTCCAGCCCAGGGCGTCGTCGAACACCACCGGGGCCCCGCTCTCGCCGGCCACGATCATGGCGCAGGCCAGCCGGGACAGGATCCCGAGCTGCTCGCGGGCCCCGGTGCTGAGCTGCTCGAACCCCACCGTGACGCCCTGGAGGGTGCGGCTGGCGATGCGCAGGTCTTCGTCGAGCTCCACCTGGAGGGTGGGCCCGAACACCAGACGCCCCAGCTGCTCGATGCGCTCCCGGAACGGCGCCAGGTAGCGGGCCCGGGCCTCCAGGCGGCGCGCCGCGAAGGTGTCGTGCAGGAGCCGGGCGGCGTTGGCCCGGGCTTCGAGGCGTTCCTGTTCGGCCTGGAGGTGGTCGCGCTCGGTGAGGGCCGCATCGAGGCGTTGCGACAGCCCCTGTTCGCCCCGGTCCTCGAGCACGGCCCGGAGCCGCTCGCGACGGTCGTGGTTGGCGCGGATCGCCTCGGTGCCCCGCAGCCGTGCCTGGCGGGCGTTGGCCACCAGGTCGTCGAGGGTGTCGGGGTCCTCGTGACGGAGGGTGGTGCGTCCCTCGGCGAGGAGGGCCCCGGCTTCGTGGCGGGCGGTCTCGGCCCGCCGCCGAGCCTCGTCGATGACGTGGTCGGGCTGGGTGGCCCGCGCGGTGGTCAGCGCCGCCTGCGCCCGCAGCAGGGCGTCGCGATCCAGGTTGACCCGCTCCACCAGTCCGGCGTTGGCCACCGCGGCATCGCCCTGCGCGGCCTGCGCGGCGCCCACGTGGGCTTCGAGGTCGGTGAGCCGGTGGCGCAGGTCGGCCAGGTGCGCCTCGGTGTCCTCCACCACCGCCTGGGCGGCGTCGAGGTCTGCGGGGAGGGGCGGCTCGTGACCACGCTCGGCCTCGAAGGCGGCGATCCGCTCGGCGTGGCGGCCGATCTTGCGGTCGAGCGCCTCCAGCGTGAGGTCTCGGAGATCGTCTCGGATCCGCTCGGTGGCGTGCCGGCGGATCAGCTCGGCCTCGGCCCGGGACGCGGCGGCGGCCTGGGCCTCGCGGACGTCGGCCACCCCGTGGTCGGCGCACAGGCGATCCAACTCGAGCCGGGCGGCGCGGAGGCGCCCGTGGAGCGCCTGGGCCTCGGCACCGGCCTGGACCGAGACGGCCACCACGCCGGGGACCACCAGTTCGGAGCCGGCGGTGACGACCAGGTGGTGGGTGGTTCCCTCGGCCAGGGGGGTGACGGTGCCGTCGACCTCGACGGTGAGGTCGCTGAGGGCCGTGGCCGAGACCCGGGCGGCGCCGGCCTCGGCTGCGGCCTCGGCCCGGGCCAGCTCGAGGTGGGCCTCCTCGATCCGAGCGAGCACGGCGGCGTCGACCCGGACGCCGTCGAGCACCGCCTCGGCGGCCTCGAGGGCGGCCTGGTCCTTGACCACCCGGTCGCGGCGCTCGGTGCGCTGTTCGATCTCGATCTGACGGCGCCGGTGCCCGGCATCGGCCGCCGCCTGGCGGTGGAGGTCGTCGGTGCGACGGACGTCAGCGGTGAGGTCGTCGCGCACAGCGATGGCCTCGGCCAGGGCGACCTCGGCCGCCGCCCGAAGCGGCTCGGCCTGGGCCACCTGCTGCTCGGCCTCGCGCAGCCGGGCCTGGCGCTCGGTGACCCGGGCCACCGCCGCGGCACGCGTGTCGGCAACCTCGGTCCACCGCTCGTGATCGGCCACGGCGGCGTCACGCCGGGCGGCGAGCTGCTCGACGCGGCGACGGAGCTCAGCCACGGCCTCGACCCGATCGGACACCTCGGCCTCGTGCCGTTCCAGCTCCACCTGCGTGGCCGCCAGCTCGGCGGCCTCGGCGGTGAGGCGGGTGATCTCGTCGGACTGCGACTCCAGGTCTCGCAGGTCTGCCTCCACCTGGCGCACCCGCTCGACGGCTTCGGACACCCGGTCGGCGAGGCGGACGCGCTCGGTGCTGGGCCGACCGGTGGTGGTCCAGTAGCGGTCTCGCTCCGCCACGATGCGTTCCCAGAGCGCGTCGTCGTGCTCGCCGCCCAGCTCGCCCCCGGCGGCCAGATCCAGCGCCCGACCCAGGGACGACACGGCGAAGCTGGCCTGCTGGAGGTCGGTGCCCTGCTCGAGCCGCAACGCCCGCCACAGATCGGCATCGAGGGTCTCGGCCAGGATGGCCTGGACGCGTTCGTGCGCCTCCCGGCCGGTGAGCTGGAGGCGCTCGGGCTCGACCACGGTAAGGGTGGTCTCGGGCCGGCGCAGCCACCGCTTGGTGTAGAGCACGCGGTAGGGGCCGCTGGTGAGGTCGACCTCGACCTCGGGTCCGGCATCTCGGTCCACCGGCTGGACGGCCTTGATCCGTGCCTTCTTGGAATCGTCGCGCACGTCGAGGATCAGCTCGAGGGCCTCGGTGAGCGAGCTCTTGCCGACCTCGTTGTCTCCCTCGATGATCGTGACGCCCTCGGCCGGGAACGTGACCTCGGCGGAGGTGACGCCGCGGAAGTTGCGCAGGGCGATCCGGTTGAGCCTCATGACGCCACGCCCGCCATGCGGAACAGGAGGGCCAGGGCGTCCTGGGCGGCGACCGCGCCGGAGCCGTCTCCTTCGGCGGCGGCCCGCAGGTCGGCGAGGGCCTCCCGGGCGAAGCCGGTGAGCTCCAGGCCGGTGAAGTCGGCTTCGTCGGGAAGGATCACCAGGTCGATGCGGCGCTCCCACCCCTGCAGCGCGGCGAGCAGGTCGGTGTGGTGGGCCAGCACGGCGTCGAGCCGGGCCTTCTCGGTGAGGGAGAGCTGCCCCACCAGGGCCAGGCGCACGATGGTGCGGGCCTTGTCGGGCAACGCGTCGAGGAAGCCATCGAGCAGGTCGAGGTCGGCGTCGCCGGTGACGTGGGCCTCGTGGCGCACGAACCGCCAGGTGCCCACCCGACGCTCCTCCACGTGCACGGCGCCGTCGTCACCCAGTTCCACGAGCAGCACCTGGCCCGGGTCGACCTCGCGGAAGTCGGTGGGCTCGGGGGCCCCGGCGTAGCGGATGCGGCCGGTGCGGCCCACCGAGGTGGTGGAGTGGCGGTCGCCGAGGGCCACGTAGTGCACCCGACCGTCGGCCACGGCGGTCTCGGCCGCCGTCAGCGAGATGAGCGCGGGGTTGGCATCGTCGGGCGAGAGCACGTCGAGCGCGCCGTGGGCCACCACCACCCGCCGGGTGCCGTTCACCGCCAGGTCTGCGGTGGCACCGGCCACCAGGTCGGCCAGCGGACGCTTGGAGGTCCAAGGCACAGGCACCAGTTCGACCCCGGGGGCCACCGGCACCGGGCCGGGCGAGTCCAGCACCACCACGTTGGCGGGCCGGTGCGCCACGAAGGTGGGCGACCGGAACACCGAGGAGGCATCCAGCGGATCGTGGTTGCCCGGGAGGAGGAAGAAGGTGACCCCGGGGGTGGCGGCCATGGCGTCGAGCGCCCGGACCACCACCTGGCGCTCGACGTGGTTGGTCTCGAACACGTCGCCGCACACCACCACGAAGCTGCAGCCCTCCTGCACGGCCAGGGCCCCGATGGTGCGGATGACCTCCACCCGGGCCGCGGAGAACCGCGGCTGGGCCTCGGCACCGAGGAAGTGCCGTGTCATGCCGAGCTGCCAATCGGCGGTGTGGAGGAACCGGACCATGGGTCGAACGTACCGAGGGGGTGTGACAACGAAGCGGATCCACCCCTCGATCGTGGGGGCGAGGGCGCGCCGACCTGGTCTTCTCGGTGCCCTCAGGGGGCCGGGGGCGGCCAGATCCGGTCGCGCAGGCCCGACGACCGGGCCACGGGCCGACGGACCGCGGCCCGGACCGCGGCCTCGTCGGCCACCACCGTGATGTGCTCGCGCCCACGGGTCACCGCGGTGTACAGCAGCTCGCGGGTGAGGATCGGTGAATCCACCGCCGGGAGGGCCACCACGACCTGGCGGAACTCCGAGCCCTGGCTCTTGTGGATGGTCATGGCCCACCAGGTGTCGACGTCTCCGAGCCGGGCGGTGGGGACGAGCCGATGGTTGCCCCCGATCGGGAAGGCCACCACCAGGGCACCGTCGTGGTCGACGGTCAGCCCGGTGTCGCCGTTGGCCAGCGCGTTCAGCCGGTCATTGGCGGTGACGAGCACCGGCCGACCGGCGTACCAACGGCGAGACAGCTCCAGCCCAGGCACGCGGTCGGCCACGGCCCGCTCGATTCGCTCGCTCCAGGACCGCAGCCCGTTGGAACCGAGCCTCGTGGCGGTGAGCCCCTGGAGGCCGGTGGCCGCGGCCAGGCCCGGGCCGATCTCACCCCGACGGGCCGCCCCGACGACGCGCGCCGCGGCGTCGGCCACCTCCCCCTCCACCGCCGCCAGCGCCGGTCCGTCGTGCGGACCGACCAGTTGGAGGTCGTCACGGTCGTGGAGCAGCTCGACCACGGCGTCATCGTCGCCCTGCCGGATGGCGTCGGCCAGTGCGGCGATCCCGGTCTCGGCGCCGAAGCGATGGACCCATCGGAGCACGGTGACCCGACCGGTCAGGGGGCCGTGCCCCGCCGCGCCACCTCGGTCCTCCCGGGCACCTCCACGGTCGCCCGATCCGGACCCGGTCTCGTGCACCGTGCCGTCCGACGCCTCGCCCGCCGGGCCCACCAGGTCACCGAGCACGGTGCCGGCGTCGACGCTCGCCAGCTGGTGGGGGTCCCCCACCAGCACGAGGCGGGCGTCGGGCCGCACAGCCTGGATGAGCCGGGCCATGAGCGGCAGCGAGACCATGGAGGTCTCGTCGACGACCACGAGATCGTGCGGGAGCGGGTTCAGGCGGTCATGGCGGAACCGGCCCCCCGGGCGCCAGCCCAGCAGCCGGTGGATCGTGCCGGCGTCCACCGCCCGCAGCCGGGTCGCCACGTCGGCGTCGAACAGGCCGACCCCCTCCGCCTCGTCCACGCTGCGGTGCACGGCCTCGGTCATCCGCGCCGCCGCCTTGCCCGTGGGTGCCGCCAACGCCACCTCCAGCCGCCGCCCCTGGGCGTCGGCCACCTGGTGGGCCGCCGCCAGCAACCGGGCCACCGTGTGGGTCTTCCCGGTGCCGGGACCGCCGGCGATCACCGCGACCCGTTCGGTCAGGGCCACCTGGGTCGCCAACCGTTGGAGGTCCGGTTCGCCGGCGGCGTCGACCGGGAAGAGCCGGTCGAGGACCTCGCCGACCACCGCCGGTTCGCCCCCCCCCTTGCCCGCCTCGGACCGGCGGGTCAGGTCGGCCACCACCGCCGACTCGTGGTCGTAGTAGCGCTGCAGGTACACCCGGGTGCCGTCCCACACGAGTGGACGGCGGGGCTCGGCCCGGTGGTCGGTGGGCCCGGCCACGATCGGGCTGTCGGCCAGCACCGCGGCCCACGCGCCGGGGTCGGGCCAGGTGAGTCCGGCGAGGTCCTCCCGCTCCCGGTCCAGCAGCCGCCAGCCGACCTCGGCCAGCTCGATGCCGACGTGGCCGAGGCGGGGCGCTCGGGTCGCCACGGCCAGGGCGAGCAGGGCCAGGGGCTCCGCCGCCGGTTCCAGGCGGGCGACGGTGCCGACCAGGTGGACCTCGGTGGGCCCGAAGAGCCCGGCCTCGACGTACGGGGCGAGCACGGCCGGCGAAGACGGTAGCGATCCGACCGGTGCGGTCACCGGACCACCTCCGTCGGGTCGGCAGGGCCCGCCAGCAGGTCGCTCAGGGCCGTGACCAGGCCGGGCGGCACCGCCCACGACGCCACGCCGTGAGGTGTGCCGTCGACCATCGGGGTCGTCAGTCCGGCCAGCCCCCGCACGAACAGGTAGGCCGCGCCACCCAGGTGGGTCTCCGGGCGGTAGCCGTCGCCCAGGCGCCACCGGAGGAAGCGGTGGAGCGCCACCTGGTAGAGCAGCGCCTGCAGGGGGTAGTGGTGGTGGGCCATGGCGTCGACCAGCAGGCCCGGTCGGTAGTGGCCGGCCGGCACGGTGCCCGGTGGGTGCAGGCGGTTGGTCTTGTAGTCGACCACCACGAAGCGGGCGCCCTGGGGACCGCGGACCCGGGCCCCCAGGGCGATCGAGCCCGGGAGGGGGCCGGCGAGTCCGACGGGGCGCCCCGATCCGCGCAGCGACTCCGCCCACGGGCGGTACGGATCCCGCGGGTCCAGGTGGTCGAGCACCACCGCCGCCAGGTCCGGCACCGTGGGCTCCTGGCCGGGCCGGGCCAGGTGGAGGTCGAAGGAGAGCTCGTCGAGCCGATCGGCCCGGGCGAGGTCCCGGAGGCGCAGGCTTGCGAACGACGGCCCCAGCGGGGTGTCGACCGAGGCGGCGAGCCCGTCGATCAGCAGGCGGCGGCCGGCGGCCGGGGAGCCGTCGGGATCGCCTACGGGGGTGAGGTCGAAGGACCGCCAGGCCAGGCGCTCGTCCAATGCGTGGGCCAGCGCCGCGTCGAGGTCCGGGGCGGTGAAGTCGACCACCTCCAGCACCTCGTGCACGAGGATGCCGAAGTCCGCGCCGGCCGGCAACGAGGCCAGCGGCGACACGGCGACGGCGTCGAAGGGCAGCTGCGGCGGGTCTGTCGGGGTGGTGGTCGGGCCGGTGGCCGCAGAGGTCGGTCCCGCTGACGCCGTGCCGTCCGGCGTCAGCTCGGCAACCTCGGTCCCCTCGTCGGTGCCGCCCGCCGCCTCGGGCAGGTCCAGGCGGGGCGCAGCCGGATCGTGCGTGGCCACCCCGGCGGTGATGGCCGTGAACGACCACCGGCTGGACCGCCGAAGCGGCGGGCGGCCCAGCTCCGCCACTGCGAGCTCAGCAGGCGAGAGGACCTCGGGCGACCACCGCTCCAGCGGTACGGGAGGGTGACCGTGCACCTCGACGGTCGCGATGTCGCCGACGGACAACCACCGGAGCCTGTCGATGAGCTCGTCATCCGCGGGCACCTCGACGGAGAGCGCCTGCAGGGCGGCACCATCCACGCTCCCGTCGGGATGACGTGCGAAGAGCAGATGGCTCAGCGCGTTGGAGCGCGAGCTCTTGTACGGCGCCCACCAGACCACGGTCTGGTGACTGGCCCGGGTGAACGCGACGTAGAGGAGTCGGAGCTGTTCGCCGGCCCGGTCCCGGGCGGCGGCCTCCTTGGTGGCCTCGGACCTGGCGACGTCCAGAACCCGGACACCCCGGGTGGTGTCCTGGAACACCGTTTCACCCACCTGGGGTGATCGCCACAGCGAGGGACAGAGCACGATGGGGAACTCCAGGCCCTTGGACACCCACACCGTCATGATCTGGACGGCGTCGGCCTCGGTCTCGATACGTCGCGATGCCAGGTCCTGGTCCTGGTCGGCTTCGGCTTCGGGTACCGGCTGGGAGTCCAGCACCCCGAGCAGGCTGGCCACGCTGCCGGCGCTGCCGGTGGCCTCGGTCCGCAGGAGCTCGGCGAGGTGGTCCAGATCGGTGAGGTCACGGTCTCCGTCCGGTCGACCCAGGAGGCGGGCCGCCACACCGCTCTCCCCCCACACCTCTCGCACCAGAGCCGAGACACCGCCGTCCGACAGCCGGTCGGCCCAGCGGTGGAGCCGGTCCTGGACCTGCGCGAGGGCTGCGTCGTCGGCGGTGGCGACCTGCTCCGCCGTCCAACCGACGAACCACGACAGGGCTGCCGCGCGGGCCCGGGACGGGTCGGCGGGGCGGGCCAGACCCTCCAGCAGCCAGCGCCACTGCGTGGCGGCCGGGGAGGTGAGCACGCTGCCGCCCCGGGCCAGCACCGCCGGAATGCCGCGGGCGACCAGGCTGGCCTGCGCCTGGTTGGCCTCCTCGCCCGTCCGCACCAGGACGGCGAGGTCGCTGGGCCGCACCCGCCGCGCCGGCTCTGCCCCGTCGGCGGGGAGGGTCGCCTTCCGAAGCAGCTCGATCACCTGATCGCAGAGGTCCTCCCGGATGGCCTGGTACGCGCCGTCGCTCGTGTAATAGCTGCTGCTCTGGTCCCGCTGGATCCCTTCGCCGACGGCCAGGCGCAGGACGAGTGCCGGCAGGGGACGATGGGCGGGTGCGGTGGTCGTGAGTCGCCGCTCGGCATGACCAGGCGCGGGTGCCACCGGCACGAACCCGATCTGGTCGTCACCGAAGGTGACCTCGCTGAACAATCGTTCCACCGCCAACAGCGCGGCGCCGTCAGAGCGCCAGTTCACATCGAGGGTCCTCAGCTCGGACTGCTCGCTCACCGCCGCCAGGTACGTGTGGACATCTGCACCCCGGAACGAATAGATCGCCTGCTTCGGATCACCCACCACCACCAGCGTGCCCACGGCGGGCGTGGGCCCGTCGGGGGTGAAGAGGGTGTGGAAGATCTCCCACTGGACCGGGTCGGTGTCCTGGAACTCGTCGATGAGCGCCACCCGGTACCGGTCCCGGAGGAACGCGGCCACCGTGCGCTCCCGGCCGCGACACGCGAACCGGAGCTCGGTGAGCAGATCGTCGAAGCTGCGCGTTCCGGCCCGGACCCGATGGTCCCGGATGCGCTCAACCGACTCGAGCACCAGACGTCGCAGCAGGTGGTTGGGCGGATCGGGGGGGTCGGACTCCTCGGGCAACACCAGGAGATCGGCCGACCCCAGAGCCAAACGGGTACACGAGGTGAGTCGGCTCAGCGTGGGCAGCGGGGCGACGAGGCCGGGGTCGACGGCGGCCGTGGCCAGCACGTCGGCGCAGATGACCTCGGTGAGGTCGCGGGCATCGTCGACGAGGGCGGCGTCGAGATCGGTCCCGATGAGCACGCCAGCCTGGGCGAGCACCTGCGCGGCGAACCCGTGGATGGTGGTGATCGTGGCGGCGTCGAAGTCGGTGACCGCCGTCTCCAGCCGACGCAGGCGGCGAGTCCGCTCGGCCTCGTCCGCATCGGCGATGGCCGTTAGGACGTCGTCGTCGGTCTCCGGGCATCCCGCGGCCAGGTGGGCGTGGGCCTGCACCAGCCGGCTCCTGACCCTGGCGCGCAGCTCGTGGGTGGCGGCCCGGGTGAACGTGACCACCAGCAACTGGCTGATGGCCACGTCCTGTTCTGCCAGGAAGCGGACCGCCAGGGCGGTCAGGGTGTAGGTCTTCCCGGTGCCGGCGCTTGCTTCCACTGCCAGGCGGGCGGCAGGTAGGGGGCCGTCGGCCTCGAACGGGGGGGCCACGCTCATGTTGGTGCCTCCGACGGTCTCCGCACGTCGACGGTGGCGTCGGCGGTGGCGTCGACGGTGGTCCAGAGGTAGGAGGCGTACCGGTGAACTCGACCTGCCGGTGCGGTTTCGTCCGGTTCGGGATCATGGGGACGGGCCGCAAGGTCCATCAGCGACGGGTGGTCGAAGCGGCCGTAGACCACTGAGATCCAACGGTCCGTCCGATCGCCGGCGCCCAACTCCCAGCCGGGTCTGGGCGGCTCGAACCATGCCTTCGCGCTGGGCCGGCCGGCGTGCACCGCGGGGGACAAAGACGGGAACAGCGGGAGTGGCTCACACCGGCTCCGCCGCCACAGGTCGACGACGACGGCGAGGCCCTGGTGGGCCGACGCCAACCGGTCCGAAGCCGTCTCACCCACCGGCACCAGGTCGGCGACGTCGGCCTGGTCGTACTTCACCTTGGCTCGCGTGATCGTCTTCTCCGCCTTGTACACGGCCACCGAATGCCACGGCCGCTCAGGGTCGTTCGCCACCAGGGCCATCAGATCGAGCCACGCCGCGAGCCGGTACTTCGGCTTGGCCTTCCCGAAGCCCACGCGCGACGGACCCGAGACGGCCCCCTGGAGCCGGCAAGGAACCGCTCCCACGATCCGGGTGCCGTCGGGAAGGGTCACGTCGACGGGCTCCAGCACGGGAGGAGTCGTACCGACGCCAGCCGCCCAGGCCGCGTCGCGCAGGGTGGTGCCCGTGGTGAGGATCTGCGCCGCCTTCTCCCGGCCGAGGCGGCCGGGGGGCAGGGTGCCGACGGCTTCCTCCAGCCGCTGCCAGCGGTCGGGGTCGCCGTCCTCCAGCAGCGTGGTGAGCAACCGGTCACCCACCCGCCACTGGTCCAGGCCCGTCACGTCGACGGGCAGGCGCACGGCGAGGGCGTCCTCGGCCTCGGGGAGGCGGAGCTGGAGGCGGTCCTGGAGGAACGACTGGACCGGGTTGGCGAGCATGCGGTGGAGATCGGCCAGTTCGATGACGCCGACGGGCTCGGCGGGCAGCGGGTGGGCCAGGAACGGGGGGGCCTCCGCCGTGCGGGCACGACGGGCCTGCGCACCGGCGAACGCACCGCGATCGAAGCTCCAGACCCGGCCGGGCACCACCGCTCCCGCTGTGAAGCAGCGGTCGTCGAAGGGCTGGCGCGGGTGGTGGACCTCCAGGGCGGGCTCGGAGGCGGCTGCGCCCGGGTCGTCGGTGGCAGCCGGCCTCGGGACGGTGGCGGCCACCACGTCGAGCAGTTCGGCCACCACGACTGCCGGCGGGATCTCCTGGTTGGTGCGCAGGTCCCGGCCGTCGCGCACCACGACGAGGTGGTCGCCGGCGGCGAGGACGGCGTCGAGCACGGCCTGGCGCTGTTCGGCCCGACCGTCCCGGTCGCCGAGCAGCGGCGAGAGCGCCGCCAGGTCGTCGGCCGGAGCCGCCGGAGCCGTGAAGGCGGACTGGTCCATGCCCAGCAGGGCGACGACGCGGTGGGGCACCGCCCGGAGCGAATCCAGGGCGGTGACGGTGATCCCGCCCCGGAAGAAGTCCGGCCGGCCCCGGCCCGGGGCCAGCCGCTCGGTGAGCAGTCGGCACACGTCGACGAAGGCCAGCGGCACCGGGCAGGGGCCGTCGGCGGTGGAAGCGTCCTGCTCGATCTGCTGGAAGATCCGCTCCACCTCCTCCTCCTGCCACCGGGCATCCGCAGGGGCGGCGAGGGTGGCGCGCACCACCTGTCGGAGAAGGGCGAGCCACTCCTCCAGCGGGCGTTCGGACGTGGTGGCGTCGTCCAGCGCCACCAGGTTGGTGAGCAGGTCGGCGAGCCGCCCGACCAGTTCGGCGTCGTCGGCCTCGGCCCCGAGGGGTACGACGTCGCCCAGCGTGAAGCAGGGATCGTCGTCGGCCACCGCCACGCCCAGGAGGATGCGGTCCACCCCGGCCCGCCAGGTGTTGGCGGTGATCACGGCCGGCACGCCGTGGCGCGCCCGCTGGTCGGGGTGCAGACCCCACCGGACGTTGGTCTCGGCGACCCAGTCCGCGATGCGTCCCAGGTCGTCGTCGGTGAAGCCGTGCCGCTGTCGGATCGCGGGTTGGGCCAGCAGGTCGAGCACGCCGGTGGCGTCGAAGCGGCCCCCCGCCAGGTCCACCAGCGCGGCCAGCGCCGCCGCCACCGGGTTCGAGGCCCGCAGCGACCGGTCGGCCAACCGGTAGCGCAACGCCGGCGCGTGCCCGGTCGGCGGAGCGGCGACGCCGCGCCCGGCGGAGGGCCCCAGCCCGGCTTCGATGAGCGGGGCGAAGCGGTCCAGTGCCGGACACAGCACGACGATGTCGTCCTCGGACAGGGTGGGGTCGGCGGCGAGCAGGTGGAGCAGCGCGTCCCGCAGGGCCTCGACCTGGCGGGCCGGCCCGAACGTGGCGTGGACCTGGACCGACCGGTCGCCCGGGTCCGGGTGGTCGAGCGGCGTCGGCGCCCGGTTGGCGCGGATGTCGTCCTGCAGGCGGGCGAGCACCGTGGGTGTGGCCACCGTGTCGTGGTCGGTGTCGGTGTCGGTGTCCACCGGCGCGGCCGGACCGGGCTCGTGGACGACCACGGTGGACGGCTCCGACCGGACGAGGTCGCCCACGAGCACCGCGGTCTCCCGGGTGGGCCCGCTCCAGGACCGCAACAGCGGGTGGCGCAGGAGGTCGACGGTGCGATCGTCCGACCGGGACCTCACCGGCGACGCCACCCCGGTTCGGCCGGCCGACCCGCCCCGTAGCTCCCGCCACGCCGCGAGCGACGGTTGGAGCAGGAACACGTGGAGCTCACGCTGCGAGGCGACCGCAGCGGCCAGCTCACCGAACCCCGCCCCCCCGGGCAGGACCGCGGCGCCGAACAACGACAGCCGGGGCGGGAGCGGGAGCTCGAGCCCGCCGGTGCGGAGGCGCTGGAGCAGCTCGGGCAGCCGCTCGGGCG
>DAIMFV010000025.1:0-8681 GCA_036724365.1 Acidimicrobiales bacterium | reverse complement strand
CGACCGCGTGGCGGGCGCGGGCGCTGGGACGCCGCGGGCCGGCCCCCGCCGCCACAGCTCCGGCTGCCACCGCTGGGCGGAGGGAACAGGATCGCCGGCACCCGCGGCCCACCCCCGCACCAGGTCGGCGCGGTGGAGGTGGTAGCGGTCGAACAGGTCGGCCAGCCGCCGGGCCCTCGAGTAGGCCGACGCACCGGGGGCGAGGGCGGGGGCGAGCGGCTCGCCCGTCCGCTCGGCGTCGGCCAGGACCTCCAGCACGGTCCACGTGAGACGTTCCACCTCCCAGGGATCGGGATCGTCGCCGTCCCGACCGGCCTGCAGGACCACCGCCCGCAGGGTGCCGGGAAAGGCGTCGACGATGTTGGCGGCCACCCCGTCGCCCCCCCGGGATGACCCGCCCAGGTGACGGGCGAGCTCCAGGCGGAGCCAGCGACGCACACCGACCGAGGGCGTGGCGATCCACTCCGGGGCGAACGGATCACTCGGCGGATCGGCCAGGATCGCTGCCAGCTCCCGGGCGAGCGGGCCGATCCGCTCGGCGGCGTGCAGGTGCAGCATCGGGCTGAACTTACCCAGCGGGTGTGACAGGTCCGGGCGGGCGAACGCGCGCTGGTGGGATCCCGGGCAGGCGCCCGGCCCGTCCCCTACCCTGCGCGGCCGGGCAACCGAAAGGGAGAGTCGTGTCGACTGAACGACGCCGGATCACTGGACCTCGCCGCGTCGCCGCCGCGCTCGCGGTGGCCATCACCACCGCGGCGGCGGTCGCACCGCTCACCGCCGGTGCCGGCGCGACCCGGGCCGCGTCCCCCGCATCCACCGGCTCGGCCGCCGGGGTGGCGCTGGCCGCCCAGGCCGGCGTCGCCGCCGACCAGTCGCCGTTCCTCTGCACCACCGAGTTCAACGGGCTCGGTCAGCCCATCGTCGACAACCAGGAGAAGCGCGGCACCCCGGTGTACCCGGTCGACGGCGGGGGCGCCCCCGACCGCACCAAGGATCCGCTGGGCTGGAGCGAGCGCTGCCAGGTGGACGACGTGGTGGAGTACCGCTATCGCACCACCGGCGGCCAGACCAAGGTCCTCGCCCCCGGCTCGGTGGCCCTGCCCGCCGACATCGCCATGCTCCAGGTCGACGGCCTGATCGGGGCCGACCAGCTCGATACCGGCGGGGCCAGTGAGATCCCGTACCTGATCCGCTACCAGCGGGGCACCCTGCCCGACACCCGGTTCATCTACAGCATCGCCATGCTGGTGCCGTTCTCGGAGTACCAGGCCGGCGTGGGCGCCGACGGGCCGTGGGACCAGAGCCACTGGAACGGTCGGCTCCTGTTCAACTTCGGCGGCGGCGTGGGCATCGGCCACAGCCAGGGCGACCTGAGCACCGGTGCCTCGCTCATGCACGAGGCCCTGCGCCTCGGCCACGCGGTGGTGTACTCCAGCGGAACCCGCACCTCCACCCACTACAACCTGATGCTCGGCGGTCGCACGGCCCTGGAGCTCAAGGCCCGGTTCGTGGCCGACCACGGCGACCCCGTCTACACGGTGGGCATCGGCGGGTCCGGCGGCGGCATCCAGCAGTACGTCTACGGCCAGAACCACCCCGGCCTCCTCGACGCCGCCATCCCGCAGTACTCCTACCCCGACATGACCACCCAGACCATCAACGTGGGCGACTGCGAGCTCCTCGAGCACTACATGGACGTCACCGACGCCGCCAACCCGAGGTGGGCCGACTGGGACGACCGCAAGATCATCCAGGGCCAGAACACCATCGAGGGCTTCAGCTCGGACTGGCAGGCCCGCACGGGTGACACCGGCAGCAGCGAGTGCATCGAAGGATGGCGCGGCGCCACCCCCCTGGCCATGAACCCCAACTTCGGTCTGGCCACCGGCATGGACGACGCGGTCATGCCGTACCTCGGTGAACTGCTCGCCAAGGTGGGTGCCGGCCAGCCCGTGTACCCCGACGACTTCCCCGACATGGGCCGGATGCTGCGCACCCACGAGGACCCGTCCCAGTGGGTGGAGTGGACGCACTGGGCCGACGCCGAGGAGGTGTACGGCAGCGATCCCACCACCGGCTTCGCCCTGGTCCCCTGGGACAACGTGGGCGTGCAGTACGGCCTGCGCGCCGTGGCCGACGGCACCCTCACGCCCGAGGAGTTCCTCGACCTCAACGCCGAGGTGGGTTCCTGGAAGGAGCCCGAGGACACGGTGCCGGAGTCGTGCGGCATGGTGCAGGCCATGGTGGGCGCCGAACTGGGGGTGTTCGCCAAGCTCATCGGCCTGTGCGAGGGCGACGAGCTCGACCAGTACTCCTCACGCCAGATGAACCTGGCACCCGACGCCGACACCCCGGCCCCCCGGCGCTCGGCCGACGTGGCCGCCATCACCGCCGCCTTCGAGCGCGGGCTGGTCTTCGATGGCGACATGCCGCGGGAGATCCCGATCATCGACGCCCGCCACTACCTGGAGGACGAGCTCGACATGCACAACGTGCACCAGTCGTTCGTGATCCGCGAGCGGATCCGCAGGGCCCAGGGCCACAGCGACAACCAGGTCATCTGGTTCCTCGACGCCCGCCCGGGTGAGGATCCGGCCGCCACCGACGCCCTGCACGACGAGGGCTTCCGGGTGATGGACGAGTGGGTCCTGAACATCTTGGCCAACCCGGGTACGAGCGTGGCCGACGCCCGGCCCACCGAAGCCGTGGACCGGTGCTGGAGCACCAACGGCACCGAGATCGCCAGCGGCGACGACGTGTGGAGCGGGGCCGAGGAGCTGGTGCTCACCGGCGCCGGCGCCTGGACGGGCTCCGCGCCCACCGAGGTCGACGGGGTTCCCGTGGGTGCCTGCTCGGCGGCGTTCCCGATGCACTCCACCTCCCGGGTCATCGCCGGTGGCCCGATCACCAACGACGTCTACAAGTGCCACACCAAGTCGGTGGCCCAGGCGATCGCCGACGGCGACTACGGCGCATGGGAGCCCACCGCCGAGCAGCAGGCCCGGCTCGAGGAGATCCACCCCGAGGGCGTGTGCGACTACTCCCAGCGGAGCGTTGGGTACCCGGGTGCCACGGGTCCCGTGGGGCCGCCCACCACCCGCCCCGAGCAGGAGAGCACCACCACGGTGGCCAGCACCTCCACCACCTCGGTGGGCGCCACCACCACCGTCGTGGGTCCCGGGCCCTCGACGTCCACCCCCGGCGACCCCGGCGCGGGTCCGGGCCCGGACGACGGTGGCGGCTCGGACAGCGGGTCGGGCGGCGGCTGGAGGCCCGGCCGCGACGCGCTGGCCCGCACCGGTCTGGGCGTGGTGGGCCTGGTGGTGGTGGGGGCGCTGCTCACCGGCGGAGGCTCGGCCCTGCGCCAGGGAGCCCGCCGCACCCGGCGCCGCCGCTGAGGTCCCCGCCGGGTCGCCCCTGCGGGCTGGACCCGTCGGCGAGCGACTCGCCTACGGTCTGCGCCGTGTCCAGCGAGCCCAGCGAGCCCACCGAGCCCACCGACGACCGGCTCGGCGCGCCCGCGCTGGCCCCCCTGCCCGCCCCGGCCGGCGGTCGGACGTTCGCCGGGCGCCAGCGGGTCCGCTGGGGCGACGTCGACCCGGGGGCCCGCCTCCGGCTCGACGGCGCGGCTCGGTACCTGCAGGACGTCGGCCACGACGACACCCAGGCCAACGGCACCGACCCCACCGACCCCTGGATCGTGCGCCGCACCACCATCGACGTGATCGTGCCCGCGGTGGCCGACGAGGAGCTCGAGCTCGTCACCTTCTGCGGGGGCATCGGACCCCGGTGGGCCGAGCGGCGCACCACCGTGACCGGTGACCGGGGAGCCCGCATCGAGGCCATGGCCCTGTGGGTCCGACTGGACCGGACCACGGGCCGCCCCGCCCGTCTGGACCCCGCGTTCCTCGCGCTCTACGCCGACTTCACCGGCGACCGGAAGGTGAGCGCCGCCGTGACCCACGGCGAGCCACCCTGCGACGCGGCCCGACGACCGTGGGTGCTCCGCGCCACCGACTTCGACCCGCTCGGGCACGTGAACAACGCCGCCACCTGGGAGCCGGTGGTCGACGAACTGGCCCGGCACCAGCTCCACCCGCGTCGGGCCCAGGTGGAGTACCGGGCGGCGCTCGATCCCGGTGACGACGTGGTGTTGGCGTCGGTCGTCGACGATCACCGCCTCCGACTCTGGCTCGAGGTCGACGGCGTGGTGCGGGCCTCGGCCGTGGTGCACACCCGGCCCCGCGCCTGAGCCGGTGACGCCGCGGTGACCGCCCACATCCTGCAGGCCGATGCCGTGGTCACCCCCCGGGGGGTGCTGGCGCCGGCCACCGTCGTGGTCGACCGAGGGCGCATCACCGGCGTCGAGCCCGGCGCCCCGCACCGCGCCGACGGCAGCCCGGTTGGCGGTCCGCGTGGCGGGACCGACGTCTCGCAGGTGACCAGGATCGCCGGCACGCTGGTCCCCGGGTTCGTCGACCTCCAGGTGAACGGCATCGGCGGGATCGACGTGGCCACCGCCACCACCGGCGAGGCGTGGGACGAACTGGACGTCCGCCTCCTCGCCCAGGGCACCACCACCTGGTGCCCGACCGTGATCAGCCGGTCCCTACCGCTCTACGAGCCCGTCCTCGCCCGCCTCACCGCACGCGCCGACGCCGACGGACGGCGGCCGCACCTCGCCGGGGTGCACCTGGAGGGCCCGTTCCTCACCGTGGCCGGGGCCCATGCGTCCACGGCCCTCCGCGACCCCGACCTGACCTGGCTGACCTCGCTGCCCGACCTCGTCCGGGTGGTCACCCTGGCGCCCGAACGACCCGGTGCGCTCGACGCGGTCGCCCTGCTCGCGCAGCGCGGCGTGCTCGTCTCGATCGGCCACACCGCCGCTGCCGGCGACACCGTCCGTGCCGCCGCAGACCGCGGCGCCCGGTTGGTGACGCACCTCTGGAACACCATGCCGCCCGTGCACCACCGCGACCCCGGAACCGTGGTGGCCGCCCTGCTGGACGACCGTCTCGCCCTGGGGCTCATCGCCGACGGCGTCCACCTGCACCCCGACGTGGTCCGGTTGGTGCAACGGGCCGCAGGGGCCGAACGGTGCGTACTGGTCACGGACCAGGCGGCGACCGGGTCGCGGGCCGCGGCCGGCGGTGACGCCGGATGGGAGACGACACCGCCCCGTCGCCCGAACGGCAGGCTCGCCGGCAGCGTCCTGCGAATGGATGAGGCCGTGCGCAACGCCGTCGTCCTCGGCGGGTTCACCCTGGCCGAGGCGGTCCACGCCGCCAGCACCCTGCCGGCCGCCCTCCTGGGCCTCACCGACCGCGGCGCCATCGAGACGGGTCGGCGCGCCGACCTGGTCGCGCTCGACGCCGACCTCCGGGCCACCCGGACCTGGCTGGCCGAGGACTGGGCGTGAGCTGCGCCCCGTTCAGGACGGGCGAACCGCCGCGCTGAGCGTGGCGCCCCAGGTCCGAGCCCGTTCCTCCTCGCCGTCCGCCAGCGGGCCCGTGGTGTCGGTCACCCAGAAGTGGTCGGCGCCAAGCGAGACCGGCAGCCCTCGGGACCGCAGCAGCTTGGTCGCCACGCGGGAACCGTGTGGCGTGAGCTTCAGGAACGCCGGCTTGCCCATGCGGGTGTCGAACACGGCCACCGCCGGGGCGCCGTCGGTCTCGAGGCTGGTGATCCACTCCCGCAGGCCCCGGCCCGCCGACACCAGCGGCCCGGTGGCGCTCTTCTCCGAGTCACGACGGGTGGACGGCCGGCTCAGGCCGAAGGCGTGGGTGGGCGCTCCGGCCACCAGGAGCGCCACGTCGCCGCTGATGCGATCCGGCGCCGAGCCCACCTCGACGACCTCGACCGCAGCATCCGGGACCCCGTCCACCGCCGAGGCCAGGCCCTCGCCCACGGCCCGGGCGATGCGTTCGGTGTTGCCGAACATCGACTCGTACACGACCAGCATCCGTCCCACGTCCGACCTCCTGTGTTGCCTCGACCCATGATCGCGCCGCCGACCGGGACGGGCACGGGCCGCGTGGCGCCCTCCAGCCGATAGAACGGGCCGACGCCGAGGCCGAGGGGCCCGACGCACGAAAGGGGAGGCCGCCATGGCCATCAAGGTGATCCAGTGGGCGACCGGCACGGTCGGCATCCATGCGGCTCCGGCCATCGCGGCCCATCCCGACCTGGAGCTGGTGGGGCTGTGGGTGCATTCCGACAGCAAGGCGGGCCGCGACGCCGGCGAGCTGTGCGGTGGCCCACCCCTCGGGGTCACGGCCACCCAGGACGCCGACGCCCTGCTCGACCTCGGTGCCGACGTGGTCTGCTACACGGCCAGCTCCGACATCCGGCCCGACGGTGTGATCGACGACCTCTGCCGGATCCTGGCGTCGGGGGCGAACGTGGTGAGCACGTCGTTCGTGCCGCTGCTCCACCCCGCCCACGCCGGCCCCGGCGTCCTCGAGCGCCTCGAGGCGGCCTGCCAGGAGGGCGGCACCAGCTTCTACACGTCGGGCATCGACCCGGGCTTCGGCAACGCCGGCATCACCATCCACGCCCTGGCCCTCTGCAAGGAGGTGCGCACCGTGCGGATGATGGAGATCGTCAACTACGCCACGTGGGACAACCCGTTCACGATGTTCGAGATCATGGGCTTCGGAAAGGCCGATCCCAGCGAGTCGCTGCTGCTCTCCCCCGGGTCCACCGCGCTGGCGTGGGGACCGGTGCTGCACCTGGTGGCCGATGCCCTGGGGCTCACCATCGACGACGTGGTGGAGCGCCACGAGGTGCTCACCGCCGACACCGACATCGAGATCGCCTCGGGCACGGTGGCCGCCGGCACCATCTCCGGCATGCGCTTCGAGATCGTCGGGGTGATCGACGGCGAGGAACGGCTGGTGGTGGAGCACGTCACCCGCCTCCGCGACGAGGACGCCCCTCACTGGCCGCAGGGCGAGGGCTACCGGATCCTGGTGGAGGGCGAACCCCACGTCCACGTGGAGTTGAGCCTGTCCTCGGACCGGGGCGACCACAACCACGCCGGCTGCCTGGCCACGGCCATGCACGTGGTGAACGCCATCCCCCACGTGGTCGCGGCGTCTCCCGGGGTCAAGACCTACCGAGACCTGCCGGTGTACTCCGCCCACCCGGCGCGTTGACGCTCTGGGTCGTCGACGGCAACAACGTGATGGGGGCCGGCGCCGACGGCTGGTGGAACGACCCGGTGGCCGGCGCCACCCGCACCGCGGGCGCGGTGGGCAGCTGGTGCCAGGGCCACAGCGACGAGGTGGTACTGGTGTTCGACGGGAAGGCCGAGCCGTCCGTGGCCCGGATGGCCGGGGGCAACCTGACGGTGACCTTCGCCGAACGACGGGGGCGCGACGCCGCCGACGACCGCATCGTGGCGATCGTGGGCGACCGGTTCGCCGACACGGCCGACCTCACCGTGGTCACCTCCGACCGCGGGCTCGTCGCCCGCCTGCCCCCGGGGGTGACCGTGGAGGGGGCGGGGCGGTTCCGGACGCGGCTCGGCCTCGATGGCGATCGGCGCCACCGGCGGGGCTGACCGATCGGCCCTGACCGATCGACACAGGCATCGGGTGAGCGTGGGGCGAGCGGACCGCGCACCGGCACGACAGACTCCGGGAGCAGCCAGGACCGAACCGGGCGCACGGAGGGACCCATGAGCACCGAGCACCACCGCAAGACGGCGCGAGCCATGTGGCACCTGTTGGAGCCCATCCACGCCGTCACCTACTTCAGCGAAGAGGTCACCGCGGCCTACAAGGCGGTGGAGCTCAAGGGCTTCTGGCAGGGGTACTTCGCGTCGCGCGTGGCCCCGATGGGACCGGTGAGCGGCGAGGTATGCGGCGCCGTCTTCTACAACTTCCAGCCCGAGATGGTGCAGCGGGCCCTGCCCTCGGCGTGGGCCGCCGCACCGCCCGACGCCGTGCTGCGCGCCCGCGACGAGGCGCTGCAGCCCGTGCTCTCGACCATGTTCGGCGACGACGACACCATCGCCGAGGCCGCCGACCTGGCCACCATCGCCATCGAGGGCTGCGGCCTCCAGGGTCGCGCGCTGTTCGCCGGCCACGCCTCGCTCCCCCGGCCCGACGACCCGGTGCTGCGCCTGTGGTGGGCGGCCACGCTCCTGCGCGAGCACCGCGGCGACGGACACGTGGCCACCCTGTTGGCCCACGGTGTCGACGGGCTGGAGGCCCACGTGCTCTTCGTGGGCACCGGCCGCGTGCCCCGAGAGCTCATGCAGGCCGCCCGGTCCTGGAGCGACGAGGAGTGGGCGGCCGCCGAGCGCCGCCTGCAGCTTCGGGGCCTGGCCGGTCCCGACGGGCTCACCGACGAGGGCGCCGCGCTCCGCGGGCGCATCGAGGAGGTCACCGACGACCTGGCCACCGGCCCGTGGCACCGCCTCGGCGAGGAGCGCACCGAGCGCCTGGCCCACCTGCTGACGCCGCTGCGGGACCGGGTGCTGCAGACCGGACGCATCCCGTTCTTCAACCCCATCGGGCTGCCCATCGCCGAACTGGGCTGAGCCCGGGTCGCCCCACCCCACCAAACGGCGTACCTCAGGTCCACCCCCCGAGCCTCAGCTACGCCAGAACGCGGGGGTTCGCCCCACCCCACCAAACGGCGTACCTCAGGTCCACCCCCCGAGCCTCAGCTAC
>DAIMFV010000024.1:18849-23765 GCA_036724365.1 Acidimicrobiales bacterium | reverse complement strand
TCGGCAGGTCGTTGACCGCCCGGATGAGCTGGTGCAGCGACCCGATCCGGTACTGGTCGAGCACCAGGGTGAGCCGGGGCAGGTGGACCTCGTCGCCCGACGACCGCTCGGGGCCGAGCGGACGGCTCCGGGCGATGCGACCGGAGGCCACCAGCCGGCCGAAGCGGTCGTTGAGGTCGGCCACCTCGTCGTCGGTGGGGTCTGCTCGCAGGCGCAGGACCAACGTGGACCCCACCCAGCGCAGGGAGTGGTAGTTGCGCCAGAACTGGAGGATCTCGGTGCGGGCGGCGTCGACCGAGTCGGTGACCAGCACCCGCTCCATGTCGTCATCGGCCACCATGCCCCGTGTGGCCAGTTCCTCCCGGACGAAGCGGTCGAAGCCCGGCCAGTACCGGCCGCCGGGGGCGTCGAGCAGCACGATCGGGGTGGGCTCGGCCTTGCCGGTCTGTTGCAGGGTGAGCAGCTCCAGGGTCTCGTCGAGCGTGCCGAACCCGCCGGGCATGCAGACGAAGGCCGAAGATTCCTTCACCAACATGAGCTTGCGGGTGAAGAAGTACTTCATGGACACCAGCTTGGGGTCCTTGGCGATGACCTCGTTGGCCTCGGTCTCGAACGGGAGCCGGATGCTGACGCCGATGGACCGCTCGGCGCCGGCGCCCTCCATGCCCGCGTGCATGATCCCGGGACCGGCCCCGGTCACCACCATCCAGCCGCAATCGGCCAGCGCGGCCGCCAGGTCTCGCGTCTGGTTCCACAGCGGATCGGCTTCGGTGACGCGGGCCGACCCGAAGATCGTGACCTTCGGGATGTCGACGTAGGGGGCGAAGATCCGAAAGGCGGCGCGCATCTCGGCCAGCGCGGCGTTGGTGATCTTGAGGTCGAGCCGGGCCGGGCGGTCGTGGCCCAGGCCGACCGTGGTGCGCAGGATCGCCTGCACCTGGTCGACGTTGGCATCGATGCCGGAGATCTCGAGCAGTTCGTCGATCTCCGCGTCGAAGCGGTGGTCGGCGGGCGGCGGCGGCGCGGCCAGACCGGTGTCGGTCACCTGGCCGGTGGGCAGCTCCGCACCCGGGCCGCCCCCGGTGGCGTCGACGGTGGGTTCGGTGCCGGTCACGAGGGGGCGGCCACGGCGGCCCGGCCGTAGAGCGTGGTGCGCTGCTCCAGGGTGCGCCCGAGGGGTGCCACCACGTCGGCGAACCCGGCGGCATCCATGCCCTGGCCGTGGCTGGCGCCGGCGGCACGGGAGATGTTCTCGTCGATCAGGGTGCCGCCCAGGTCGTTGACGCCCGCCTGGAGGAGCTGGCGGACGCCGGACACGCCGAGCTTGACCCAGGAGGCCTGGATGTTGGGGATGGACCCGTGGTAGGCGATGCGGCCCACGGCGTGCATCAGGACCACCTCGCGCCAGGTGGGACCGCGCCGGGCCTTGTGCTGGAGGTAGATGGGCGAGGCCATGTGCACGAACGGCAGCGGCACGAACTCGGGGAAGCCTCCGGTCTCGGCCTGCAGGGCCCGGGTGCGCACCAGGTGGCGCGCCCACGAGCGGTGGTGCTCGATGGAGCCGAACATGATGGTGACGTTGGACTTGAGGCCCACCTGGTGGGCGGTGCGGTGCACCTCGAGCCACTCCTCGGTGTTCACCTTGTCCGAGCAGAGGATGGCCCGCACCTCGTCGTCGAGGATCTCGGCGGCGGTGCCGGGCAGCGTGGCGAGGCCGGCGTCCATGAGGCGCTGGAGGTACACGGCGAGTGGCTCACCGAGGCGCTTGGCGCCCTCGGTGACCTCGAGGGCGGTGAAGCCGTGCACGTGGATGTCGGGCGCCGCGTTCTTCACCGCGCGGGTGACGTCGATGTAGTAGTCGCCGTCGAAGTCGGGGTGGATGCCGCCCTGGAGGCAGACCTCGGTGGCGCCCATGTCGGCGGCCTCGCGGGCCCGCTGGGCGATGTCGTCGAGCGTGAGGAGGTAGGGCGTGCCGCGCAGGTTGAGCGACAGGGGGCCCTTGGAGAAGCCGCAGAACCTGCACTTGAAGGTGCAGACGTTGGTGTAGTTGATGTTGCGGTTGGACACCCACGTGACCGCGTCGCCGACCGTGGCGGCGCGCAGTTCGTCGGCCAGGGCGGCGACCGCCGCCACCTCCCGACCCCGGGCGGAGAACAGCGTGACGATCTCGTCCTCGTCGGGCACCTGGCCGGCCCGGACACCGTCCAACACCTCCCCGACGGCACCGGTGGCCCGGGCGTCGCCGGGTACGAGGTGCGGCGGGTCGGCGTCGAGGCCCACGTACCACTGGGTGGAGCGCCGCCCCACCAGCACGACCTCGGCCCCGTCGCCCACGTTGCGGACCTCGCCCACGGTCTGGGGGTGCACGGCGCCGGGGTCGTCTCGGCCCAGGCCCTCGGCATCGGAGCGGTCGAGCACGGCGAAGTGCAGGTCGGGGTGCACCCAGCGCTGCGGGGCGGTGGCGTACCTGGGATAGATGGTCAGCCGGGGGGCCAGCTCCAGGCCCGCGGTCCGGGTGACCTCGGCCAGGCGGTCCCGGTCCGGCCAGGGTCGTTCGGGGTTCACGGGGTCGGCGGTGACCGGCGAGACCCCGCCCCAGTCGTCGATGCCGGCGTCGAGCAGCACGCCGAAGTCGTCGGACAGGTTGGGTGGGGCCTGGAGGTGGACCTCGGGCGGCAGGATCAGCCGGGCCAGGGCGATGGCCTCCAGGAACGTGTCGGGCGGGCACGGCTCGGCCTGGTGCATGGCGGTACCGGGTTTGGGCAGGAAGTTCTGGACGATCACCTCCTGCACGTGACCCCAGCGGGCGTGGCTGGCGGCGATGGCCTCCAGCGCCTCGATGCGGTCGGCCCGGTCCTCGCCGAAGCCCACCAGGATGCCGGTGGTGAACGGAATGGCCAGCTCGCCGGCCGCCTCCAGGGTGGCCAGGCGCCGCTCGGGCTCCTTGTCGGGGCAGCCGCGGTGGGCAGCCAGATCGGCACGCAACGACTCCAGCATCATCCCCTGCGACGGGGCCACGGCCCGAAGCGCCTCCAGCTCGTGCGGGTACAGGGCGCCGGCGTTGGCGTGGGGGAGCAGGCCGGTCTCGGTGACCACCAGGCGGGCCATGGCCACCAGGTAGTCGACGGTGGACGCGTGGCCGTGCTCGGCCAGCCACTCGGCCGCCACCGGGTAGCGCTCCTCGGGCCGCTCGCCCAGTGTGAACAGGGCCTCGTGACAGCCGGCCGACGCGCCCTGGCGGGCGATGCGCAGCACCTGTTCGGGGGTGAGGTAGGGATGGTCGAGGCGGGCGGGCGGTTGGGCGAACGTGCAGTAGCCGCACCGGTCGCGGCACAACATGGTGAGCGGGATGAACACCTTGGGGGAGTAGGTGACCCGGGTGCCGTGGTGGGCGGAGCGGATCGCCCGGGCCCGCTCCATGAGTTCGGGGAGCGGGTGGTCCCAGCGGTCCCCGGCGGTGCTCGACATGGGCGGCAGGCTACCGGTGACTGGACTCGGCGCGTTTCGTGCCGACAATGGTGGGATGCCCCTGCGCCACCGAACCGTCCTGACCGTTGCGCCCGCGCTGGTGCTGTTCACCCTGCTGACCGCCGTGGTGGCCGTGGTGGCGCCCCAGGCGACCAGCCCGGCGCAGGCCGCCGGTACGCCCGTGATGGGCCGGTCGGTGGTGTCGGCGGCCGACCTGGCCGGCTGGTACCGATCCACGGGCAAGACCAGTCGGGCCACCGTCGGCATCGACGAGCTGGCCACGTACTACGTGGACGAGGGGGCCGCCGAGGGCGTGGCGGGAGACATCGCCTTCGCCCAGTCGATCGTGGAGACCGGCTACTTCGGGTTCTCCGCCCGGGTACCGCCGGAGCTCAACAACTTCTCGGGGCTCGGTGCGGTCGACTCGGGCACCACGGCCGAGGCGTTCCCCGACGCCCGCACCGGTGTGCGGGCCCAGATCCAGCACCTCCGGGCCTACGCCGACCCCACCGTGACCGAGGCCAACCTGGCCCACCCGCTGGTCGACACGCGCTTCGCCCTGGTGAAGCCCAAGGGTCGGGCCACCACCTGGGACCAGTTCGGCGGCGGGGTGTGGGCGACCGACCCCGACTACGCCGGCAAGGTGCTGGGCATCCGCCAGCAGATCATGCAGTGGGCCCGTCGGTACGGAACGGCCCGGTTCGCCCCCTTCTCGGGCCCCGGCCCCTTCGCCCGTCAGGCGTTCCGGGACGTGTTGTTCCGTGAGGGCACCGGCGGCGAGATCAACCTCTGGGAGACCGCCCTGCGCGTGGGCACCGTCACGCCCGAGCAGTTCGTGGCCGAACTGTTCAAGGGCGAGGGGGCGGGCACCGTCCAGCCGGTGACCCGGCTCTACTTCGCCACCCTGGGCCGGGCCCCCGACCGCGGTGGCCTGGCGTTCTGGACCAACCGTCGCAAGGTCGGCGCCCCCCTCGCCACCCTGGCCACCCAGGTGATGGCTTCGCGGGAGTTCTCGGTGCGTTTCGGTGCGCCCGACGACGCCGCGTTCGTGAACCTCCTCTACCGCAACGTGCTGGGCCGCGACGCCGACGCCGCCGGCCGCACCTACTGGGTCGACGTGCTCGCCAAGCGGCGCATGACCCGCACCGGCGTGTTGCTGTGGTTCAGCGAGTCGCCCGAGAACGTGAAGCGCACGGCCGCCCTGGTGGAGTCCACGGTCCTGCACCTGGGCCTGGTGCTCACGCTCCCCACGCCCGAGGAGCGCGCCGACTGGTCCACCGCCCGTGCCGGTGGCGCCCGCCTCGACGTGCTGGCGCTCGACCTGCTGATCGACGCCCGCTACTTCGCCCGCTTCTGACCGACGCGGGGATCCGGCGGCCGATGCCCGAGCACCCCAGTGTTCTGGCGTAGCTCAGGTCCGCCCCCCGGACCTCAGGTACGCCAGTTCG
>DAIMFV010000024.1:10101-18749 GCA_036724365.1 Acidimicrobiales bacterium | reverse complement strand
CCGGACCTCAGGTACGCCAGTTCGGGGTGGCCCGAGCACCCCAGTGTTCTGGCGTAGCGCAGGTCCGCCCCCCGGACCTCAGGTACGCCAGTTCGCGGTGGCCCGAGCACCCCAGTGTTCTAGCGTTGCTCAGGTACGCCAGTTCGGGGTGGCCCGAGCACCCCAGTGTTCTGGCGTTGCTCAGGTCCGCCCCCCGGACCTCAGGTACGCCAGTTCGGGTGCGGCGCGCGTGCCGGTCCAGGGAGCGGCTGGGGGTCAGGCGGTGGGCAGGCCGGCGGCGGCGGCGGGGTCGACCAGCCAGACCACCCGGGCGGCCTGGATGCGGGAAGCGGGGAGGTCGACGCCGGCGGCGATGGCGGCCAGGGCGTCGGCCCGGTCGGCGCCCTGCACGGTGACCACCACGGTGCCGGACCGGGCGATGCCGCCCGGGGTGAGGGTCATGCGGCGGTACGCCGCGGCGCCGGTGGGGTCCTCGGTCATGGAGACCAGCCGGCCGGGGTCGGCGTCGAGGGCGTCGCACCCGGGGAACAGCCCGGCGGTGTGGCCGTCTGCGCCCATGCCCAGGTGGACCAGGTCGAGCCCGCCCAGGTCGCCGAGTCGCAACTGGTACGGGTCGGGTCCCTCGGCGCACCGCATCAGATGGGTGGCGTGGGCGGCGCCCACCTGGTCCAGCAGGGCTTCGCGGGCCATGCGGTAGTTGGAGTGCTCGTGGTCGTGGGGCACGCACCGCTCGTCGGCCCAGTACACGTCGACCTTCCACCAGTCGATGTGGCTGCCGGCATCGGCGGCGAGGCGGGTGTAGCAGTCGCGTGCGTCGTCGGAGCCGGTGAGGGCCAGGGCGAAGTGGTCCTGGGGACGCGAGCGGAACGCCTCGAGCACCTGCTGGGCGAACGCGCCCGTCACGTCGGGTGTGACCACCACCTCACCGTTGAGCGCCACGGCCTCAGGCCCCGCCCTTGGTGGACGACGCGGCTGACCCGGCCGACCCGACGGCCTTGTCGCCGAGGGCGGCGAGGAGGTCGTCGAACGACTGGACGAAGGCGTCGATGCCCTCGGCCTCCAAGCGGGTGGTGACGTCGTCGAGGTCGACGCCCACCGCCGCCAGGTCGTCGAGCACCCGCCGGGCGCCGTCGAGGTCGGCATCGGCGGTGCGGGCCACCGTGCCGGCCTGTTCGAAGGCATCGAGGGTGGCCTCGGGCATGGTGTTCACCGTGCCAGGGGCGATGAGGGTGTCGACGTAGAGGGTGGGGGAGTACGAGGGGTTCTTGGTGGAGGTGGACGCCCACAGCGGGCGCTGCACCCGGGCCCCCCGCTGGGCGAGCGCCTCCCACCGCTCCCCGGCGAAGCGCTGCCGGAACAGCCCGTAGGCGAGCTGGGCGTTGGCCACCGCGGCCCGGCCCCGCAGGGCGAGGGCGGCCTCGGTGCCGATCTCGTCCAAGAGGCGGTCGACCTCGTTGTCGACCCGACTCACGAAGAACGACGCCACGCCCGAGCGGGTGTGCAGTGGGCCGTCGGCGGCCTCCAGCCCGCTCAGGTACGCCTCGATCACCTCGCTGTAGCGGCTGAGGCTGAACAGGAGCGTGACGTTGACGTTGATGCCCTCGGCGGTGGCCTGGCTCACGGCGGGGAGCCCTTCGGTGGTGCCGGGGATCTTCACGTAGAGGTTGGGACGGTCGATGCGGGCGTGCAGTTCCCGGGCCGCGGTCAGCGTGCCGTCGGTGTCGCGGGCCAGGGCGGGAGCCACCTCCACCGACACGTGGCCGTCCTCACCGCTGCTGGCGGTGTGGACCGGCTCGAGCAGGGCCAGGGCGCGCACGATGTCGTCGACCACCAGGTCCCAGTAGGCGTCGGTGACCGATCGACCGGCCCCCACCAGGGCGGCGAACTGCTCGTCGTAGGCGTCGGTGGCGGTGAACGCCTTCTGGAAGATCGACGGGTTGGACGTGACGCCGCGCACGCCGCGCTCCACCCAGCGGCCGAGCTCGCCGCTCTGGAGCCAGTCCCGCCGGAGGTTGTCGAGCCACGGGCTCTGGCCGCCGGCCTCGTGGAGGTCGTGCAGGCGCGTCATGCCTGTGCCACCGCGTCGAGCAGGTCGAGCGCCGTGGCGGCCACGTGCTCGGCGTTGATGCCGAGCCGCTCCAGGGCCACCGCACCGGGGGCCGACGCGCCGAAGCGGTCGATGCCCACGGTCTCGTCGGCCCAGCGGTCCCAGCCGAACGACGTGCCGGCCTCCACAGCCAGGGTGGGGACCTCGGCGGGCAGCACCTCGGCCTGGTAGGCCTCGTCCTGGAGGTCGAAGTCCTCCCAGCACGGCATGGACACCACTCGCACGCCCAGCCCGTCTGCCACCAGCAGGTCGGCCGCAGCCAGGCAGACCGACACCTCCGAACCGGTGCCGACCAGGGCCACGTGGGGCAGGTCGCCGTCGGCGATGCCGATCTCGTGCAGCACGTAGGCGCCGCGGTGCACAGGGGCCTCGGCGGTGCCGGCCAGCACCGGCAGGTTCTGGCGGCTGAGCACCAGGGCGGTGGGACCGTCGGTCTCCACGGCCTGGCGCCAGGCGGCGGCGGTCTCGTTGGCGTCGGCCGGCCGCACCACCCGCAGGCCGGGCATGGCCCGCAGCGAGGCCAGGTGCTCCACCGGCTGGTGGGTGGGGCCGTCTTCGCCCACGCCCACGGAGTCGTGGGTGAAGCTGTAGATGACCTTGTGGCCGGCCAGCGCGGCCAGGCGCACCGCGGGCCGCATGTAGTCGCTGAACACGAAGAAGGTGCCGCCCACCGGGAGGGTGCCGCCGTGGGCGGCGAGCCCGTTGAGGATCGAGCCCATGCCGTGCTCGCGCACTCCGAAGAAGAGCTGGCGGCCAGCCGGCTCGGTGGCGCTGAACGCGGTGGCCCCGGGAAGGAGCGTGCCGGTGTTGGACGACAGGTCGGCGCCGCCGCCCAGCAGGCCGGGCACCGTCTCGGTGAGGGCCGCGAAGCAGGCGCCGGAGGCCACCCGCGTGGCGACGGAGTCGCCCACCTCCCAGGCGGGCAGGGCCTTGGCCCACTCGTCGACGCCGGTGCCCGCGACGGCGGCGTCGAACGCGGCCCGGTCGCCGGTCCACGCCGCGAGGCGCTGCTCCCACGCCAGGCGGGCCTCCCGGCCCCGGCGGCCGGCGGCGCGGTACAGCTCGGCCACGTCGTCGGCGATGTGGAAGGTCTGGTCGGGGTCCATGCCCATGACCGTCTTGGTGGCGGCGATCTCGGCGGCGTCGAAGGGGTTGCCGTGGGCCTTGGGGCTGTCGGTGAACTTCTCCGACGGGAACCCGATGTGGCTGCGCACCACCACGAGCGACGGACGACCCTCTTCGGCCATGGCCTCGCGGATGCCGGCTTCCAGGGCGTCGAGGTCATTGGCGGCCTCGCCCAGTTCCACCACGTGCCAGCCGTAGGCCCGGAACCGGGCGGCGGCGTCGTCGGTGAGCGCGATCTCGGTGGGGCCGTCGATGGTGATGTGGTTGTCGTCGTAGATGTAGACGAGGCGACCCAGCCCCAGGTGGCCGGCGAGCGACGCCGCCTCGTGGCTGACGCCCTCGGACAGGTCGCCGTCACCGCAGATCACGAAGGTGTGGTGGTCGCACAGCTCGGCGGAGAACCGGGCCCGCAGGTGGGCCTCGGCGATGCCCAGGCCCACGCCGTTGCCGACGCCCTGGCCGAGGGGACCGGTGGTGACCTCGACGCCGGCGGTGTGACCCCGCTCGGGGTGGCCGGGCGTCCGCGAGCCCCACTGCCGGAAGGCGCGGAGATCGTCGAGCGACAGGTCGTAGCCGGTGAGGTGGAGCATGGAGTAGAGCAGCACCGAGGCGTGGCCGGCCGACAGCACGAAGCGGTCCCGGTCGAACCACTCGGGGGCCTCGGCGTCGTAGTCCATGATCCGGGTCCACAGCACGTGCGCCAACGGGGCCAGGGCCATGGCCGTGCCCTGGTGGCCGCTGCGGGCCTGCTCGGGGAGGTCCATGGCGAGGGCCCGGATGGTGTTGATGGCGCGTGCGTCGAGGTCGTTCGAGGTCATTCCCAGGCTCGTCTCGGGTGGTGGGGGACGGCCCAAACCTACCGGTCGGGGCCGACCCGCTCCCAAGGCCCTCCTGGCACGACCTCACCAACCCCGAACTGGCGTACGTGAGGTCCGGGGGGTGGACCTGAGGTGCGCCAGAACGCGGGGTTCGACCTGACGCGGCGTCAGATCGGTGGGATAGGGTGTCGGCCGCCAACCACGAGCGCACAAGGGGTGCATTGCAGTGATCGTCCACGACCGGCTCTACATCGGCGGCGAGCTCGTGGAGCCCGCCGGCTCCGCCACCATCGACGTGATCAACCCGTTCACCGAAGAGGTGGCCGGTCGGGTGCCCGAGGGCACCACGGCCGACGTCGACCGGGCCGTGGCCGCGGCCCGCACCGCGTTCGAGTCCGACTGGTCCCGCATGCCGGTGGCCGAGCGGGCCGAGATCCTGGGCCGGGCGTCGCAGGGCATCCAGGCCCGCATGGACGACCTCACCCGCCTCATCACCACCGAGATGGGCAGCCCGTACTCGTGGTGCATGTTCGGCCAGGTGCTCGCCCCCACCATGGTGCTCGACTACTACACCGAGCTGGGCAAGACCTTCGAGCTGGAGGAGACCCGCCCGGGCATGTTCGGCCAGGTGGTGGTGCGCAAGGAGCCGCTCGGTGTGGCCGCCGCGGTGGTGCCGTGGAACGTGCCGCTGTTCGTGACCATCCTCAAGCTGGCCCCCGCCTTCCTCGCCGGCTGCAGCGTGGTGCTCAAGCCCGCCCCCGAGACACCGCTGAGCGCGTACGACCTCCACGAGATCTTCGCCGAGGCTGGTCTGCCCCCGGGCGTGCTCAACATCGTGGCCGCCGGCCGTGAGGTGGGCGAGCACCTGGTGACCCACCCGGGGATCGACAAGGTGGGCTTCACCGGCTCCACCGCCGCCGGCAAGCGCATCGCCGCCCTGTGTGGCGAGCTGCTGCGCCCGTGCACCCTGGAGCTGGGCGGCAAGTCGGCCGCCATCGTGCTCGACGACGCCGATCTGGCGCAGACCGTCCAGGGGATCATCGACGGCGGCATCCTCAACAACGGCCAGGCCTGCGTGGCCCAGACCCGCATCCTGGCCTCCCGCTCGCGCTACGACGAGGTGGTCGACGCCCTCACCGAGGCCGTGGCCGCCCAGGTGGTGGGCGACCCCATGGACCCCGCCACCCAGGTGGGCCCGCTGGTGGCCGACCGACAGCGAGACCGGGTGCTGGGCCTGATCGACAAGGGCAAGAACGAGGGCGCCCGGGTCACCACCGGTGGTGGCCGTCCGGCGTTCGACACCGGCTTCTTCGTGGATCCCACCGTGTTCGCCGACGTCACCAACGACATGACCATCGCCCGGGAGGAGATCTTCGGCCCGGTGCTGTCGGTCATCGCCTACGACGGCGTCGACGACGCCGTGGCCATCGCCAACGACTCGCCCTACGGCCTGTCGGGTTCGGTGTGGGGCGCCGACGGGGCCGCGGCGGCCGACATCGCCCGACGCATGGACACCGGAACGGTCACCATCAACCACTTCGGCATGGCCTTCGGCGCCCCCTTCGGTGGCTACAAGGACTCCGGCCTCGGCCGCGAGCTGGGCCCCGAGGGCGTCGACGCCTACCTCCAGAAGAAGTCGATCAGCCTCGACCCCGCCGCCGGCTGACCCACCCCGCCGCCCCCGCACCGACACCTGATCGTCGGTGCAGGGGGGCGGCTGGGAACGCGCCTGGTGCACACACGTCGGCGGCCGCACCGTCACTTCTCGACTGTGTATGGGGGCGGCTGCGCGGGCGCCGGGGGCACACGCGTCCGCTCGGCGCGGCCGGGCTGGCTACTCGAAGACGAGGAGGGCGGTGGCCAGGGCGTGGACGAACGACTGGCCGGCCACCGGGCCGATCTCGCCGGTGCAGAACATGCCGGCGGTGGCGCCGCGGTCCACGTGTTCGTGCACCACCTCGGCGTCGTGGTGGGGGCCGCCGAAGAGCGCCTGGCCCCGGCCGTCGCCGGTGAACACCAGGGCGGCCCGGCCGGGCTGGTCGGCCAGCACCGAGCGGAGCTGCTCGTCTGCGGTCTGGGGGTCTCGCACGTGGAACTGCACGGTGGTGCCCACCGGCACGTCGCCCCCCACCGCCACCGACCCGCTGGCGCGCTCCATGCCCAGCACGGTGCGCACGAGGAAGTCGCCGGCGTCGAAGGACTCCCGGGCCTCGTGGGCGGCGAGCCCGAGGTGGAGCCCGTGGCCCATGAGGGCACGGTCTCGGTGGTCGGCGCCCTCGATCAGCTCGTTCAGCCGGTCGAGCGCCGGACGGCCGGCGATCTCCTCCACCAGGTTGCCGCGGCTGGCCGTGACCACCAGGGCCTCGCCCAGTGGCCGGCAGCCCTGGGCCAGCAGCGGGTGGACCGGCACCCCGGGCGGGAAGAACAGCCCCACCGCGCCGCGGTCGGTCACGGTCTGGTCGGCCACCAGGCGGTTGCCGCCGGCACCCCGGGCCGCCGACGCCATGCCGCCCACCACCCGCACCCCGGGGGCCTGGCGGTGGAGGCGGTGCAGGAACCCGTCGATGGGGAACGTGAACGGGTCGGCCAGCAGCAGGAGGGTGGCGCCGGGAACGGCGACGTCGTCGCTGCCGAGGAGGCGCCACCCCTCACCGTCGCGCTGGGCATCGAACCGCACGGCCCGGGCCCCACGGGCGCCGGTGCGCAGCCGCCCGCCCCAGTCGGCCGCGAACAGCGCCACCGCGGCGCGGTCCTCCACCTCGTGGCCGCCGGCCAGCACCGACACGGCGGTGGCCCCCACCAGGGTGGACGGGGCGAGCGTGGCCCGCACGGTGGAGGCGATGTCCTCCATGGCGCCGGCGAAGCCGCCGGTGGCGAACACCACCGCCACGTCGGGCGCAGGGCCGACCTGTTCGAGCACCTGGCCCACCACCTCGCCCACCGCGTGGGTGGCGAGCGGGTGCTCGGAGACGGCGGCCCCGAACCCCATCAACCCGCGGCGTCGGCCGTTGGCGGGTCCTGCATCAGGCCTCACCGGCCGGGGGCAGCAAGGTGAAGGGCACGGTGGTGGTGGGCCCGAGGTCGATGCGAACCTCGGCCTCGACGGTGTCGTAGTCGTCGAAGTGCAGCTCGGCCCGCACCAGGCGGTAGGCGAACTTGCCCGGCTCCACCTGCAGGGGCTGCACGTTGCGGGCCACCTGTTCGCCGTTGCGCCGGTAGACCGTCTCCAGGGCGCCGGTGCCCGCCTCGTCGGGCCCGCAGCGCACCAGCACCACCAGGTGGGGCTCCACCTCCACCGGCACCGGCTGGGGCGCGGCGAGCGAGAAGTGGACCCCGGTGAGGTCGATGCGGGTGGACGGGCCCGGGGCGGGGCGGAGCTCGATGTTCTCGATGAACACGGCGGCGACGATCTCCATGGCGACGACGGTACCCCGGCCCAGGGAGCCGAGCCGACAGGCGAGGCTCTGGGCCCGAGCGGATCGCGGCGAAGCCGCTGGAGCGGCAGGAGAGCGTGGCCGACTGAGGAGCCAGACGAGGAGAAGGACGAACCTGGTCCACGAGGCGGTCCTGTCCGCGCATCTAGGGTGGCAAGGAATGGCTGCTACCGGACCCGCGCTCTCCACCCGGGACGCGATCGTCGTCGAGGCCCGCCGGTGCTTCGCCGATCACGGCTACGACGGCACGTCGCTGAACGACATCGCGGCGGCCGTGGGGCTGCGTCGGCCCAGCCTGCTGCACCACTTCCCGTCCAAGGAAGCCATCTACGCCGAGGTCTTCCGGATCAGCCTGGAGGAGTGGGGTGCCCGGGTCGAGGGCTCCATCGCCGAGCAGATGGAGGGCTGGAAGCAGGTGGACCTGGTGATCACCACCGGGTTCCGGTTCTTCCAGGAGAACCCCGAGTTCGTGCGCATCGTTCGGCGGGAGGCCCTCGACGGTGGCGCCCACCTGGGCATCGACCTGGGCCAGGCCCTGCGCCCGTTCCTGCTGCGGGCCATGGGCTGGTTCGAGCGTGAGATGGACGCCGGCCGGTTCCGCCGGGTCGACACCGAACAGCTCCTCCTCACCGGCTACAGCGTGATGTTCAGCTACTTCAGCGACATCCCGTTCCTGGAGGGCCTGCTCGACAGCGACCCCCTGGCCCCCGACGCCCTGGAGGCCCGCCTCCAGCACCTCCGCAACCTCTTCCACGTCGCCCTCAGTCCCACCGCCCCCTGACCGTGGACGCGCCACGTCGGCCGTGAGGTTGGTCGAGGAAGGAACCCCACACAGCGATCGGTGCCTGGTCCAGGCATCGATCGCTCGATGAGGTGGCCCCAGACCCCCGGGCTCGGGGCGCGTTGCGGCGGTAGGGTGCGCGCGCTCTCCCCGATCCTGAAGGACGTCGCGTTGTCCGTCCCCCCCACGCCCCCGAGCTGTCGCCACGAATGGGTGGATGGCTGATGTCCCGGGGGGTCGAGGAGGAGCAGGCGCCGGTGGACCTGGGGCTGGACCTGCACGCGGTGGATCGTCGGCTCGACGCCGCGCTCGACGCCCTCGACGCCATCGCCGCCGGGACGGCGGCCCGCTGCCTGCGCCGCCTCGGGGTGACCGCCCCGCCC
>DAIMFV010000024.1:0-10091 GCA_036724365.1 Acidimicrobiales bacterium | reverse complement strand
ACGGATGCGCCGTTTCCCGTTCAGTTGGTGAGCGCGGCGCAGATCGACGCGCTCTATGCCGTCAACAGCCGAGCCTTTGCCCTGCTGATGGCGGAGTACTTGGCCCGCTGCCTGCGCCGCGTGGGGGTGACCGCCCCGCCCAGCCCGTCGCTGGCCGAGCGGCTGCCCGGCGTGCACTGGATCGTGAGCGACGAACACCCGCTGGGCTACGTGGACCCCGCCCACCACACCCGGCTCCACCAGGCCTGGCTCACCGCGGCGCGCAGCCCCGAACGGGTGGGCCGGACCCGGGTGTTGTTGGTCGAACCGGCGGTGACCGAGACGGGCGGTGAGGCTCCACCCGGCTGGTACGACGCGGTGCTGATCGACCTCATCGGCGCCGAACTGATCGACGCCATGGTGGTGAGCCTCCAGCCGGCCGACGGCGACGAGCCCGACGCTCCACCCGAGGGTGGACCCATCGTGCCCACCTGGGTGCAGGAGGGCACCACCTTCCGGGTGCAGCTCAGCCGGGAGGCCGTGGTGGAGGGGGCCACCCTGAACGTGGCCGACCTGCTCGGCCGGCCGGTCCACACCCTCGTCGGGTCCTCGCTCGCCGCTCTGGTGCACCCCGACGACATGGCCGGCGCCCTCGCCCAGTGGCAGGCCATGCTCCAGCTGCCGCAGCGCTCCGATCCCTGGCGGGTGCGGCTCTCCCACGGCGACGGCACCTGGCGCTGGTTCGAGGCCATCAGCTGGAACGCGCTGAGCGACCCGGCGGTGGGGGCCGTGGTCACCGAACTGCGAGACATCGAGCACCAGATCGAGTCCGAGGAGGTGAGTCGCCAGACCGGTCGGTCCCACGAGCGCCTGGTCCAGGTGCTGGACGATGTGGACGACCTGGTGATGGTCGGTCGGCTGGGCGGAGGGGTGCTGTTCGCCAACCAGACCGCCACCCGGCTCATCCCCAACTTCCAGCTCGGTGTGCCGTTGGCCACCTACGCCGGCCGGGCCATGCAGGCGCTGGGCAACGCCGAGATCGAGCCGTCGCTGCGCGGGCTGCGACGGTGGACCGGCGACCTGGAGCTGCGACTGGCGGACGGCGAGGTCCACGTGCTGGCCACCACCGTCACGCCCGTGGCCAGCGGCGATCCCGACGAGGTCTACTTCGGGATCATCATGCGAGACGTCACCAGCGAGCGCAACCACGCCCGGGCGCTGGCCAACCAGGCCCGGCCCGACCACCCCACCGGGCCCCCCCACCGCCTCGCCCTGCTCGAACACCTCGAGCAGCGGCGGGAGGCCGGCGAGCCCGTGGCGGTGCTCTTCGTGGACATCGACAACCTCAAGATCGTCAACGACGGGCTCGGGCACGGGGCCGGCGACCGACTCCTGGCCGCGGTCGCCGAGACCCTGATGGACATCACCGAGCCGGTGCTGCTGGCCCGGTTCGGCGGCGACGAGTTCGTGGTGGTGGGCGACGGTGCCGACCGCGGCCGGGTCATGGCCCTGGCCGACGACCTGCTCCGGCGGATCGAGGCGGTCCGGGTGCCCGACATTGGCGCCCACCTCACCGCCAGCATCGGGGTCGCCTTCTCCGATCCAGGCGTCCTCGACCCGGAGGGCCTGCTGCGGGACGCCGACGCCGCCATGTACGAGGCCAAGCGTCGGGGTCGCGCCTGCGCCTCGGTGTTCGACGACACCCTGCGCCAGCGGGCCCAGCGTCGGTTCACCGTCGAGACCTCGCTGCGCCGGGCCATCGGCGACGGGTCGCTCGGCGTGCACCTCCAGCCCATCGTGGCTGTGGACACGGGCCAGGTCCGCGGGTTCGAAGCGCTGGCCCGCTGGGGCTCGACGGATCCGGCGGAGTTCATCCCCATGGCCGAGGAGTCCGGCCTGATCCTGGCGCTCGGCGATCACGTGTTGCGCGCCGCCCTGGACGCCCTCGGTCGGATCCGGGCGGCGGAGGCGGCGGAGGGCGGCCTGCGCGTGTCGATCAACGTGTCCGGCCGGCAACCCCCCGACCGCGCCCACGCCGCCCGCACCATCGCCATCATCGCCGACAGCGGCATCGACCCGGCCGACATCACCCTGGAGCTCACCGAGACGGTGTTCATCGACCCCCGCGACGAGGTCGACCGGGCGTTGCGAAGCCTGCGCGACGCCGGCGTGGCCCTCGCCCTCGACGACTTCGGCAGCGGCTACTCGTCGCTGGGCCACCTGCGCCGGTACCCGATCGACGGGCTCAAGGTGGACACCACCTACACCCAGGCCCTGCTGCACGATCCCGACACCCGGATCATCACCGAGGCCATGGTGACCATGGCCAACCGACTGGGCCTCCACCTGGTGGCCGAAGGGGTCGAGACCGTCGAGGAGCTGGAGGTGGTGACCTCCCTCGGCATCGACGCCGCCCAGGGCTACCTCATCGCCCGCCCCCAGCCGGTCGACGTCATCATCGAACAGGGCCTGGCCCACCTCGGGTCGGCCCTCGCCCGCGCCCGCGACCACCGCAACCTCTCGGCCTGAGCCGGCGCGGAGGTCGGCCGGGCGACGCTCGACCACCGGGTGGGCGGCCGGCTGCTCTACCCTCGGCGGCCATGTCGCAGCCGCCGCCGGACCACGCCTCGACCACCCCACCGGGACGCACGCTGAGCGAGGCCGATTCCAAGGCGCTGCTGAGCGGGCACGGGGTGCCCTTCGCCCCGGAGCGGGTGGTGGCCACGGCCGAGGAGGCGGCGGCGGCCGCGGCCGCGCTGGGCTTCCCCGTGGTGGTGAAGCTCAACGGCGACGCCATCGCCCACAAGACCGAACGGGGCCTGGTGCGGCTGCGCCTCGCTGACGCCGACGCGGTGCGCGCCGCCGGGTCCGACCTGCTGGCGGCCGCCACCCCCGACGATGGCGCGGTGACGCTCCTCGTGGCCCCCATGCTCCAGGGCAACCGGGAGCTCATCGCCGGCCTGGCCACCGGCCCCCAGTTCGGCCCCACGGTGATGATCGGCGTGGGTGGGATCCTGGCCGAAGCGGTGGCCGACGTGTCCATCCGGCCGGTGCCGGTCACCGCGGTCGACGCCGCCGAGATGATCGACGACCTGGCCATCCAGGCGCTGCTCGGCCCGTTCCGCGGCGAGCCGGCCGTGGACCGCCAGGCGTTGGTCGATGTCATCTCGGCCCTGTCGGCCGCGGCCGAGGCCGAACCCCGCATCGTGTCCGCGGACCTCAACCCCCTGATCGTGGTCGACGGCCGGCCGATCGCCGTCGACGCCCTGGTGGAGCTGGCCGACGAGGCCCCGGCCCCGTCCGCCGACCGTGCCGGGAGGGCCGATGCCGCCACCCGGGAGGCGGGCTTCCGGGCCCTGTTCGACCCGACCGGCGTGGTGGTGGCCGGCGCCTCCACCCACCCCGGCAAGTTCGGGTTCGTCACCCTCCACAACCTGCTGGCCGCCGGCTACGAAGGCACCGTGGCCGCCACCAACCGGGACCGGGCCGAGGTGCTGGGCATCCAGACGGTTGCCGACGTGTCGGAGATCCCCGACGGCAGCGCCGACCTCCTCGTGTGCTGCACCCCGGCTGCGGCGAACCCCGCCATCATCGAGGCGGCGGCGGCCAAGGGCGTGAAGGCCGTGTTCGTGACGTCGGCGGGCTACGGCGAAGCCGACGAGGCCGGCCGCCAGGCCCAGGACGCGCTGGTGGCCCAGACCCGGTCGCTCGGCCTGTTGCTCGCCGGCCCCAACGGCCAGGGGGTGGTGTCCCCGCCGTCCAAGCTGTGCGCCCAGATCGTGGCGCCGTACCCGCCCGTCGGCCACATCGGGGTGGCCAGCCAGTCCGGCAACTTCGTGTCGTCGTTCCAGAACTACGCCGTACAGACCGGCGTGGGCATCAGCCGGGCCGTGAGCGCCGGCAACGCGGCCGCCACCACCGTGGCCGACTACCTGGAGTTCTACGGTTCCGACCCGGAGACCCACGTGGGACTGGCGTACGTGGAGGGCATCGACGACGGACGGGCGTTCCTGGCGCGGATGCGCTCGGTCACCGAGCACAAGCCGTTGGTGCTGGTGAAGGGCGGGGCCACCGCCGGCGGCCAGCGCGCCGCGGCCGGCCACACCGGTTCGCTGGCCACCGACGACCGGGTGTTCCAGGGTGCGGCCCGCCAGGCCGGCATCACCCGGGCCGCCACCGTGGAGGAGGCGTTCGAGGCCGCCGCCACGTTCGCCACCCAGCCCCTGCCCCAGGGGCCACGGGTGGTGGTGCTCACCACGGTGGGGGGCTGGGGCGTGGTGGCCGCCGACGCCCTGGCCGGCACCGACCTGGAACTGCTCGCCCTGCCGGCCGACCTGCTGGCCCAGATCGACACCAAGCTCCCTCCCCGCTGGAGCCGCAACAACCCGGTGGACCTGGCCGGCGGTGAGACCCGCGACACCATCCCCGAGGTGCTCCAGATGGTGGCCGGGCACCCCGACGTCGATGCCGTGATCCAACTGGGCATCGGCATCCAGGCCAACCAGGCCCGGCTCATGCGCAACGGGCCCTTCTACCCCGACCACGGCCTGGAGCGGATCGTCGACTTCCACGAACGCCAGGACGCCCGCTACGCCGCGGCCGCCGCCGAGGTGTCGGCCGCCACCGGCAAGCCGGTGCTGGTGGCCACCGAACTGGCCGTGACCGACCCCGCCAACGCCGGCCCCGCAGCGGTGCGCGCCACCGGCCGCCTCTGCTACCCGTCGGCCAACCGGGCCGTGACCGCCCTGGCCCACGCCTGGTCCTACAGCCGCTGGCGCCAGGCCCGCGGCCTGCCGGGGGGCTGAGGCTCCGGTCCCGAGCCCCACCGTCGCCCGCCGTCCGATGCACCGTCCGATGCACCGCCGTGGTGACCTCGCCGTCCGGGTCGGGCTCGCCGCGTTGGCGCTGGGCCTGGCCGCGCTGCAGCCGGTGCTCGGACCGTCCACCCCCGCGGGCGCCGGGAGCGCCCACCCGGGCACCTCGGCCCAGTCCGACGACCCGGCGACCACCACCACGCCCGGTGGCACCGCCCTTCCGGTGGCCGTGGACCCGGCCCTGCTCACCGGTCTCGACGGTGTGGTGGCGCTGTCGCCGCCCGAGAGCTGCCTGCGCGTCGACATCGCCCGGGCCACCGTGTTCCGCCACCAGGCCGACCGCGCCCTCGTCCCGGCATCCACGCAGAAGGTGGTCGTGGGCCAGGTGGCGCTCGACCGGCTGGGCGCCGACCACCGCTTCCGCACCCGGGTGCTGGGCCCGGCCCCGGTCGACGGTGTGGTCACGGGCGACGTGGCGCTGGTGGGTGGGGGAGACCCGCTCCTGACCACCGCCACCTACGCCTTCGTGCGTCGCACGGCCGAGCAGCCGCTCACCTTCCTCGATGCCCTGGCCGACGCGCTGGTGGCCGGCGGGGTCCGGCGCGTGACCGGGCGGATCGTGGCCGACGACACCCGCTACGACGCCCTCCGCACCGTGCCGAGCTGGCCCGAGCGCTACCAGAGGGAGAACCAGGTGGGGCCCCTCGGGGCCCTCACCGTGGACGACGGCTTCCGCCTGGACCTGCCGGCCGAGGGCTCCGACGACGCCCCGGTGCGTCGACGGGTGGACGACCCCGCCCTCCACGCCGCCGAACAGCTCAACGCCCTCCTGTTCGCCCGGGGCGTGGCGGAGGACGGCGGTGTGGCCGTCGGACCCGCCCCGCCCGGCGCTGGCGAGCTGGCCGCCATCGATTCGGCGCCCCTGGGTGACGTGGTCCGCCAGATGCTCGAGGAGAGCGACAACGGGACCGCCGAGCTGCTGACCAAGGAGCTGGGGGTGCAGGCGGGCACCGGCGGCAGCACCGCGGCCGGCACGGCGGCCATCGTGGCCCGGGCGGGGGAGCTGGGCGTGCCCACCGCCGGCACGGTGATGGCCGACGGCTCGGGCCTGGACCGCACCAACCACACCTCGTGCGATGCCCTGGTGGGTGCCCTCGTCACCTCCGGCGGCGTCGACGGGGCCATCGGCTCGCGCCTGCCGGTGGCCGGCCGCAGCGGCACCCTGCGGGACCGCTTCCTGGGCACCCCGGCCCAGGGTCGCCTGCGGGCCAAGACCGGCTCGCTCAACAGCGTCACCGCCCTGGCCGGCTTCGTCACCATGTCCGACGGCCGCACCGCCACCTTCGCCTACATCGCCAACGGTCCCCAGGCCGAGGACCCCCGCCGCGGTCAGGACTTCCTCGGTGCCCTCCTCGGCCAGTACGAGCAGGCCTGCGACGACACCCCCGGCGAGCCGCTCGTGGCCCCGGTGGGGTCGTACGTGGTGCAGTCCGCGGCGCTGGCGGCCGTGCCCCTCGCCGGCCTGCTCGCACCTGCCCTCGAGGCGTCGCTCCGGGCGTTCGAGGACCACCCCGAGGTAGCGGTGAGCGCCTGCCTGGCCGGGGCCCCCGGGTTCACGCTGCGGTTTCCCGGGCTGGCGCCCACCACCGACCTACCGGGCTGAGGACCCGACGGTCCTTGCACCGAGGGCGGGCGCCCGATAGGAAGTGCCGTTCGGACTTCCAGGAGGCGCGCCGACAGGCGAGACGACCAGACAAGCACGGTGGCTCCACCGAGGCGCCAGCCGAGGTCCGATCAACATCGACGCGACGACGGGTGACCTGTCCGCTCAGGTCCTAACAGGAGGACACGTGGCACCACCGGGTGCGAGCCAGACGCAGCAGAAGGGCACCGGCGAGATCCTCACCGACCTCTGGGAGCTGATCAAGAGCTACGCCAAGCAGGAGACGGTCGATCCGCTCAAGTCCATCGGGAGGTTCCTCATGTGGGGCCTGCCCGGGGCCATCCTGCTCACGCTCGGTCTGCTCTTCGGATCGCTCGCCATCCTCCGGGGCCTGCAGACCGAGACCGACGCCCATCTGACCGGGAGCTGGGACTACGTGCCCCACCTCGCCGCGTTCGTGTTCGCCCTGGTCGGCGCGGGGCTCTCCGCCGCCGCCATCAAGCGGCCGTTCAAGGACGACGAGGCCCCCCGGTGACCCCCGCCCAGAAGGGAGCCACCACGGTGGCCGAACCGCAGAAGATCACCCGGGACGACCTCGAGGCCAAGTTCCGGCAGCTCACCTCCGACGTCGACGACCGGGCCGACGCCGCCAAGAGCACGGCCGTGGCCGTGGGCGCGGTGGTGGCGGCCGCGGTGGTGCTGGGCGTGTTCCTGCTGGGCCGCAGCCGCGGGCGCAAGAAGACCACGGTCATCGAGGTCCGGCGCTACTGATGGCCCGACGCAGAGCTCGCGGTCTCGCCGGCGGGGGCGGGCTGCTCCGCACCGTCGAGCGCCTCGGTGTCAACCGGGGTGTGTTCGGCGGCAACCGGGGGTGGTTCTACGTGGGCACCGGCCTGTGGACCCTCCGCAAGGTGCGGGGCCTGGCCCAGCGCCAACCCGAGATCCTGCTGCGCGAGACGCTGCGCCCCGGCGACCGCATGACCATCGCCAACGGGGTGGCCACCATCGTCTCGGCCCCCGCGGCCGACCAGCAGCTGAGCCGCAAGGGCCGCAAGGCCCGTAAGGCCCGCCAGGTGCAGGACGCACGGCCACCCAAGGGGCGCAAGGCCCGCCGGTCCCGCACGTCGGGCGAGGCCATCCTCACCCGAGCCGACCTCAAGGCCCGCGCCCGGCGGCGCTGAGCCACCCGACAGGGCGTACCCGGGTCCGGAGCGGGCCCGAGGGTTTCGGGGTTGGTGGGCGAGGCGGGCAGGATGGGGCGGTGAAGGGGCACCTCCGCAACCCCACCCGCACCCTCGAGGTCGACGGGCCCGTGAGCATCGTGGCCCTCCTCCGGCGCCTCGACCTCAACCGGGAGTCCGTGCTCGTGATCCGTGGTGGCACGCTGGTGCCGGGTGACGCCATGCTCGCCGACGACGACGAGGTGGAGATCCGCCCCGTCATCTCCGGGGGCGCGGCGTGAAGTGCCGGGTGTGCCGCGAGCCGGCGGTCATCGACATCCGCCGGCACAACGCCAACTTCTGCATCGACCACTTCCTGCGGCTGTGCCGGGACCAGACGGCCAAGGCCATCGACGAGTTCGCCATGCTGGCCCCCGGCGACCGGGTGCTGGTGGCCGTGTCGGGCGGCAAGGACAGCCTGGCCCTGTGGGACATCCTGGTCGAGCTGGGCTACGAGGCCCACGGGCTCTACATCGGGCTGGGCATCGGCGGCTACAGCGACCGGTCCGGGCAGATGGTCCGGGCCTTCGCCGAGGAACGGGGCCTCACCCTCCACCAGGTCGACCTCCGCGCCGACTACGACATCGACGTGCCCACCGCGGCCAAGGTCACCCGCCGCGTGCCGTGCTCGGCCTGCGGGCTGTCCAAGCGCCACCTGTTCGACAAGGCCGCGCTCGACGGTGGCTACGACGCGGTGGCCACCGGCCACAACCTCGACGACGAAGCCGCCGTGCTGTTCGGCAACACCCTCCGCTGGCAGACCGAGTACCTGGCCCGCCAGCTCCCCGTGCTGCCGGCCCGCCCCGGGTTCCCCCGAAAGGTGAAGCCACTGGTGCGCCTGGGCGAACGGGAGATGGCGGCCTACTGCGTGCTCCGGGGCATCGACTACATCGTGGAGGAGTGCCCCATGGCCGTGGGCAACAAGCACCTCGGCTACAAGGAGTCGCTCAACGAGATCGAGGCCCGCTCGCCCGGCTCCAAGCACGACTTCTACTTCGGCTTCCTGGCCCGGGCCTCCGCCCGCTTCGCCGACGCCGCCCCGGCCGATGGTGATCCCGAGGGTGAGGGCACCGCCGTGCTCGGTGTCTGCGAACGGTGCGGCGCCCCCACCACGTCGGACGTCTGCGCCTTCTGCCGGCTCATCGAGAAGTCGGCGGGAGCCCAGCCCGTCACCTTGACCTCGAAAGGAATCCCGCTGTGACCGATGCCGCGCCGGACCGACGCTTCCGGGTGGGTGAGGAGATCCTCCTCATCGACCGCAAGAAGCGCCGCTACCTGGTGACCCTGGAGGAGGGCGGCGAGTTCCACACCCACTCCGGCTTCCTGCACCACGCCGACATCGTGGGTCAGGCGGAGGGCGCGGTGGTCCGGTCGTCGCGCGGGGCCACGTTCACCACCTTCCGGCCCACGCTCAGCGACTTCGTGTTGAAGATGCCCCGCGGCGCCCAGGTGATCTACCCCAAGGACCTCGGCCCGATCCTGATGCTGGCCGACATCTTCCCCGGTGCCCGCGTCCTGGAGTCCGGCGTGGGTTCGGGCGCCCTCTCCATGACGATGCTGCGGGCCGGCGCGGTGATCACCGGCTACGAGCTCCGGGCCGACTTCGCGGCGCGGGCCCAGAAGAACGTGGCGGCCTTCGGCGGCACCGAGCTCACCGAGCGCTACCGGGTGGAGGAGCGTGACTGCTACGAGGGCATCGACGAGGAGAACCTCGACCGGGTGGTGCTGGACCTGCCCGAGCCCTGGCAGGTGGTGGGTCATGCCGAGAAGGCCCTGCACCCGGGGGGGATCATCCTGGCCTACACCCCCACGATCATCCAGGCCGTGCAGTTCCGCGAGCGGCTGGTGGACAGCAGCTTCGAGCTGGCCGAGACGATCGAGGTGCTGCAGCGGGGCTGGAACATCGACGGCACGTCGGTGCGCCCCGACCACCGGATGGTGGCGCACACGGGCTTCCTCACCCACGCGCGCCTGCTGCCGTCCTGACCGGCGGGGCAAAACGACCGAACGGGACCCGAAGGTCCCGTTCGGCTCAGATCGGTGCGGGTGAGGTCAGAGCTCGATGAAGATGCACTCGCCGGGGCACTCCTCGGCGGACTCGATCGTGGCCTCTTCCTGACCGGCGGGAACGACCGCCAGGCCCTCGGGGCCGCCCGGGTCGGAGAAGACCTTGGCCCCTTCCTTCACGTAGGCGAGTCCATCGTCGAGGAGGGTGAACACATCGGGAGCGATCTCTTCGCAGAGTCCGTCTCCGGTGCAGAGATCCTGGTCGATCCAGACCTTCATGGTTTGGTTGCCTCTTTCGTCGATGGCGCCACCCCCCGAAGGGTGGCCGTCAAGCCGTCGTGGTCGAGCGTAGCGGACACCTCGCGGCTTCCAGGAACCCTGGCAGGTGACGCTCGGCGCACCGCACCT
>DAIMFV010000023.1:0-25170 GCA_036724365.1 Acidimicrobiales bacterium | reverse complement strand
CGGCTGGTGGAGAACCCGAGGGCGCCGGCCTGCAGGGCCTCCCGCACGATGTCGGCCATGGCGGCGATGTCGTCGGGGGTGGCGGGTTCGTTGCGGGCCCCGCGCTCGCCCATCACGTAGGCGCGCACCGCGCCGTGGGCGATCTGGGTGCCGAGGTCGACGGTCCAGCGCCGCTGGTCCAGCGCGTCGAGGTACTCCGGGAAGGTCTCCCACCCCCACGTCAACCCCTCGGCCAGGGCCGTGCCGGGGATGTCCTCGACGCCCTCCATCAGCCCGATCAGCCAGTCGTGGCGGTCGGGTCGGGCGGGGGCGAAGCCCACCCCGCAGTTGCCCATGACCAGGGTGGTGACCCCGTGGTGGGAGCTGGGGGCCAGCTCCTCGTCCCAGGTGGCCTGGCCGTCGTAGTGGCTGTGGACGTCGACCCAGCCCGGGGTGACCAGGGCGCCGTCGGCGTCGATCTCGCGCTGGCCGGGCTCGGTCACCCGGCCCACGGCGGTGACGCGGCCGTCGTCGATCGCCACATCCGCGGTGGCGGCCGGAGCCCCCGTGCCGTCCACCACGCGGCCGCCGCGGATGACGAGATCGTGCCCCATGTCTGCCTCTGCTTTCCCCTTTGGGACTCGAGCGGATAGGCCGCCCGTCGTCGCGTACAGGTGGTTAAGACCTCGGCTAGCGCCTCGGTGCACCCAACGTGCTTGTCTGGTCGGCTCGCCTATCGGCTCGCCTCCTTGCCGGACCGATCCGGCGAGTGGCCCAGCGTACGGGGTGGCCGGCGATCGGGCCCGGCGGCGGGCTGGACCCCGCGGTGGGTCGAGCGCGGCGTCGGGCGTCACGGGAACGGCGGGGCGGTCCGTAGGCTGCGGGGATGCTGATCCGACTCGGTGGCCAGGACCTCGCGATCGTGGGCCGGGCCCGCGTCTACATCTGCGGCATCACGCCCTACGACGCCACCCACGTGGGCCACGCCGCCACGTTCGTGTGGAGCGATGTGGCCGTGCGCTTCCTGCGCCTCGCCGGCCACGAGGTGCAGGTCACCCGCAACATCACCGATGTCGACGACAGCCTGCTCACCCGGGCCCGGGAGACCGGCACGCCGTGGCGCACGCTGGCCACCCGCCAGACCTACCAGTTCGAGGACGACATGGCCCGTCTGGGGGTGTCCACCCCCACCTTCGAGCCCCAGGCCCACAACTACGTGGGTGAGGTGATCGAGCTCACCCAGGGCCTGCTCGACCTCGGCCACGCCTACGAGCGGGGCGGCACGGTGTACGCCCGCCACCCCGGGGTGGCGGAGCAGGCCGGGCTCAGCGAGGCCGAGGCCCTCGCGCTGGCGTCCGAGCGGGGCGAGGACCCGACCGATGCCGGCAAGGACCACCCGCTCGACACCCCGCTGTGGCGGCGGGTCACCTCCGACGACGAGGGACCCGGCTGGGACAGCCCCTGGGGGCCGGGCCGGCCCGGTTGGCACGTGGAGTGCTCGGCCATGGCGCTGACCACCCTCGGGCCCGGGCTCGACCTGCACTGTGGGGGCGCCGATCTGGCGTTCCCACACCACGCCTTCGAGGCCGCCCACGCCGAGGCGGTCACCGGCGTCACGCCCTTCGCCCGGTCGTGGATCCGGGCCGGCGCCGTGCACTACCAGGGCCAGAAGATGGCCAAGTCCATCGGCAACCTGGTGATGGTGCGGGACCTCCTGGCCGACCACACCGCCGCCGCGCTCCGCCTCCTGGTGTGCGACCGCCGGTGGTGGGACGACTGGACCTTCGATGCCGCCGACCTGGCCGCGGCCGAGGATCGGGTGGCGGCCCTGCGCACCGCGGCCATCGACGGCCCCGGTGGCGACGAGGCGCGGACCCGGGTGGTGGCGGCCCTCGCCGACGACCTCGACGTGCCCACCGCGCTGGCGGTGGCCGAGGCCGAGGGCGGCGCCGCGGCCGAGGCCGTGGTCACCGTGCTGGGCCTGCACCCGTTCGAACCAACCAGTCGCACCAGCATGCTGCCCAACCCCTGATCGGGGCCCGGCCCGCAGCCACGGGTCGTCAGGATCTCGTCAGGAACTTGTCGGATTGCTGAAGCACGGGCGGCGCGCACCGGAAACCGGCCGCCCCTAGGTTGGTCGCCATGGCTCCCGTCGACCCGGGCGTGCGCCGTCCCGTGTGGGCGTCGACCGTCGAGATCCTGCGCTGGCCCGCCCAGGCCGGCCGCCGCGACGACGTGCTCGCCCACGGGCGCGCCGTGCTCTGGATGCTCGACCCCGGCGAGCTGCCCCCGGAGGTGGGTGACCGCGAAGACTGGGCCCGCACCACCGACGGCGAACGCGACGTCCACGCCCGCCTCGAACGGCTGGCCGCACTCGGACCCCGCTCGACGCTGCTGCTGCCCCACGAGGTGGTGGTGGTCGACGGTCTGCTCGTGCACGGCGGGCGGCGGTTGGTGGTGCCCCCGTCCGAGGCCGTGATCCTCGACCGGCTCGGTGAGACCCCCGACCGGGTCGTGTCCCGTGACGAACTGGCCGCCCTGGTGGGTGGTGGCGCGCCGGTCAACCCGAGCTCGCTCGGCACCCGGGTGGCCCGCCTGCGAGACCGCCTCCGCCCCGTGGGCCTGGTGATCCACACGGTCCGGGGGCGGGGCTTCCTCCTGACCACCGCACCCGGCCCCGGCGGCGGGTCATGATCCCCCTGACCCGCATGACCCGCGTGACCCGCGTGACCCGCGTGCGGCGCCGGGTGACGGTGCGGACCTGGCCCCAGATCCTCGGCCTGGTGTTCGTGGGCCTGGTCGCCTTCTTCTCGCTGCCGCTCGGGGCCCTCCCAGCCGGCTCCGGTTCCACCACCTTCCCCGCCCTGCGCTCCCCGGTCTGCGACCCCGGCCTCCGGGTCGGTCCCTCCACGGTGCACGCAGTCCGGGTGCCCGCGGAGGCCCGGCCGGCCACCAGCCGGGTCCGTCGGGTGCTGGCCGCCGCAGTCGGCCTCCAGCCGGCCGCGGTGGCGGTGACCCGGTCATCGCCACTCGTGCTCGTCGTGGCCGACACGGCCGAGCCCGAGCCGCGGGCCGTGTGCCCCGCCGCGCCCGTCCAACGGGGACCCCCCTCACCTGGTTGACCGCCGGCCACCCGAGCCGGCGCGCCCCGTCCCAGGTCCGGCCCGCCGGCTCGCCCCTCGGCGTCCCGGGCCGGTCGACCCTGCCTCGACGCGGCGTGCCCCTGTTGCTCCCGTGGCCATGGATCAGCCCTGCCGGGCCCATGCCCGGTCGATGAAAGGTGACCCCATGTCCTCCTCCGCCCCCGGCGCTCCGCCGGTGACCCTCCTCCGCTGGCCCGACGAGGCCGCCCGCCGCTCCGAGCTGGCCGCGGCCGGCCGCCCCCGGCTCCTCCTGGTCGAACCCGACGCCCCGCCCCCGCGCACGTGGGGTCAGGTCGAGGACTGGGTCCGCCTCCCGGTCGACGACCGCGAGCTCGACGCCCGCGTCGCCGCCCTCGCCCGCCGGGGCCCGGAACGCCCGTCCGGTCCGCTTCCGGTGCTCGACGGCGACGACGTGTTGCACGTGGGCAACCGCCGCGTGCCGTTGCCGCCGATCGAGGCCGCGCTGTTGAGCCTGCTCATCCACCGAGCCCCCCGGGCCGTGCCCCGTCACGAACTGGCTGCGGCCGGGTGGCCGACCGGGGCCAGCGACCGCGGCCTGCTCGACAGTCGGATGAAGCTCCTCCGCCGTCGACTCGCACCGCTCGGGGTGGAGATCGACACCGTCCGCGGCGTGGGCTACCTGCTGCCGGTCTGACCTCGACCGGGGCCGGGCCGGGCGAGGGTCCCCGGTCGGTCGGGACCTCCGGCCCTAGCCTGACAGGCATCTGACCCGGTCGACTGACAGGGTGCGCAGCGAGGGGGTACCCGTGGGCCGATCGGCCGGTGAGGGAGCGGTGGTCCTCCGTGGCGTCACCAAGCGCTTTGGTGACGTCGTCGCGGTGGACCGCCTGGATCTGGACGTGGCCGACCGGGAGTTCCTCGTGCTGCTCGGGCCGTCGGGATGCGGCAAGTCCACCGCGCTGCGCATGATCGCCGGGCTCGACGTGCCCGACGCGGGCACCGTGGCCATCGCCGGCACCGACGTCACCGACATCCAGGCCCGCGACCGAGACGTGGCCATGGTGTTCCAGAGCTACGCGCTCTACCCGCACATGACCGTGCGCCGGAACATCGAGTTCCCGCTGCGCAACCGTCGGGTCCCGAAGGACGAACGAGACGCGGCCGTGGCCGAGGCGAGCCGGGTGCTCGGCCTCGAGGAGCTCCTCGATCGTCGGCCGGCCCAGCTCTCGGGCGGACAACGCCAGCGGGTCGCGCTGGCCCGGGCCATCGTGCGTCGCCCCTCGGTGTTCTTGATGGACGAGCCCCTGTCCAACCTTGACGCCAAGCTCCGGGTGCAGACGCGTGCCGAGCTCATCGACCTGCAGCGCCGCCTCGAGACCACCGTGGTGTACGTGACCCACGATCAGGTCGAGGCCATGACCATGGGCCACCGCATCGCCGTGATGGTCGCCGGGGTGCTCCAACAGGTGGGCCCGCCCGCCGAGGTCTACGACCGGCCCGCCAACGTGTTCGTGGCGGGCTTCATCGGCAACCCGCCCATGAACCTCCTCCACGGAGACCTCATCAGCGGCGACAGCGACGGCGACGACAACAGCGACGGAGCGGGCGCCAGCGACGGCACGGGAGGCAGTGGAGCCACCGGGCCCGTGGTGCAGGTGGGTCCGGCCCGGTTGGCGCTGCCCGCCACGCTGGCGGCGGCGGCTGCCCGGGCCACCGACGGGGCCGTGGTGGTGGGGGTGCGCCCCGAGCACCTCCGTCTCGACCCGCACGGACCGCTCGCCGCCACCGTCACCGTGGTGGAGTCGCTCGGCCACGAGCGCCACGTGGTCTGCACCACGCCCGACGGCCAGGCCGTCACCGCCCGGATCGATCCCGACGTGCCGGTCCCCGCCGACGACGAGGTGGTCCACCTGGCGTGGGATCCCGAGTGGGTGCACGTGTTCGACCGGGCCAGCGGGGACCGGCTCGGCCCGTGCCCGCGCCCGCGGCGCCTGCCGCGACCCCGGTGCCCGGCCCGACCACCGCTCCGGCACCGGTCGGGCGGAACCGCCGGCCTCGCACGCTCCGCAGCAGGCGCCGGCGCGACGCCCTGCTCGGCTACCTGCTGGTGTCGCCGTCGCTGGTGGTGTTCGGCGCCTTCGTGGTCTACCCGTTCGCCAAGAACATCTGGCTCGGGCTCTACCGCACGCCCCCGTTCCCCGGCCTGCCCAAGCGCTACGCCGCCTACGAGCAGTACCAGCAGATCCTCACCTCGCCGGAGTTCGTGGCCAGCCTGCGCACCACCGCGCTGTTCCTGCTGATGACCGTGCCCACCGGCCTCGCCCTGGGTCTGCTGCTGGCCGTGGCGGCCCACCAGCGACTGCGTGGCATCACCGTGTACCGCACGATCTTCTCGTCCACGGTCGCCACCTCCATCGCGGTGGCCGCGGTCATCTTCTTCACGCTGCTCAACCCCCAGGTGGGGCTGCTCACCTACTGGTTGGGGCGCGAGGGCCAACCGTCGGTGCTCGACGATCCCCAGTGGGCCCTGGTGGCGGTGGCGGGGGTGACGGTCTGGCAGAACCTCGGACTGTCGTTCATCCTCATGTCGGCCGGGCTGCAGGCCGTGCCCGACGACCTGCTCGAGGCGGCCGAGGTCGACGGCGCCGGCCCCTGGTCCCGGCTGTGGAACGTCACGCTGCCCATGCTGTCGCCCACGCTGTTCTTCTCGGCGGTGGTGGGCGGCATCCTCTCCCTGCAGGCGTTCGGCCAGATCGACCTGCTCACCGGGGGCGGGCCGCTGAAGAAGACCAACGTGTTGGTGTACGCCATGTACGACGCCGTCTTCCGTCAGAACAACGAGGGCAAGGCCGCGGTGCTGTCGATCGCCCTGTTCGGGCTCACCCTGGTGCTCACCCTGATCCAGATCCGCCTGCTCGAACGGCGGGTGTCCTATGAGCGGTGACCCCGTGGGTGCTGACGCCGAGAGCTCAGACCCCTCGGGGGTCGACGCCTCGAGCGCCGACCCCGCGGGCGTTGACGCCGTGCGCGCTGACCCCGGGGCCCGGCCCGAAGCTCCCCGGCGCAACCGGCACCGGGCCCGTCGCCGGTTGCTGCTCGCGGGGCGCTACCTGCTGCTCACCGCGCTCGCCCTGGTCATCGGGTTCCCGATCTACATCACGGTGGTGAACTCGCTGCTCCAGCCCGAACAGATCGCGTCTCGACCGCCCACGCTGTTCCCCACCGACCCCGACTGGTCGTCGTACTCCACGGCCTGGAACCAGGGGAACCTCGGGCGGTACCTGCTGAACAGCTTCGTGGTCACCACGGTGATCGTGGTGGGTCAGGTGGTCACGTCGGTCCTGGCCGCCTACGCCTTCGCCTTCCTCGAGTTCCCGTTCCGGCGGGCGCTGTTCGTGTTCTTCCTGGCCACGATGATGGTGCCCTTCGAGGTCACGTTCTTCACCAACCAGGCCACCATCGTGGAGCTGGGTTGGTACGACACCTACCTGGCGCTCACGGTGCCGTTCCTGGCCACGGGGTTCGGGGCCTTCCTCATCCGCCAGTCGTTCCTCGCCCTGCCCCCGCAGCTGCGAGACGCGGCCGAGCTCGACGGGGTGGGCCACTGGCGGTTCCTCACGCGGGTGGCGGTGCCGCTGGCCCGGCCCGGCATCGCCGCGCTGGCGCTGTTCAGCTTCTTCGGGGCCTTCAACCAGTACCTGTGGCCGCTGATCGTGACGCGCGACGAGCGGCTGCGCACGGTGCAGATCGGGCTCCGGTTCCTCCGCAACACCCAGGTCGACCAGATCAACGTGACCTTCGCCGGCACCGTGCTGGCCGCTCTGCCGCTGTTCGTGCTGCTGATCCTCTTCCAGAAGCAGCTGGTGCGGGGCCTCACCGCCGGCGCGGTCAAGGGATGACGGGCACCCGGGTGCCCGTGTCGAGCCGGTCGGCGGCCCGGGCACGACCCGCTGTCGTGGCGTTCCTGGTGGCCGGGCTGGTGGCCGTCCTGCTCGCGGGGTGCACGGCCGACGACCGGGTGGGCGGCACCTTCGACACCACGGTCGACCCGGCTGACTGCGGTATCGCCGCGCTGGAGGCCGCCGACGAACCGGTGGAGATCGTGTTCTGGCACACCATGGTCCGCACCAACCTCGACTGGCTGGCGGCCACCACCGACGCCTTCAACGAGTCGCAGGACGACGTCCGCGTCGTGCTCCGCCAGCAGCCCACCTACCAGGACCTCTTCACCAAGTACAAGGCCGGGCTGGCCAGCGGCGACCTGCCCGACCTGGTGCAGATGGAGGAGACGGTGGTGCAGCAGATGATCGACAGCCGCTCCACCATCCCCGCCCAGGCCTGCATCGACGCCACCGATCAGGACCTGTCCGACTTCCTGCCCCGCGCCCTCGCCTACTACGAGTCGGGCGGGGTGCAGCGGGCCATGCCGTGGGCCATCTCCAACCCGGTGCTGTTCCTCAACCGGGCGGCGTTCCGCAAGGCCGGCCTGGACCCCGACCAACCGCCCCGCACGCTCGCCGAGGTGCGGGAGGTGTCGGAGGCGATCGTGGCGGCCGGGGGCGCCAAGTACGGCATCGCCCTCAAGCCGGCGCCGTACATCTACGAGTTCCTGCTGGCCAAGAGCGGCGGCGAGTACGTCGACAACGGCAACGGTCGCCAGGCCCGGGCCCGGCACGCCAACCTCGACAGCGAGGAGTCGCTCGCCATCTGGACCTGGTGGCACGACATGGTGGCCGACGGCCTCGCCCTGGACACCGGGGCCGATCCCGCCAACATCGACCACCTGCTCGCCCTGGCCAACGAGACCGAGGGCGCGGCCATGACCATCGAGTCGTCCTCGGCCATCGGGCCGATCGACGCCATCTTGTCCTCGGGTGCCTTCCCCGGCGTGGAGCCGGCCACGGCTCCGCTGCCCGCGCTCACCACCGGAGGTGGGGTACCGGTGGGTGACGGGGCCCTGTGGTTCCCCCGGTCGTCCAGCCTGGCCGAGCGGGCGGCGGCCTGGCGGTTCGCCACGTACCTGAACGAGCCCGCCCAACAGGCGTCGATGGCGGTGGCCGGCGGCTATGTGCCCACGGTGAAGTCGGCCACCGAGGTCCCCGAGCTGATCGCCAAGTGGGAGGCGCAGCCCATGTTCCGGACCGGCTACGACCAGCTCCTCACCGGCGACCTCAGCGATGCCAACGTGGGCACGCTGGTGGGGGAGTACCAGGGCCTGCGAAACAGCGTGCGTGACGGCATGATCCGCATGCTGCGCCAGGGGGTCCCCCCCGAGGAGGCGGCCTCCCAGGCCCGGGCCGAGGCCGACATCGCCATCCAGGAGTACAACGACCGCGTCGGCGGCTGACGCGCGGGTTTCGCTGCTGGCCAAGTGTTCGAGCTGGTCGTGGTCGGCCACGTCGTCGCCCGCCTGTCGTCGCGGACCCCGGGCAACTTGACCTCGACGGCGGGTGGCGCGCTAAGCACGTTCGATGAGCGACGCCGTCACCTGCCCGATCTGCACCATGCCCGAGCCCCTCAGCACCGAGGATGGTTTCGAGTGCGCCACCTGCGGGCACGAGTGGCTGGCCGAGCTCAGCGACACCGTCGATGACGTGCGGGACGCCAACGGCAACCTGCTCGCCGCGGGCGACGACGTGATCGTGATCAAGGACCTCAAGCTCAACGGCAAGACCGGTGGGGTGAAGTCGGGGACGAAGGTCAAATCCATCCGCCTGGTCGCGGGTGACCACCCCATCGACGGCAAGGTCGACGGCCGGGGCATCCTCATCAAGGCTGAGTTCGTCCGCCGGGCCTGATCGATCCGCACCTCCGTCGAGCGCGACCGTCGCCACCGCCGAACGACGACGCCGCAGGCCATCGGTGTGGCTCCCACGGACCTGAGGTCTGCAGGACGGCAGGACGGCAGGGAACAGCAGGAACAACGGACCGGTTGAGACCGTCGTGACTCCCGAGCCGTCCCCTGTGCCCGCTGCCTCCTCCGCGCCCGGCCGCCTTCGCATCGACGTGTGGTCCGACGTGGTCTGCCCGTGGTGCCACCTCGGGCTCACCTACCTGCACCGGGCCCTGGACGAGTTCGAGCACGCCGACCGCGTCGACGTGGTGCTGCGCTCGTACCAGCTCGACCCCACCGCACCGGTGCGCGACGACGTGCCGCTCGTGACCCGGCTGGCCCGCAAGTACGGCACCAGCGAGGAGCAGGTGGCCCGGTCCCAGCAGCGGCTGGTCGCCCTCGGGGCCGAACGCGGCATCGACTTCCGCTTCGACCTCACGGCCCGGGGGAACACGTTCGACGCCCACCGCCTGTTGCACCTGGCTGACCGCCACCAGCTGCGACCCGCGCTCGAGGACCGGCTGTTCCGGGCCTACTTCACCGACGGCGAGGTGGTGGGCGACACCGACACCCTGCGGCGCCTCGGCACCGAGGTGGGGTTGCCGGCCGACGAGGTCGACCGGGTGGTGGCCGGCGAGCACCATGCCGACGACGTGCGGGCCGACCTCGACGAGGCGCACCGGCGGGGGATCACCGGCGTGCCGTTCTTCCTGTTCGACGACGATCTCGGCCTCCCCGGGGCCCAGGCTCCCGACCGCATGCTGCGGGTGCTGCGCACGGTGTGGGCCGACCGCCACCTGGGCCCGTCGGTCGCCGAGGACGCCACCGATCCGACCGTCCAGGCCGGTGGTCCCGAGCTCGACGTCTGCGGCCCCGAGGGCTGCGCCGTCTGATCGCCGGGGTCGGGGCGTCCCGGCCCGGCCGGCCCTGCCGGGCATCCGGAGCGGTGGGTACGCTGCGGCGATGCCCACGTTCGCGCCCACCAGCCACCTGAGCCGAGCCATGCGGAAGATGGCCACCAGCCCGGCCTTCCGCAAGGTCGGCCCCAAGGTGGTGCCGCCGCTGGACCGGTTCCTGCACCGCCTCACCCGCGGCCGGGTGTCGATGAGCGGGGCGATCGTGCCGAGCATGGTGCTCACCACCACGGGCCGGAAGTCCGGCCTGCCCCGGGAGTCGCCCCTGGCGTGCGTGCCGCTGGCCGAGGGTGGCTGGTTCGTGGTGGGGTCGAACTTCGGCAAGGAGAGCCACCCGGCGTGGACCGGCAACCTCCTCGCCGAGCCCACCGCCACCGTCGACTTCAAGCGCACCACCACCGAGGTCCGGGCCCGGCTCCTCGACGACGTCGAGAAGGCCGAGGTGTGGCCCGACCTCGTGGCCGTGTGGCCGGCCTTCGACGACTACGTGCGGGTGAGCGGCCGCAACCTCCGCGTCTTCCACCTGGAGCCCGTCTCCGCCTGACCCGGTTCGTCCGGTTCGTCCGGTCCGCCGGTCCGCCGCTTCGACGGGGCGGCCGGTCGGTTCGGTTGGTTGGTTCGGTTCGGTGGGCTCGGGCCCGTCGGCTCGAGAGGGCTGCCGGCGGCGGGGTCAGCTCCGTCGGGGCCGCCACACGGTGGCGGCCAGGGTGAGGTAGCGGAGCTGGCGGACGGTCTCGTCGATCAGCACCGGCTCGCGCTCGGGCGCCTCGTCGATGGCCTCGAGGATGCGCTGGGCGGTGCGCACCATGAGGTCCACGATCAGGTCGGCCAGCATCACCAGGTCTCGCACCGGCCAGTCGTTCACCACCGGCAGCCGGGCCAGGTCGGTGGCCAGCTCGGTGGAGAACAGGCGGATCTCGGTGCGGATCGCCACCCGCACGTCGGGCAGGGCGCTGTACTGCTCCCGCACCAGGAACCGGTAGTGGAGCCGGTGGTCGTGGATGTGGCGGACGAGGGCGCCCACCGAGCGCTGGGCGATGTCGTCGGCGGCCACCACGTCGTCGCGGGCATCTCGCATGAGTTGGCGCAGGGTGGCGAAGGCCTCGGCCACCAGGACCACCCCGAGGTCGTCGACGCGGTCGAAGTGCCGGTAGAAGGCGGCGGGGGTGACCCCGGCCGACCGGGTGACCTCCCGGATGCCCACGTTGTCCAGGCTGCGATCGGCCAGGAGGTCGAGGGCGCCGTCGAGGAGGGCCCGACGGGTGCGGGCCTTGTCGACGTGGCGGCTGCCCGCCGCCCGGTCGGACGTTCGGTCGGGTGTGCGATCGGGGGTCCGGGGCCGGCTGCGGCCGCGCGACGAGCCGGACGGGGGTCGCTCCGGCGGTGACATGGGTCGAGCGTAGACGCTCGTTCACCTGATCCCCAGATCGCTGATGGGTCCCACATCATCGCTGTGACCGGTTTCTCTTGCCGACAGGTGCGGGCATCTCTATGGTTCAGTGAACAACTGTTCACTGAGTTCGAGGAGCACTGGCATGACGGACCTGCTGACGGATCTGGCCGATCGGCTGTTCACCCCCCACGGGGCCAACGCCTACCGGCGTCGTCTGGCCCCCGCGTCCCGCCACGCCAGCCCCGGCACAGCCGACCGGGTGGTGGAGCCGGGATCCGCGGGTGCGCCGTCCAGCGTTGACATCGACCTGGTGGCGGAGACCCGACCGGGCATCACCTTCGCCCGTTCCGGGGGCGGGGCGCCGGCCGCGGGCACGCTGCTGGAGTCCGTCGAGGCCGCTGGCCTCACCCCCAAGAACCGCTGCCGTCGCGGGGTGTGCGCCACCTGCACCACGGCGCTGGTGCGCGGGTCGGTCTGCGACACCCGCACGGGTGAGCTGGTCGAGGGCCCCGCTCCGATCCGCCTGTGCGTGTCGGTGGCCGAGGGTCCGGTGACCCTCGACCTGTGATGCCGCCGTCCGGCCCGGCCCGAACTGCCCCCGCCTTCCATCCCCCGCCTTCGAACCACACGCCTTCCCAGGAGCACCGATGACCCCTGCCACCGCCACCATCACCGAGCCCACCACGGCCCCGGCGACCGACCCCACGACCGACGACGAGCGCACCATCGCTCCGGTGGTCGACCTGGGCCGGTTCCGGTCCGCGGCCCACCTCACCCCCGAGCAGGTCGAGGCCCTCGGCCGTGAGCTCGACGACCTCCGGCGCCGGACCGTGGCCGACCTGGGCCAGCGCGACCGTGACTACATCGACGGCATGGTCGGCGCCCAGCGTCGACTCGAACTGGCCGGCCGGGCCCTGCTGTTCGCCGGCTTCCTGCCCCCCGCCTGGCTGGCCGGCACCGTCGCCCTCTCGCTGTCGAAGATCCTCGACAACATGGAGGTCGGCCACAACGTGATGCACGGCCAGTACGACTTCCTCGACGATCCCGAGCTGCGCGGCAACGACTTCGAGTGGGACACCGCCTGCCCCGCCGAGCAGTGGCGCCACACCCACAACTACGAGCACCACACCTTCACCAACATCCTGGGCAAGGACCGCGACGTCGGCTACGCCATCATCCGGGTCACCCCCGAGCAGCCGTGGCGGCCCCACCACCTGGGCAACCCGATCTACGCGGCGGCGCTGGCGGTGCTGTTCCAGTACGGCGTGATGCTCCACGGGGTGGAGATCGAGAAGCTGGCCCAGGGCACCAAGGACCGCAACGAGCTGCTCGACCAGCTCCGTGAGGTGGGCCGCAAGCTGGGCAACCAGTCGCTCAAGGACTACGTCCTGTTCCCACTCCTCACCGGCCCATCGGCGCCGTTCACCTTCGGCGCCAACCTCACCGCCAACCTGGTGCGCAACGTGTGGGCGTTCACCATCATCTTCTGCGGCCACTTCCCCGACGGCGTCGCCACCTTCACCGAGGAAGAGGCCGCCAACGAGACCCGGGGCGGTTGGTACCTGCGCCAGCTCCTGGGCTCGGCCAACCTCGAGGGCAGCCAGGTGTTCGACGTGCTCACCGGCAACCTCAGCTACCAGATCGAGCACCACCTCTTCCCCGACCTGCCGGCCCACCGCTACGCCGAGCTGTCGGTCGAGGGCCGGGAGATCTGCGAGCGCTACGGCCTGCCCTACAACTCCGGTGGCCTGGTGAAGCAGTTCGGCTCGGTGGTCCGCAAGATCGTCCGGCTCGCTCTGCCCTAGGCGGCGGCCCCGGCCCTGAGCAGCCCCGCCCGGGGCTGCTCAGGGCCGCCCCCGTCCGTACGCCCGCCCACCGGTCGGTGGATCAGAGCTCGCGGCGGCGGACCACGCCACCGGCGGTGACCACCCGCTGGGTGGGGTAGATGCCACGGTGGCCCGAGCACAGGTAGGCCACCGCGCAGGCCACCGCCGCCGGCACCAGCGCGCCCCACCCGAACACCTCCACCGCCAACACGGTGCACGCCAGCGGCACCTTGGCGGCCCCGGCGAACACGGCCACGTAGCCCACAGCGGCGGCCAGGGCCGGATCCAGGCCCAGCGTGGCGGCGAGGGCGCTGCCGGCCGTGGCCCCGATGACGAACAGGGGGGTCACCTCGCCGCCCACGAACCCCGAGCCCAGGCTCACGGCGGTGAACGCCAGCTTGAGGACAGGGGTGGACACGTCGGTGTCGTGGCCCAGGAGCGCCTGGTGCGCCAGGTCCAGCGACAGGCCCAGGTGCTCACGGCCCACCAGGGCCACGCCGGCCAGGACCACCAGGCCACCGAGCACCGGTCGGGCCGGGTCCCAGCCCACCAACCGTCGGCTGAGGTGACCGACCGCGTCCGTGGCCACCACGAACGCCACGGCGAGCAGGCCGGCCGCCGCCCCCACCAGCGCCACGCGGCCCAGCACGCCCACGCCCAGCGCGGCGTGCAGCACCGGCTGGGGCTCGTGGGCGTCGGGAAGGACCACCTCCACCACCAGGTGGCCGATGACCGCGGCCGTCAGTGCGGGCAGGGCCAGGTGGCCCAGCGCCCGCCACCGGGCGATCAGGCCCCGAGGTGATGCGGGGGTCAGGACCCGGCGCCACCGGTCGAGGCCGGTCGCTCCGGCCACCTGCGTCGCTCGGCGCAGCCGCTCACCCCGGGTGGGGCGGACGGCCTGCACCTCCAGGGCGAACACGGCCCCGGCGAGGGGCACGCCGAACATGGCCCCGAAGCCGGCCGCCAACGACGTCACCAGCAGCACCCGCCGCTCGGCCGGCTCCAGGCGGACGGTGCGACCCAACAGGTCGCTGAGCGAACCCGACATCTGCAGGGCCGTGCCCTCGCGGCCGACCGAGGCCCCGAACAGGTGGGAGACCAGGGTGCCGAGCCCGACCATGGGCGCCATGCGCCTCGGCACCCAGGCCGTGGGCTCGTGGATCTCGTCGATGAGCAGGCCGCTGCCCTCACCCGCCCGGCCCCCGAACAGGTGGTAGGCACCGCCCACGGCCAGGCCGGCCAGCGGCAGGAACCACACCAGGGCCGGGTGGTCCAGGCGCAGCCGGGTCACCGCGTCCAGCGCTTCGAGGAACGCGGCCGACGCCAGGCCGGCCAGCACGCCCGACGCCGCGCCCAGCAACACCCAGCGGACGGCGCGCCGCAGCGGGCCCCGGGGCACCTGCGCGTCCGGCCGGTAGGGGTGGGCTGGCGTTGGTGGGGTGGGGGGCACGGCTACCTCGGTCGGGCTCGGGGACGCCATGGCCGCCCACCGAGGTGGCGGTGCGTGCGTCTCGACCTGGTAGGAGCCATCAGCCCGGGGGTGGGCGGTTGTGGCGAGCCCCATCGCCGCCCGCCGCCTTACGCAGCCTGGGCCCGGCCGGGTCGAAGCAGCCGCGTCGTCTCGGGCGGCCGGGGTTGCCAGGTACCCCAGGGGGGTATATGGTGAAGGTGTCCCGACCACCCCTGATCCGAGGGAGGCACCCGATGCCCACCACCGCCACCTACGCCGTCAGCGGGATGTCGTGCCAGCACTGCGTCAACGCCGTCACCGAGGAGGTGACCAAGGTCGCCGGTGTGACCGCCGTCCACGTGGACCTCGGCGCCGGAACCGTGGCCGTCAGCAGCGATGCGCCCCTGGACCGGGAACTGGTCCGGGCCGCCGTCGACGAGGCCGGCTACGAGCTGGCCCCGCCCGAGGACTGATCCGACATGGCTCCCTCCGCACGCATCGCCACCTTCCTGGTGGGGTTGACCGTCGTGTTCGGTGCCGCCTTCGGCCTGGGCCGGGCCGTCGGCCCCGTCGGATCGTCCGACGGCGACCGAGACCCGGTCCACACCGAGCACCCGGCGGGCGCCCCGGCGCCCGCGTCCCACGACGAGCCCGAGGCGGACCAGCACGGCGGTGGATCGTGAACGCCCGCCCGCCCCCGCCCCCCGACCCCCCGTCCGGCCACGCCGCGGCCGAGGACATCGCCCACGACATCGCCCACGACACCGCGACCCGGTCCGTCGACCTGCAGATCGGGGGCATGACCTGCGCGTCGTGCGCGGCCCGCATCGAACGGCGCCTGAACAAGCTCGACGGTGTCGAGGCGTCGGTGAACTACGCCACCGAGCTGGCCCGCGTGGTCGCCCCGGCGGGCATCACCGTGGGCGACCTCACCAAGGAGGTGGAGGCCTGCGGCTACGAGGTGATCCCACCCCCGGCTCCTGCGCCCCACACCGCCCATGGTGACCACGGCGACGACCACGGCGGTGGGCACGACGGCCACGGCGCGGCCGGCCCGGCCCACCACGCCGAGCTCGACGACCGAGACCTGCGCCAGCGGGTGCTGGTGTCGGCCGCGCTGACGCTTCCGGTCTTCATCCTGGCGATGGTGCCCCCGCTCCAGTTCGACCACTGGCAGTGGATCTCCCTCGCCCTGGCCGCCCCCGTGGTTGTGTGGGGTGGGTGGCCGTTCCACCGTGCTGCGTGGGTCAACCTGCGCCACGGCGCCGCCACCATGGACACCCTCATCTCGGTGGGCACGCTGGCCGCCTTCGGCTGGTCGCTCTACGCCCTCCTCTTCACCGCCGCCGGCGACGACGGCATGCGCATGTCGTTCGACCTGGTGCCCAGCCGGGGGAGCGGAGCCCACGAGATCTACCTCGAGGTCGCCTCGGTGGTGATCGTGTTGATCCTCAGCGGGCGCTGGTTCGAGGCCCGGGCCAAGCGCCGCTCCGGTGCTGCGCTCCGGGCCCTGCTGGAGCTCGGGGCCAAGGACGTGGCCGTGCTGCGCGACGGTCGCGAGGAGCGGGTGCCAGTGGACCAGCTCGCGGTGGGCGACCGCTTCGTGGTCCGCCCCGGCGAGAAGGTCGCCACCGACGGCACCGTGGTCGAGGGCAGTTCGGCGTTGGACACCTCGCTGCTCACCGGCGAGCCGGTGCCGGTCGAGGTCGGGGTCGGGGACCACGTGGTCGGGGCCACGGTCAACGCCGGGGGGCGGCTCGTGGTCGAGGCCACCCGGGTGGGGGCAGACACGGCGCTGGCCCGCATCGCCCGCATGGTGAACGACGCCCAGACCGGCAAGGCCCAGGTGCAACGGCTGGCCGACCGGGTGTCGGCCGTCTTCGTGCCGGTGGTCATCGCCCTGGCCGTGGGCACCCTGGGGTTCTGGCTGGGCACCGGGGCGCCCGCCACCGAGGCGTTCACCGCCGCCGTCGCCGTGCTGATCATCGCCTGCCCGTGCGCGCTCGGTCTGGCCACGCCCACCGCGTTGATGGTGGGCACCGGTCGGGGCGCCCAGCTGGGCGTGCTGATCAAGGGGCCGGAGGTTCTGGAGTCCACCCGCACCGTCGACACCGTGGTGCTCGACAAGACCGGCACCGTCACCACCGGCCGCATGGCGCTGGTGTCGGTCACCGCCGCCCGGGACCTCGACGGTGAAGAAGTCGATGCCGACGAGGTGCTCCGGGTGGCGGGCGCCATCGAGGACGCCTCCGAGCACCCGATTGCCGCGGCAATCGCGGCCGGCGCTCGGTCTGCCCAGCTGCCGGTCCCGGCCGTCACCGACTTCGCCAGCCACCAGGGCCTCGGGGTCACCGGCTCGGTCGAGGGCCACGACGTGGTCGCCGGCCGGGAGCGCTTCGTGCTCGATCGGCTGGGGCTGGACGCGCTGCCGACCGACCTGCGGTCGGCTTCCGACGACGCCCTGGCGCTCGGTCGCACCGTGGTGTTCGTGGGGTGGGGCGGCCAGGTTCGAGGCGCCCTGGTGGTCGCCGACACGGTGAAGCCCACCTCCCGGCGGGCCGTGGCCGGCCTGCGGGCACTGGGTCTGCGCCCGGTGCTGCTCACCGGCGACAACCGGGCGGCCGCCGAGGCCGTGGCGGCCGAGGTCGGCATCGACCCCGGCGACGTGATCGCCGAGGTGCTGCCCGAGGACAAGGTGCGCGAGGTCCGTCGTCTCCAGGAAGAGGGGCGGGTGGTCGCCATGGTGGGCGACGGGGTCAACGACGCCGCCGCCCTGGCCACCGCCGATCTGGGTCTGGCCATGGGCACCGGCACCGACGTGGCGATCGAGGCGTCGGACCTCACCCTGGTGCGAGGCGACCTCCAGGCCGCGGTCGACGCCATCCGGTTGTCCCGCCGCACGCTGGCCACCATCAAGGGCAACCTGTTCTGGGCCTTCGCCTACAACGTGGCCGCCATCCCCCTGGCGGCCGCCGGTCTCCTCAACCCGATGATCGCCGGAGCCGCCATGGCGTTCTCCAGCGTGTTCGTGGTGAGCAACAGCCTCCGGCTCCGCCGGTTCCGTTCCACGACACAGGAGGGCGACGAGCGATGAGCCGTGGCTACACCATGGAGAAGGACGACTACCTCAAGCGGCTGCGCCGCATCGAGGGCCAGGTGCGGGGCATCCAGCGCATGGTCGACGAGGACACCTACTGCATCGACGTCCTCACCCAGATCTCCGCGGTCACCAAGGCCCTCCAGAGCGTGGGCATCGGCCTCCTCGAGGAGCACGTCAACCACTGCGTACTCCACGCCGCCCAGGAAGGCGACGAAGCCGCCGCCCGAGCCAAGGTCGCCGAAGCCACCAGAGCCATTGAACGCCTCGTCCGCTCCTGACCCCAGAGGGCCCGACGTGAGTGCTGATGTGCGCGGCGAGTCGGCCAGCCCGCTTGAGGGCCAGCCGATTCGGCGCCGGTGGAACAGGGAGGCAAGGTCAAAGGAGGACGTTGACGTTCCTCGTGGCGCTGGTCCCGAACGTGGGGCGGTTGAGGCCGAAGGTCGATGACCTGTCGCATGCACTGTTGCCCAACCTGACCGTGACGGTCATGCCTCCAGTCGGCACCCGCTTGAAGTCGAACCGGTAATTCCCGCCGGGCTGTGTTGCCCATCCGCGTTCGCCGTTCGACGCCTCAACCCACACCCATGTGGCTTTGGAGTTGCACACCAATGCCCGACCCTGGAGCGATACTTTGGGATTCCAGGCCGTGGCGCTGGCCTGACGAGCGGGCACCATGCTGCCGAGGGATACGAGGACGGCGAAGGTGGCGACAAGCAGTGTCTTCACCAGGATGAAGTGGGCGGGGCGAAGGTCCTGAGCGGTCTGAAACATCTTCGGGTCTCCTTTGTGTGTGGTGCCGGCCGGTCCGGCTGCATGTAGGAGACCATCGGAGTCGGAATCTCGAAATGGGGAGAACTACCCGCCGGTGGGTGCGCCCCAGCAGTCGTCCGGTCGTCGACCGATCGTCTGCCGTGGGGATGCACCTCCTCCTGCTCGCCGCCGCAGTGATCCTTGCCCTGATCGGTGCCGTCATGGCGAGCCCCCGTCCCCACTGACGACCGGGCGCTCCGGTCGGGCAATGTTTGCCGGTACCTGGATCGGAGCGCCGGAGGCCGATCGCACCTCATGCCATCACAGATGGAAGATTCCTTCCATATCTGCTAGTTATACGTGTACAGTGTCGGCGTGGACTTCGTGCGACCGATCGAGGCCATCGTGCCAGGGGCCCAGGGGCGGATGCTCGCAGTCCTGGCCGAGACCACTGCTGAGCTGAACCTGCGGACCATCGCCCAACTCGCCGGCGTCAGCCAGGCCCAGGCATCCCGGCTCCTACCCGATCTGGTCGACCTCGGCGTCCTCGAACGGCGGGAGGTGCCGCCGGCATCACTGTTCCGGTTCGTGCCCGAGCACGTCGCCTCCCGGGCGCTGCTCGAGCTCGCCCGCTCAACCGACACCGTGCTCGACGAGATCGGTCGTCTCGCCGGGGCGCTCCTCCGGCCTCCCGTGAGCGTGATCGTCTTCGGGTCGTTCGCCCGACGGGAAGCCGACGTCCACAGCGACATCGACGTCGTCGTCGTTCGCCCCTCAGGTATCGACGATGAGGACGACGCATGGACCGACTCGATCGAGGCCTGGCGGCGAGAGGTGCGACGGCTCACGGGCAATCGGGTCGAGGTGCTCGAGGTGAGCGCAGGCGAGGCAGCCACGAAGCTCGGGGGCCGGGCCCAGGTGTGGGCCGACATCCGACGCGACGGCCGAGTCGTGTACGGGACCGGCCTCGATCAGCTGCGGTCGGTGGCCCGTGCCTAAGCCGAGTCGCACCCGGCCGGTGTCGGTGGCGCAGGTTCGTGGATACGCCGCGAAGGCAGAGGAGTTCGCAGAGGCTGCCGTCTCCGATTTGGCGGCCGGGCGAAACATCGCGGCGACGAGCCTCGCCATCCACGCTGGAATCAACGCCGCCGACACCGTCTGCGGCGCGCGGCTTGGCCAGCGGGCCGCAGGCGAGGACCACGACCAGGTACTCGTGCTACTTCGGCAGGCCGGCCCCGACGGCGCCGCGGTCGAGCGCGACCTGCGACGGCTCCTTCCGCTCAAGACCAGGGCCGAGTACGAGCCCGACGACATCGCCCCGTCGGTCGCGGCGAAAGCCGTCGAACGCGCCCAGCGTTGCGCGGCGGTCGCTCGTCGGGTCGCCGCCGCAACAAGGTAGGAGCAACCAGCAGGTGGCCACGTTCGAGACACCTCGTCGACCGTAAAGACGACGGCGGGACCGCCGATGGAACGGGATGGACGCCGACACCATTGCGAGGCGGGTGAGCCCGCACCTTCCGTCGGGTGAGCGGCACGTGGTGGCGTTCTCCGGCGCCGAAGGGCCGGCCGCCCGGTTGGCGATGCGCTACCGGGTGGTGGCCGTCACCGACCGGGCGATCCACGTATTCCGGGCCCGGCCGTGGCGGATCTGCGACCCGGGGCGGCTGCTGTCCACCCACCCGCTCGGCTCCATCGTCGAGCGCCCGGCGCAACTGCTCGCGCTGTCGCACGAGATCGTGATCGGCGACCGGCGCCTCTGGGTGCCGGTGGCCTGGGACGACGAGCTCGCCACGGCGATGGCGGCGGGTGGCGCCTTCCCGCCCCCGACTCTGGCCGTCACCCGCTCGTCGGGGGTGGCGGCGAATCTCCGCCTGATCGCCGCCATCGCCATGGTCAGTCTGTTCATGACCGTCCTGCTGAGCTCGCTTGCCCGCTGACGACCGGGCCGTCCCGTCACTTCGGCGAGCGACGAGGCGGGTGACGCGGATCGGTCGCCGGGAGCCCATCGCCCAGCGGTGGACCGGGGAGGGTAAGCGCCCGAGTAGTTCGGTCCCCGGCTGAGATACTGAGGCCTGAACGCCATCGGCCTTCTCGGCGATCTCGCCGCGCCGGTCGTGGGCGAGGACGAGCCGATAGAGGTCGTAGAGGTCCGACGCGTCTCGGTGACGGTGTCGACGTCTTGGGTTGCCCGGTGCACCGCCGCGAGCCGGCACATCACGGCCAGCCCACCGATCAGCGCGTGGGGGCCGAGACCCACCCCGGCGAGTCGGGCGGTGACGTGGACGAGGCGGGCGGTGGTCCCGTCGGTGTCATCGGTGAGGACGATCCGCTCACCAGACACGGGTGAAGTCCTGCGGATCCCAACCGGTGAGGACCTCCGCACCACGTGCTCGATCCTGTGCGAGGTCGAGCGCGGCGAAGATGCCGTGCGCGAACTTCCACCCACCCCAAGCGTTGCGGTCGCGGTCGTAGCGCTCGGCGCACAGCAGTGGCGTTGGTGCCATTGCCACGGTGCAGGCTCGCTCCTCGAACCGAGACGCCTCACCGAGGCGCAGGGTGGCCTGGCGCAGCGCCGCCGCTGAGGGGACGTAGAAGTCCGGTGGGTAGGTGGTGCCGATGGCCAGCGGTGCCCCCCAGGCGGCCGCGCCCACGGTCCCGGCCACGGCCCAGCCCGGACCGGAGTCGAGGAGGTTGACGCCGAGGGCGGTATAGGTGCTCGTGCCGTCCCTCGGAGGCATCTCGACGAGTCCGACCGGCGTCGGATGCCAGGCGTCGGCGAGGGCCCAGAAGAGCTCCGGGATGAGGGGCCGTCCGTCGGAGCGGACCAGAGAGGCATCCCTGAGGCGCTTCGACGCGGTGACGATCGCCGAGTGCGACAGGGACACCCGCCGGGCGATCTCGCGCATGGACGGAGGGTTCTCCGGTGACATGAGCAGAGCGACGGCCCAGGAGACTGCGGCCGTGCCGGAGATCGGCTTGGGCGGTGGCCCGGCGGTCTGGCGCTGGTCCGTGGAGATGTCGGCATCGATGTGCACCCCCTTCGCCCGCAGGACGACGTGGCCGCGGCGATCGAGCCAACCCCACCCTTTGTCTCGCAACGCCTCCCGCGCCGGTCCGGTGATCAGGTCGCCCACCACGACATGAGTACGGGTGGTCTCGTGCCCGGCTGCGGCGGCCAGCAGTCGCTCGACGGTCGCAGGGTTGACCACGGATGCCGCCTCGATGTCGACCACGACCTCGATCCCGTCCACGGTGACCACCAGGTCGCCGGCGGTGCCCTTCGGTGCGTCGACGACGTGGTGGCCGAGCGAGGTGAGCGCGCGTGTGAACGCAGATCCTCCCTGAGCGTTGAGACTCGCTTTGGACGTCCGGGCCACGTTGGCATCGTACCCCCGGATGGTCGGTGGTCACTACTAACAGACCACAGACCAGATTCGGAGGCCAGCCGCCCAGGCCTGTGGCGAGGATCTCGTCGACCGATTTCAGTGGAGCATCGAGGCATCGGTGAGCTACCGGGACGCGGCGATGATCGTCCTCCTCGGCTCGACTGGGTGCGGTGCCGGTGGCCCGCCTGGCCTTCGGCCCGCGGGCGGTTGGCGGGTCGCTCCGGGGTGGGCGTGTTGACAGGAGCGGTTGCCATCGCTTTCTCTACACCGCGTGCCGAAGCCTCTGGTCATCGTCGAGTCACCCGCCAAAGCCCGCACCATCGCGGGCTTCCTCGGCGACGACTTCAACGTCCAGTCGTCGGTCGGCCACATCCGTGACCTGCCCGCCAGCGGGCTCAACGTGGACACCGAGCACGACTTCGCACCCACCTACGAGGTGCACGCCACCAAGAAGGACGTCATCCGCCAACTGAAGGCGGCGCTCAAGGAAGCCGACGAGCTCTACCTCGCAACCGATGAGGATCGCGAGGGAGAGGCCATCAGCTGGCACCTGCTCCAGGTGCTCCAGCCCAAGGTGCCGGTGAAGCGCATGGTCTTCCACGAGATCACGCCGGCGGCCATCGAGCACGCGGTGGAGAACTGGCGCGACATCGACGAGGGCCTGGTCGACGCCCAGGAGACCCGGCGCATCCTGGACCGGCTCTACGGCTACCCGGTGTCCGAGGTGCTGTGGCGCAAGGTGAACCGGGGGCTGTCGGCCGGGCGGGTGCAGACCCCGGCCGTGCGCCTGGTGGTCCAGCGTGAGCGCGAGCGCATCGCCTTCCACTCCGCCGACTACTGGGACGTGGCCGCCGCCTTCCCCACCTCGCCCGAGGTCCCGGCCACCCTCGTGGCCATCGACGGTCGGCGCCTGGCCACCGGCAAGGACTTCGACGACACCGGCGTGCTCACCCGAGACGTGCTGGTGGTCGACGAGGCCACCGCCACCGGCCTGGTCGACGCCCTGGCCGGTTCGGCCTTCTCGGTGCGGTCGGTGGAGGAGAAGCCGTTCAGCTCCAAGCCCAAGCCGCCGTTCATGACGTCCACCCTGCAACAGGAGGGCGGCCGCAAGCTGCGCATGAGCGCCGCCCAGGTGATGCGGGTGGCGCAGAACCTGTACCAGAACGGCTACATCACCTACATGCGAACCGACAGCACCACGCTGTCGGAGACCGCCCTCAAGGCGGCCCGGGCCCAGGCCCGCCAGCTCTACGGCCCCGACTACGTGCCCGAGGTGCCCCGCACCTACGACCGCAAGGTGAAGAACGCCCAGGAGGCCCACGAGGCCATCCGCCCGGCGGGCGACTCGTTCCGCACCCCCGACTCGCTGGCCGGTGAGCTGCGGGGCGACGAGCTGCGCCTCTACGAGTTGATCTGGAAGCGCACCGTCGCCTCCCAGATGGTCGACGCCCGGGGCCAGTCGGTGTCGGTGCGCATCGGCGCCACCGCCGCCGACGGACGGGACACCGAGTTCGCCGCGTCGGGCCGGTCCATCACCTTCCCCGGGTACCTGCGGGCCTACGTGGAGGGCTCCGACGATCCCGACGCCGCCCTCGACGACCGCGAGACGCTCCTCCCCGTCCTGGCGGTGGGAGACGCCCTGCCGAAGCCGGCGCTGGAGGCCAAGGGCCACACCACCTCGCCCCCCGCCCGCTACACCGAGGCGTCGCTGGTGAAGCGGCTCGAGGAGCTGGGCATCGGCCGGCCCTCCACCTACGCCTCGATCATGCAGACCATCCAGGACCGTGGCTACGTGTGGAAGAAGGGCTCGGCCCTCGTTCCCACGTGGACGGCGTTCGCGGTGATCAACCTGATGGAGCAGAACTTCACCGACCTGGTCGACTACGAGTTCACCGCCCGCATGGAAGACGAGCTCGACGGCATCGCCCGCGGCGAGGTGCAGCGGGTGCCGTGGCTGAACCGCTTCTGGTTCGGCGACGAGGCCGGCGAGCAGGTGGCCGAACTGGTCGACGTGAACCCGGGGTCGCCCGGCCTCAAGGCCCTGGTGGACCGGGGCATGGAGGGCATCGACCCGGCCGCCATCAACGTGGTGGCGCTGTTCGAGACGCCCGAGGGCGAGCAGATCGTGGTCCGGCCCGGCAAGTTCGGCCCGTACCTCAAGTGCGGCGACCGCACCGCCTCCATCCCCGACGACGTCGCCCCCGACGAGCTCGACGTGTTCAAGGCCATGGAACTGCTCGACGCGCCGAGCGGCGACCGGACGTTGGGCGCCGACCCCGACTCCGGGCTCGACGTGACGGTGAAGGCCGGCCGGTACGGCCCCTACGTGCAGCTGGGCGAGATGCCCGAGGGCACCGGCAAGGCCAAGAAGGTCAAGCCCGAGGACAAGCCCCGCACCGCGTCGCTGTTCAAGACCATGACCGTGGAGCGACTCACCCTGGAGGAGGCGCTCCAACTCCTGGCGCTGCCCCGCACCGTGGGTGTCGACCCGTCCGACAACGGCACCATCGTGGCCATGAACGGCCGGTACGGCCCCTACATCCGCAAGGACTTCGTCGACGAGAACGGTGCGGCCAAGTCCGACACCCGGTCGCTGGAGACCGAGGAGCAGATCTTCGACGTCTCCCTGGAGCAGGCGTTGCGGATCCTGGCCGAGCCCAAGCGCCGTCGGGGGCAGGGCGCGGCGTCGGCGCCGCTGCGCGAGCTGGGCGTCGACCCGGTGTCGGAGAAGCAGATGGTCCTCAAGGACGGCCGCTTCGGCCCCTACGTGACCGACGGCGAGACCAACGCCTCGCTGCGCAAGGGCGACGAGGTGGAGACCATCACCGACGAGCGGGCCTCCGAGCTGCTCCAGATGCGCCGGGACGCCGGGCCGTCCAAGAAGAAGGCGGCCAAGAAGAAGGCCCCGGCCAAGAAGGCGGCGGCCAAGAAGAAGGCGCCGGCGAAGAAGGCCCCCGCCAAGAAGGCCGCAGCCAAGAAATCGGCCGCGAAGAAGGCGGCGCCGCCAGCCGACAACCCGTCCGCCGACACCCCGGCCGGGGGCGAGTAGCGGCGAAACCGCTGGGACCCGCCGCCGGTGGGCCTGCAGACTGGTGCCCTCATGGCCACCCTCACCGCGCGCGGGCTCTCGTTGTCGTTCGGCCCCAGCCTCGTGCTGGCCGCGGTCGATCTCACCGTCGCGCCCGGGATGCGGGTGGGCGTGGTCGGCCCGAACGGCACCGGCAAGTCCACGCTGCTGCGGGTGCTGGCCGGTCAGCTCCCACCCGACGAGGGCACGGTGGCCACCGCGCCGCCGTCGGCCACGGTCGGGCTGCTGCCCCAGGAACCGGACCGGCGGGCCGACGAGACGGTCACCGCCTTCATCCCCCGGCGCACCGGCGGGGCCGCGGCGATGCTCGCCTTGGGCCTGGTGGGCATGTTCGATACGGCGTCGGC
>DAIMFV010000022.1:22128-25180 GCA_036724365.1 Acidimicrobiales bacterium | reverse complement strand
CAACCTGGTAAGGCCCGTGGTAGACCACCACGTTGATAGGCCGGAAGTGTAAGCGTGGTAACACGTTCAGCTGACCGGTACTAATCGGCCGAGGGCTTGGATTGACAAAGAAACTCGTGCTCGCTATGGAGTTATCAAAGGGTCGAGCGCCGTCTGGCGCTCCCCGTTGACAACAGATTTCGGTGGCTATCGCGTTTGGGTCACACCCGTTCCCATTCCGAACACGGAAGTTAAGCCAAACTGCGCCGATGGTACTTGGGTGGATTCGCCCTGGGAGAGTAGGTCGCCGCCGGATTTCTCAGAAGAGGCCCCGCTTCGGCGGGGCCTCTTCGCGTTTTCGCACGCGGTGTCGGCCGACCTGGTCAGGCCCGCTGACCTGCGGGTTCTCGCCGGTGGGGCCGATGATCGTCGCCGGGAGGTGGGCCGGTAGGCTCGCCGCCATGGCTCCCACAGACCGTCCTGCCCGTGGTTCCGAGCCGAGTCGGGGCGGGCGTCCCGGTGGTTCCCGCTCCTCGGGCGGCTCGGGAGCGTCTTCCGGTGGCCGAGCGGGCGGTGGGACCCGCTCCGGCGGTGCGGGGCGGCCTGGCCGGCCCGGAGGGCCGACCCGCTCGTCGTCGTCGTCGGCTGGTCGACCCTCGCGGGACGGTCGGCCGTCGCGGCCGCCGGGCGATGGTGATCGGCCCCGCTCCAGCGGTGGCCGGCCCGCTGCGTCCAGTGGGCGGCCCGGTAGCTCCGGCTCGAACACCGGCCGTCCCCGCAGCGATGCCACCAGCGGTCGGGGACCGGCCGCGGGGTCTGGGGGACGCGGCGCCCGCAGCTCTGACGGACGCGATGCGGGACGGGGAGGCGAGATCGACGGTCGGGGTCGAGACGTGGCCGGCCCCAAGCAGTGGGGCAGCCTCGGACGACGGGGCGCGGGACGGCTGCGCGAAGACCGCGTCGATTCCCGCAATGCGGCCGGTGCGCAGGCCCGTGACGACCGGCCGGATCCGGGCAACCGTCCGGTGGTGTGGGAGCGCGTCGACGACGGCGAGGTGCGCGGCGAGGCGGCCGGCGCCGTGGGGCGCGGGCGGACGGCAGCGGCCGGCCCGAAGCGCGGAGGCCCTCGTCCGCAGCCCAGTGCCGACCGAGGTCTCGAGCCCAAGGAGAAGCGGGGTCGCGCCCCGCGGGCCCCCGGGGCGGGGACCGGCGGCGCCCAGGCGCGAGACGAGCTGGTGCGCGCCCTCGGCGCCGGACGGGGCGCCAAGGCCAACGAGCGGCTGCGCGACGCGGCCCACCCGGTCGAGCGGGAGCGCTACGAGGAGGCCCGGACCCTCCTGCGGCCCCTGGCCGCAGCCGCGCCGCAGGCGGCGGCGGTCCGAGAGCTCCTCGGACTCACCTACTACCGCCTCGGGAAGTGGTCCGATGCCCTGCGGGAGCTCGGTGCCTTCCGCGAACAGACCCGGTCCACCGAACAGCACCCGGTGCTGGCCGACTGCAACCGAGCGCTCAAGCGCCACCGCGAGGTGGAGGAGCTGTGGGAGGAGCTGCGGGAGGCGTCACCCGCCCCGGACCTGGTCACCGAGGGTCGCATCGTGATGGCGGGCTCGCTGGCCGACCGGAAGCGGTTGGGCGAGGCGATCGAGCTGCTCGAGCGCAGCCAGCGGTCGGTGAAGCGGGCGCAGGTCCACCACCTCCGCCAGGCCTACGTGCTGGCCGACCTCTACGAGCAGGGTGGTGACGTGGCCCGGGCCCGTGAGCTGTTCCGCTGGATCCTGGCGCACGACGCCGGCTTCGCCGACGCCGCCGAACGGGCCAGCAGCCTGGGCTGAGGACCGGTTGGGCCTTGGGCGAGGCTCCCGCCGGTCCCACGCCGCTGCTCGAGCCGGACGCGGGCTCCGTTGTCGGCGGGGCCCGGTACGGTGTGGGTGGCAGGAGCCCTCCAGGCTCCGCGCCGGGTGGTGACGGCGGCGGCCGTACGAGATGAGCGGTCGGCTACCGACCACGGCCGAGAGGCACCACCCATGAACATCGTGATCCTGCGCGGAACGCTGTCGAGCGAGCCCGCCCTCCGCACCCTGCCCTCGGGCTCGACGCTGTTGAGTTGCGAGGTCACCACCAGAAGCCCCGACGGCCCGGCCCGATCGGTGCCCGTGGCCTGGTTCGATCCGCCGGCGGCCAGCCTGCTCGCCGTCGGCACGGAGGTGGTGGTCACCGGCGAGGTGCGGCGCCGCTTCTTCCGGGCGGGCGGCGCCACGGCGTCGCGAACGGAGGTGGTGGCCACCACGGTGCTCCCCGTGCGCCAGGCCAAGCGGGTGGGCCGGGCCATCGCTGCGGCGCTGGCCGACGCCGAGACCAGCACCTGACGTCGGGCGTCAGCCCGGGGATCGTCGATGGCTGTGGGGTGGTGGACCCCCGGGGGAGGGGTTGGGCGCAGGCTCGTCGGCTCGGCCAAGATGGGTGGGTCCAGCACGCCGGCCAACCTCCAGGGACGGGTACCCACAGCATGAACCAGGAACAGCTCGAGAAGGTCCGCACCGGTCAGGGCTTCATCGCCGCCCTCGACCAGAGCGGTGGCAGCACCCCCAAGGCGCTGAAGCTCTACGGCATCGAGGAGAGCGCCTACGACGGCGACGACGAGATGTTCGACCTGATCCACCAGATGCGGTCGCGGATCATCACCAGCCCCAGCTTCGGCGGTGACCGGGTGCTCGGCGCCATCCTGTTCGAGCAGACGATGGACCGTCAGATCGATGGCATCGACACCGCCGAGTACCTGTGGACGCGCAAGCAGGTGGTGCCCTTCTTGAAGGTCGACAAGGGGCTCGAGGCCGACGCCGACGGCGCCCAGGTCATGAAGCCCATCGACGGTCTCGCCGCCCTGCTCGAGCGGGCCAAGGCCAAGGGCGTGTTCGGCACCAAGATGCGCTCGGTGATCAAGCTCGCCGATCCGGCGACCTGGTTCATCATGTACCAGAACAACGAAGTCGACTACATGCAGTACCCGGCCCCAGCCGATCTCCTCGTCGCCCAGGCGGAGCCGACCAGAATAGATGTAGGCTGCGCGCTCACG
>DAIMFV010000022.1:14745-22118 GCA_036724365.1 Acidimicrobiales bacterium | reverse complement strand
GGGCGTGTTGGGCACCAAGATGCGCTCGGTGATCAGGCTCGCCGATCCCGCCGGCGTCGGGGCCGTGGTCGACCAGCAGTTCGCCGTGGGTCGGGAGATCGTCGCCGCCGGCCTGGTGCCGATCATCGAGCCCGAGATCGACATCCACAGCCCGGAGAAGGCAGCGGCCGAGGAGCTGCTCAAGGCTGCGATCCTGGCCCAGCTGAACGGTCTCGGAGCCGACGAGCTGGTCATGCTGAAGCTCACCCTCCCCGAGGCCGACGGCTTCTACCAGGAGCTGGTGGACCACCCGAACGTGGTCCGGGTGGTCGCCCTCTCTGGTGGCTACACCCGAGATGACGCCAACGAGCGACTCGCCCGCAACCCGGGCGTGATCGCCAGCTTCTCGCGGGCGCTCACCGAAGGGCTGAGCGCGCAGCAGTCCGACGACGAGTTCAACGCCGTGCTCGATGCGTCGGTGAAGGGCATCTACGAGGCGTCCATCGCCTGATCGTTGCGGCGTCCACCAGGCGCCCCCATCACCCGCGGCCCGGCCATCCGGCCGGGCCGCGTCGCGTGGCGTCGCTGGTCGGAGGCCTGGCCGGCGGCCGGTTCGCCGACGAGGTCCCGTCTCGGTCACGTCGAGGAGCCACGTGGGGTGGGGATGCGACCGCCGCCCGCCGCCGCCCGGGTCGGCACGATGCCACCCACGGGCCCCGGGGCGTGGATAGGGTGCACACCGGGACCAGGGTCGACGATCCTGCACGACTTTTCGGGAGGCAACGTGGCCGACCAGACGCTCACCGAGGGGCCTGACCGGGCTCCAGTCGAGCTCGACCGGGTGATCATCCGCTTTGCGGGTGACTCCGGAGATGGGATGCAGCTCACCGGCGACCGGTTCACGGCCGCCAGCGCGGTGTTCGGCAACGACCTGTCCACCCTGCCCGAGTACCCGGCGGAGATCCGTGCCCCCGCCGGCACCCTGGCGGGGGTGTCGGCCTTCCAGGTGCACATCTCCGACCACGAGATCACCACCCCGGGCGACGCCCCGAACGTGCTGGTCGCCATGAACCCGGCGGCGTTGCGCTCCGAACTGCACCGCCTGGTCGACGGCGGCACCCTGTTGGTGAACACCGACGCCTTCGACGAGCGCAACCTGACCAAGGCGGGGTACACCGCCAACCCGCTCACCGACGGCAGCCTCGACCACGTCACCGTGTACGAGGTGCCGATGACCACCCTCACCAAGGACGCGGTGGCCGCCCTGGGGGTGAAGCCCCGTGACGCCGAGCGCTCGAAGAACTTCTTCGCCCTCGGCCTCATCAGCTGGATGTACACCCGGCCCGAGGCCCCCACCCTGGCCTGGATCGACGAGAAGTTCGCCAAGGTGCCCCAGGTGGCCGCGGCCAACCGGGCCGCCTTCGCCGCCGGGCACGCCTTCGGCGAGACGGCCGAGCTGTTCGAACACCCGTACTCGGTCCGGCCCGCGCCCCGGTCCGCCGGCACCTACACCAACATCACCGGGAACGTGGCCGCGGCCTGGGGTCTGGTGGCGGCCGGCCAGCTGTCGGGTCTGCCGGTGTTCCTCGGCAGCTACCCGATCACGCCGGCGTCCGACATCCTGCACGAGCTCTCCAAGCACAAGAGCTTCGGCATCCGCACGCTCCAGGCCGAAGACGAGATCGCCGGGATCGGCGCCGCCCTCGGCGCGGCGTTCGGGGGCCACCTCGCGGTCACCACCACGAGTGGGCCGGGCATCGCCCTCAAGTCCGAGACCATGGGCCTGGCCGTGCGCCTCGAGCTCCCGCTGGTGATCATCGACATCCAGCGGGGTGGGCCCTCCACCGGGCTGCCCACCAAGACCGAGCAGGCCGATCTGTTGCAGGCGATGTACGGCCGCCACGGCGAGTCGCCGATCCCGATCGTGGCCCCCCACACCCCGGCGAGCTGCTTCGACACGGCCATCGAGGCGGCCCGGATCGCGCTGAAGTACCGCACCCCGGTGCTGCTGCTCTCCGACGGCTACCTGGCCAACGGGTCCGAACCGTGGCGCCTGCCGGCGGCGGCCGACCTGCCCGACATCTCGGTGCCGTTCGCCACCGAGCCGAACCACCTCGACGCCGACGGCAACCCCGAGTTCTGGCCGTACCTGCGAGACCCGCTCACCCTGGCTCGGCCCTGGGCCGTGCCCGGCACCGCCGGTCTGGAGCACCGCATCGGTGGCATCGAGAAGGCCGACGGCACCGGCAACATCTCCTACGACCCCGCCAACCACGAGCACATGGTCCACCTTCGGGCCCAGAAGGTGGCGGGCATCGCCAACGACATCCCACCGGTGACCCTGCTCGGCGACGTCGACGACGCCGAGCTGCTGGTGGTGGGGTGGGGGTCCACGTGGGGCGCCATCGACGGGGCCGCCAACCGGGTGCGGGCCCGGGGCCACCGGGTGGCCCACGCCCACCTCACCCACCTCAACCCGTTCCCGCCCAACCTGGGCGAGGTGCTGGCCCGGCACCGCCACGTGGTGGTCCCCGAGCTCAACCTCGGGCAGCTGTCCAAGCTGCTGCGGGCCGAGTACCTGGTCGACGCCCGATCGGTCACCAAGGTGCAGGGCGTTCCGTTCACCGCCGGCGAGCTCGAGATCGCCTTCCTCAAGGAGCTGGGTGCATGAGCGCCACCGTCACCACGCCGAAGGACTGGGCCAGCGACCAGGAGGTCCGCTGGTGCCCGGGCTGCGGCGACTACTCCATCCTCAAAGCCGTCCAGATGCTCATGCCCGAGCTGGGCGGCCAGCCCGAGAACACCGTCTTCGTGTCGGGCATCGGGTGCGCGGCCCGGTTCCCGTACTACATGAACACCTACGGCATGCACAGCATCCACGGCCGGGCCCCTGCCATCGCCACCGGTCTGGCCATGGCCCGCAGCGATCTCGACGTCTGGGTGGTGGGTGGCGACGGCGACATGTTGTCGATCGGCGGCAACCACCTGATCCACGCGCTGCGTCGCAACATCAACCTCACCATCTTGATGTTCAACAACCAGATCTACGGGCTGACCAAGGGCCAGTACTCGCCCACGAGCGAGATCGGCAAGGTCACCAAGTCCACCCCGTTCGGTTCGCTCGACCACCCGTTCAACCCGGTGAGCGTGGCGCTCGGCGCGGAGGCCTCGTTCGTGGCCCGCACCCACGACCTGGACCGCGGTCACATGATGGAGATGTTCCGGCGGGCCCGTGAGCACCGCGGTGCGGCGTTCGTGGAGATCTTCCAGAACTGCAACGTCTTCAACAACGGTGCGTTCGAGGCGATCACGGCCCGCTCAGCGCGCGACGACATGTTGATCCCGCTCGTCCACGGCGAACAGGTGCGGTTCGGAGCCGAACGGGAGAAGGGCGTGGTGATCGACCGCCAGGGCCGGGCCCAGATCGTGGCCGTCGCCGACGTGGGCGAGGACGCGATCCTCGTGCACGACGAGGCTCGACCCGAGCCCGGGCTGGCATTCCTCCTGTCCCGGCTGTCGTCGGGGCCGCACGAGCCCACCCCGGTGGGCGTGTTCCGGGCGGTGGAGCGGCCCGACTACGGCACCGAGGTCGACCGGCAGCTCACGGCGGCTCAGACCCGCTCCGGGCCCGGCGACCTCGACGCCCTGCTGCACAGCCGGCCGACCTGGGACGTCCCGGCCCCGGCCTGAGCCACCTGCTCAACCGGGCGGGAGGTCCTCCGGCACCGGCCGGGCGAGGTGCCGGGCCAGCGCATCGGTCATGCGATCGACGTGATCGCTGTACACCCCGTCGATCCCCATCCGCAGCAGCCCGTCGAGCACCCGGTCGAACTGCGCGTCCCACCCGAAGGCCAGGCGGCCGAAGCGGTGGAAGAGGGTGGTCAGGCCACCGGACCAGTCGCTGTGGTGGAGGTTGACGGCATCGATCGACCGCTCGCGCAGTTGAGCCGCCAACCGCTCCGGCCCCTGCTTGAGCCGGGAGAGGCGGGGGGAAAACACCCAACGCACGGCGGGGGCGGGCGCCCCCCGCCACACCCACCCGGGGAGGCCGTCGGCACAAAGCCACAACCCTCCGGCCACGGTCGGGTCGGCCGCCAGGGCCACGTCGACGGTGGGAGCACCGGCGGCCGGGTCCTTGACATCGAGGGAGAGCTCGAAGCCGGTGCCCAGGGTGGCGAACAGATCGGCGAGGGTGGGGATGTGGCCGGGCAGGTCGGCGCGGTCGACCGTGGCGATCGGCCGGCGGCGGACCCGGCCCACCACGCCGTCATGGTCGAGGACGGGCACACCGTCCGCGGTGAGCCACACGTCGCTCTCGAGTCCGGTGGCCCCGAGTCGGAGCGCCAGCGCGAACGCATCGAGGGTGTTCTCGGGCGCGTGGGCCCGGGCGCCGCGGTGGGCGAAGGTGATGGGCGGCACTCGGCGTGACGGAATGAGGGCGGCCATGGCCCTCATGATGCCCGATCGCCACGCTCCGTGACCATCGGGGCGGAAGGGCCGAATTACCTGCTCAACCCGTAGCCGAATCGCGCCGATGACGCTCCCAGACCTGTTCCAGGAGGCCCCCATGGCGACGATCCGTGCAAGCTGCGACCACTGCGGTGACATCGAGATGACTTCTCGCGACCTCACCGTGCGGGTGTGCCGCAACGACGGGTCGGGCACCTACTGCTTCTCGTGCCCGCTGTGCCACGAGCGCGGGGTGCGCGACGCCGAACCCCGGGTGGTCGAGCTCCTGGTCACCTCGGGTGTCCGCCTGGTGACCTGGTCGCTGCCGGCGGAGCTGAGCGAGGTGCACGCGGGCGACCCGATCGACCACGACGACCTCCTCGACTTCCACGCCCTGCTCCAGACCGACGACTGGATGGGCCAGCTCGAGGACCTCACCCGCGGCGTCTCGGGCTGACGGTCCCGGCACCGTTCGGACCGATAGGATCCCGCCCATGGACGTCACCTGGTTCGCCCCGCTCGTGGTGCTGCTGGCGGGAGCGGCGGCCGCGTCCGTACTGGTCCGGCGCATCGCCGATGCCGCTGACGGGCTGGCCTCGTCGCAGCGTCGGTTCCACCGCCTGGAGCAGGCCCTGATCCCGCTGCGGGTCGAGACCCGTCGCACCCGCGGTTCAGTGGACCACATCAGCCGCCGGTAGGATCGCGCCCATGTTCAACGTGGGCGGCCCGGAGATCCTGCTGGTCCTGCTCGTCGCCCTCGTGGTGCTCGGTCCCGAGCAGCTCCCCAAGGCCATGCGCACCTTCGGCAACGCGATGGCCCAGGTCCGCAAGCTCTCGAACGGCTTCCAGGACGAGATGCGCAGCGCCATGAACACCATGGACATCACCGCCGCCGCTCGCACCACCCCCGGCTCGAGCGGGTCCGGCGGGGTGCAGGAGACGGCGGCTCGCAACGACGCCGCCCCGGCGGAGAGCGGACCGGCGCCCACGGCCAGCACCCCGGCGCCGGCTGTCGATCCAGTGCAGGACCGGCCCGGCGCTTCGCCGGCTGACCGGGCCGCCGGCTGATCCGGCCCACGCGTCCCATGACAGGAACCATGACCGAACCGGACCTCGGTGGACGCATGTCGCTCATGGAGCACCTCGTGGAGCTCCGTAGCCGGCTGATCAAGTGCTTCGTGGCCGTGGCCCTCGGTGCAGTGGCGGGCTGGCTCCTGTACGAACCCATGCTCGAGATCTTGATGGAGCCGCTCCAGAAGCTCTCGGACAACCCGAACGTGTCGGCCGACTTCATCTCGTTCGATCCCCTCGAGCAGTTCATGCTGCGGATCAAGATGTCCACCTACCTGGGCCTCGCGCTGGCCATGCCCTTCCTGTTGTGGCAGCTCTGGCAGTTCATCGCCCCGGGGCTCTACCAGAACGAGCGGCGCTACGCCGGGGCCTTCGTGTTCTCGGCCACGGTGCTGTTCGCCATGGGAGCGGCGATCGCGTACTACACGCTGCCAGAGGCCCTGGGCTTCCTGCAGTCGGTGGGCGGCGACAACGTGGAGTACCAGTACACGGCTGAGAACTACCTCATGTTGATCCTCTACATGATGTTGGCCTTCGGCGTGGGCTTCCAGTTCCCCATCGTCATCGTGTTCCTGCAGCTCATCGGGCTGGTGGAACCCCAGCAGCTCGCCAAGTTCCGCCGCTTCGCGGTGGTGATCATCTTCGCCGCAGCTGCGGTGATCACCCCCAGCGCCGACCCGATCAGCCTGGTCGCGCTCGCCCTGCCGATGGTGCTGTTCTACGAGATCTCGATCCTGATCGGCCGGCTCATCGGGCGGCGGCGGAGGCGGACCGCTGGCTGACGGGCCCGGCCCCGACCCGGTGGGGGAGCGGGGGTTCGCGCTCGGCGCCTTCCAGCTCGACGCCTTCCAGCTCGACGCCATCGCGGCCATCGACCGGGGTGAGAACGTGCTGGTGGCGGCACCGACGGGCGCCGGCAAGACCGTGGTGGCCGAGCACGCCGTGGCCCGGGCGCTGGCCACGGGGCGGCGGGCCTTCTACACCACCCCCATCAAGGCGCTCTCCAACCAGAAGTACGGCGACCTGGTGCGTCGCCACGGTGCGGACCGGGTCGGGATCTTGACGGGCGACAACGCCGTCAACCCTGACGCCCCGGTGGTGGTGATGACCACCGAGGTCCTCCGCAACATGGTCTACGCCGGCTCACCGGCCCTGCGGGACCTGGCCTGGGTGGTCCTCGACGAGGTGCACTACCTCCAGGACACCTATCGGGGCCCCGTCTGGGAGGAGGTCATCATCCACACGCCACCGGCGGTGCGCTTCGTGTGCCTGTCGGCCACGGTGTCCAACGCCGAGGAACTGGCCGGATGGATCGCGTCCGGCCGGGGGGCGACCGCCACCGTCATCGAGCACGAGCGACCGGTGGAACTGGTCAACCACTACCTGGTGGCCGATCGGGGCGCCGGCGACCTCGTCCGGTTGCCCACGCTGGTCGACGGTCGACCCAACCTGGAGGGCGGGCGCTTCGACGTTGCCGCCCCCACCGGTCCGCGGCACCTGCGCCACCGTGATCGGTCCCGCCAGCGCTGGTCCACCCCCCGTCGACCCGAGGTGGTGGAGCACCTGGCCGGCAGCTCGCTCCTGCCCGCGATCTACTTCATCTTCAGTCGGGCGGCGTGCGACGACGCGGTGCGTGCCGTGCTGGAGTCGGGTCTGCGGCTCACCCGTCCGGCGGAGGCCCGTCGGGTGCAGGAGATCGTGGCCGCCCACGTCGACCACCTGGACCCGGGCGACCTGGCCCTCCTCGACCACGACCGGTGGCGGGCCGGACTGGAGGCCGGGGTGGCCGCCCACCACGCCGGGATGGTGCCGCCCTTCAAGGAGGCGGTGGAGTCGTGCTTCGCCGAGGGTCTGGTCAAGGTGGTGTTCGCCAC
>DAIMFV010000022.1:11570-14735 GCA_036724365.1 Acidimicrobiales bacterium | reverse complement strand
CCACCGAGACGCTGGCGCTCGGCATCAACATGCCGGCCCGGTCGGTGGTGATCGAGTCGCTGTCCAAGTTCACCGGCGACCACCACGAGGACCTCACCCCGTCCCAGTACACCCAGCTCACCGGCCGGGCCGGGCGTCGGGGGCTGGACCCGGTGGGACACGCCATCGTGCTGTGGTCGCCGTGGTCGGGCTTCGACAAGGTGGCGGCGCTGGCGTCGAGCCGGGAGTTCCTGCTGCGCTCGGCGTTCAAGCCCACCTACAACATGGTGGTCAACCTGGTCCGACGCCACGATCGGGACCAGGCCCACGAGTTGCTCGGGCGCTCGTTCGCCCAGTACCAGGCCGACCGCTCCATCGCCCGGCTCACCAACCGCCGGGCCCGGCGGGCCGCCCTGCTCGTCGAGTCGGAGGCCGCCGCCACGTGTGAGCTGGGCGACGTCGGGGAGTACCGGGCCCGGCGTCGGGCCGAGCGCGAGGCGTTCCGGCGCGACCGGGCGGCCGTGGCCGATCGCATCGGTGCGGCGTTGGCCGACCTGGTCCCCGGCGACGTGCTGCGGCTCCGTGGCCATCGGCTCGCCGTTTTGTCGGTCTCCCACCGCAAGGGTGGGTTGCGGGTGCGGGTGATCGACACCGACGCCCGGGTCGAGATCCTCGGCGAGGACGACTTCGACGGTCCGCCCCGGGCCCAGGCGGCGCTGCGGCTGCCCGAGCCCTTCGATCCCCGCGATCGCGCCGTCCAGCGGCAGCTCACCGCCCAGCTCCGCAAGGTGCGCCTGCGCCACGGGGACGCCGGGCCCGACCCGTCGGGCGGCGGTGGGCCCGACGGTCGCGCCGCCGACCTGGCCGTGGCCGCCTGTCCGGACCTCCAGGCCCACCTGGCGGCGGCGGCCGAACGAGATCGCCTGCTCGCCCAGATCGCCGACGACGACCGGCGCCTGGCCGAACGCACAGGGAGCCTGATCCGACAGTTCGACCAGATCCACCACCTGTTGGAGCGCTGGCGGGTGGTCGACGGGTGGAGCCTGACGCCCACCGGCACGATCCTGAGCCGCCTGTTCCACGAGGCCGACCTGCTCTGCGCCCTCGCCATCGCCGACGGCCTCCTCGACGACCTCACGGCGCCGGAACTGGCCGGTGTGGCGTCGTCGTTCACCTACGAGCACCGGTCCAAGGAACTTGCGCCCCCGCCCTGGTTCCCCACCGCACGGATGCGAGAGCGGGCCGCCCGCATCGAAGCGCTCGCCCGACGTCTGGTGGACGACGAGCACCACCTCGGACTGCCCGGGACGCGCCCGCCCGACCCCACCATCGCGGCACTCGCCCACGCCTGGGCGGCAGGGGATCCGCTGGATGAGGTGCTGGGGGAGGAGCTCCTGTCCGGGGGCGACTTCGTGCGGAACATCAAGACCCTGATCGACCTGTTGCGCCAGGTGGCCACCGTGGCCCCCGATCGACGTACCGCCGCCGTGGCGGCGGAAGCCGCCGATTCCCTGCTCCGCGGCGTGGTCGCGGCGTCGTCGGAGATCGTCGTGCCCGGCCCGACAGCGGCCGGATGACGCGGTGACGATCGAGAAGGGCCGACCCTGGGGCAGTGCCGGCCCGCTGGCGGTCGACGGGGTCGTGGCCGCGACCGACGCCGAGGTGCGGGCCCTGGTGGAGCAGGCCCGGCAGGCCGGTCGGCCTCCCGCGGAGGTGGGTCTCGTGGGCGGCGACCTGTGCCGAACCGTGGGTGGCCGTGGCGACCGGGCCCGGCTGGCCACGCCCGCCGCGGTCCGGCTGCCGGTCGACGTCGCCGCGGTGACGATCGACGGCGAGTCCCATTGGTTCGTGGCCCACCTGGTGGCCCGACGGTCGTGGTGGCGGGGCCGGGTGGTGGCGGTGATGAACGCCCAGTGGATCGGCCGCTGGGACGTGGCGCCCCGGTCCCATCCCAACGACGGGCTCCTCGACCTCTTCGACGGGTCTCCGTCGCTCGACGACCGGTGGAAGGCGCGGCGCCGGCTGATCACCGGTACCCACGTGCCCCATCCCGCGATCGTGCAGCGCCGGACGGACGCGCTCGAGCTGGAACTGGACCCGCCCCTCGACGTGTACCTCGATGGGGTGAAGGTGGGCCGTGGGCGCCACCTCGAGATCCGGGTCGAGCCCGACGCCCTCACCTGCGTGGTCTGATCCCTGAGGACATGCGCGGATAGCTCGCCCGTCGTCGCGTCGATGTTGGTTGGACCTCGGCTGGCGCCTCGGTTTACCGACCGTGCTTGCCTGGTCGGCTCGCCTATCGGCTCGCCTCCTAAGCCCGGGTCGGTGCCACCCGGTGGCCCGGGGCGGTACCGTCCACCGCCATGCAGGCGTGGACCCTCCGAGACTCCCCAGGCACCTACGACTACAGCGAGATCGACGATCCGCCGGTCGGTCCGTTCGACGTCCGGATCCGCCCGGTCGTCTCGGCCCTCAACCACATGGACCTCTGGTTGACCCGGGGCAAGCCCCGGCCGCACCTCCCGCACGTCCCGGGCTGCGACGTGGCCGGCATCGTGGAGTCGGTGGGGCGGGAGGTGTCCGGGGTCGACGTCGGCCAGGAGGTGGTGGTGAACCCGGCGGTGTGCCCGCTGGACACGGTGGTGGCGCACGGCGACGACGCACCGATGTACCCGGGACTGGAGATCGTGGGCGAGCAGCGCTGGGGTGGCCACGGGGAACTGGTCACCGTGCCCGGCCGCAACGTGGTGGCCCGACCCGCCGGGCGCACCTGGGCCGAGTGCGCGGCCTTTCCACTGGCCACCCTCACGGCCTACCGGATGCTCCGCCGAGGTCGGCTCCGAGCCGGGGAGCGGGTGCTGATCGTGGGCATCGGCGGCGGGGTCTCGATGGCGGCCCTCGCCCTGGCCCGACAGATGGGTGCGGTGGTGTACGTGACGTCACGCGACGAGGCCAAGCGGGCCCGGGCGTTGGAACTGGGAGCGGCTGGTGCCTTCGACTCGGCCGGGCCGTTCCCGGTGGCCTGCGACGTGGTGATCGAGAGCGTCGGGCCGGCGACCTGGGACGCGTCGATGCGGGCCCTCCAGCCGGGGGGGCGGCTGGTGGTGTGTGGCGGGACGTCCGGGCCCGGGGGGGAGCTGAACCTGCCCCGCCTGTTCTTCAAGCAGTACGAGGTGATCGGATCCA
>DAIMFV010000022.1:8064-11560 GCA_036724365.1 Acidimicrobiales bacterium | reverse complement strand
GCCCCGGGGGCGGGGGGGGGGTGGGCGGGCGGGGGCTGGTTCGCCGGGGCCGTGGGTGCGTTCAACTGTGCCCCGCCTGTTCTTCAAGCAGTACGAGGTGATCGGATCCACCATGGGCGGCTACGGCGAGTTCGCCACCGTGGTCGACCTCGTCGGACAGGGCCTGGACGTGGTCGTGGATGCCGAGTTGTCGCTCGCCGAGTACCCGGCCGCCCTCGAGCGGCTGGCGGCCGGAGACCAGATGGGCAAGATCGTGTTGCACCACCGCTGAAGACGGGCGGGCCGGTCTGTTCGCCCGGCGTCTGCCGGTACCTTCCCGGCGAACTCACAGCCGGCTCACAGCTCCGCGTGCGACGATGCGGCCCGGAGCGACGAGCAGGCAGGAGGGGAGTCCCATGGTCGTCCAGGCACCATCCGCCAGGGTCCGTGCCGACGTGGCCCACCTGGCTCGTCGCGCCGGGTTCGGCCTGCATGCCGATGACCTCGACGTGCTGGCCGCCGATGGCTACGAGGCCGCGGTGGAACGGGTGGTCAGGGGGCTGAGCAGTCCGGATCCGGCCGCGGGCGACGTGGCGCCACCGACGTTCGACACCGCTCGCCTGCTGGCGGCGCGCGACAGCACCGACGAGGCGGCCCGTCGGGCGGCCCAGACGGCGCTCCGGGAGCAGCAGCGGCTCCTGGTCCGGTGGTGGCTCACCCGCATGGTGGTGGCTGCCGAGCCCTGGCACGAGAAGCTCACGTTCCTCTGGCACGACCACTTCGCCACCAGCCTCACCAAGGTGCGCTACCCCGAGCTGCTCTGGCGCCAGCATTCCCTGTTCTACGGCCTGGGCCGCGGCCGCTTCGACGACCTCGTCCACGCGGTGAGTCGAGACGGCGCCATGCTCCTGTGGCTCGACGGCCACGACAGCCGGTCGGGCGCGCCCAACGAGAACTACGCACGCGAGCTGCTGGAGCTGTTCACCCTGGGTCACGCACCACCGGCCGCCGACGGGGACCACGGCGGGCACGCAAGCAGCGGGCCGCCCTACACGGAGGCCGACGTGGTCGCGGCGGCCCGGGCCCTCACCGGGTGGCGGGTGGACCCGGCCACCGGTGACGGGGTGTTCCGGCCCGGCCGCCACGATCCCGGCACCAAGACGCTGCTGGGCACCACCGGCCGGCTCGGGTTGGACGAGGTGGTGGCCCTCACCACCGGCCACCCGGCCTGCGCGCCGCACGTGGTCGCCCGGCTGTGGAGCCGGCTGGGCCGTCCGGCCACGGCCTCCGACCCCGTGGTGGCAGACCTGGCGGCGCCCTTCGCCGAAGACCTCGACATCGCCGCGCTCCTGCGCCGCCTCTTCCTGCACCCGGCGTTCCGCGACGCCGCCACCCGGACCGCGCTGGTGAAGACGCCCGTCGAGTGGATGGTGGGAAGTCTGCGGGCCCTCCGCCACGACCTGCCCGAACGCGGGGAGCGGGTGCTGGTCTCGCTCGGACAGGTGCCCTTCGCCCCGCCCGACGTGGCGGGATGGCCGGCCAACCGAGCCTGGCGCCCCACGGCGTCGGCCCGGTCGCGCCTGGAGGCCGCGGCCCCCCTCCGCCGGGTTGCGGACCGCAGCCGCCTCGACGACGCCGATCCGGCTGACCGCCCCGCAGCCGTGGCCCACGTGCTCGGGATCGAGCGGTGGAGCGACGCGACGGCGGCCGCCCTGGCGTCCAGCGCCCTCGATTCCGAGCGCCTGCTCACCCTGGCGCTCGTCTCGCCCGAGCACCTCACCGCCTGAGCCGATCGGAGCATCCCTTGCGCACCCCTCCCATCACCCGACGCACGTTCGTCGGCGGCGCGGCGGCTCTGGGCGGCACCACCCTGGCCGGGTGCAGCGCCGGCCCGCGCACCACCGACGCCGCGGTCACCTCCACCACGCCCGCCGCACCGGGCCGCGACCAGGGCGAACCGCCCGGCGACGGCATCCTCGTGCTGGTCAACCTCGACGGCGGCAACGACGGTCTGAACACCGTGTGCCCCGTGGAGGACGGCCGGTACCGGGCCGCCCGGGGTGCCCTGGCCCTGGCTCCCGATGCGGTGCACACGCTCTCGGAGGGCTTCGCCCTGCACCCCGTGCTCGCCGGCTGCAAGGAGCTGTGGGACCAGGAGCGCCTCGCCGTGATCCACGGTGTGGGCTTCGCCGATCTCGACCGCAGCCACTTCCACTGCCGCGACGTCTGGCAGGCGGGCGACTCGTCGTCCACCACCAGCGGTTGGGTGGGCCGTTGGCTCGACGGTGGCGGCGCGGACGTCCTGCGCGCCGTCGCCGTGGACCGCCTGCTCCCGCTGGTCCTGCGGGGAGACGTGCGGAGCGGGGCGGTGGTCCCACCCGGCCGGTTCGGGCTCCCCGACGAGGCGCAGCTCCGTCCGCTGCTCGACGAGATGAGTCGCCCCGACCCGTCCCGGGCGGCGGTGGCCGCCGCCGTGGCGGCGTCCAACGCCGATCTGCTCGACCTGACCGCAGTGGTGGCCCCGGTGCTGGAGGGAGCCACCGTCGACGACGCCGTGGGGTCCGGCGACGGGCTGGTGGGCAAGCTCGACACCGTCGCCACCCTGATCGACGCGGACCTGGGCACCCGGGTGTACACGGTGCAGCTCGGCGGGTTCGACACCCATGCCGGTCAGGCCGCCGTGCACGCCGGCCTCCTCGGTGAGCTCGACCGGGCGCTCACCGGATTCCTGGCCAAGGTGGCCGGGCGAGCGGTCACGGTGGCGGTCTGGAGCGAGTTCGGTCGGCGGCTGACCTCCAACGCCAGCGGAGGGACGGATCACGGCAAGGGGTCGGTGATGTTGGTGGCGGGCCGGGTGGCGCCCGGACACCACGGCGAACCCCCGCCTCTCGACCGACTGGACGACGGAGACCTGGTCACCACCGTCGACTTCCGCTCCGTGCTCGGCGGCCTGGCTGAGGGGGTCCTCGGCGTGGCGGCCTCTGACCTGGTCGGCTCCGACCATCCGCCACTCGCCGTCGTGTGATCGGCCGGGGCCGGCCCGACATCGCCCCTAGCCTGGTCCCATGGTCGATCTCGATGCCCTCAAGGACCGCGCCGACGCCATCGTGGCCGACCACGCCGACGCGCTGGTGGCCGCGTCGCGGCAACTCCACGCCGACCCGGAGCTGGCGTTCGCCGAGCGCCACGCCCACGACCTCCTCGCCGACCTGCTCGACGGAGCGGGGCTGGCGGTGGAGCGGGGGACCCACGGTGTCCCCACGGCCTTCGCGGCCCGGGCGGGCACCAGCGGGCCCACCATCGCGGTGCTGTGCGAGTACGACGCCCTCCCGGGTATCGGACACGCCTGTGGCCACAACGTGATCGGTGCGGCCGGTGTGGGCGCAGGCATCGCGGCGGCGGCCCTGGCCGACGAGATCGGTGGGCGGGTCCTCGTGCTCGGCACCCCCGCGGAGGAGGGCGGGGGCGGCAAGGTGGCGCTGGCAAATGTCAAAGTGCGCTTCTATCTGGGCAATCC
>DAIMFV010000022.1:0-8054 GCA_036724365.1 Acidimicrobiales bacterium | reverse complement strand
GGCCGAGGCGGGAGCGTTCGAGGGCGTCGAGGCCGCGTTGATGGTGCACCCTGCCGGCCTGGACCTGGCCCGGATCAAGGCCATCGCCATCCACCAGCTGCAGGTCACCTACCACGGCAAGGCCGCCCACGCCGCGGCGGCGCCCCACGCCGGACGCAACGCGCTCGACGCCGCCGTGCTCGGCTACCAGAACGTGGCCGCTCTCCGCCAACACATCCGACCCGACGAACGCATCCACGGCATCTTCACCGAGGCGGGGGAGGCCCCCAACGTGGTGCCCGCCCGGGCGGCGACGTTCTGGTACGTACGGTCGCCCACGGTCGCGGGGCTGGCCGCACTGAAGCCCCGCGTGTTGGCCGCCCTGGAGGCCGGTGCCGCCGCCACCGGGTGCACGGTGGAGCACCAGTGGCAGGACCCGGCCTACGCCGACATGGTCGACAACGAGGCGATGATCGAGCGCTACCGGCGGAACCTGGCCCGGTTGGGCCGCACCCTGATCGAGCCCGACAGCCTGGAGGCGGTGGTCGGGAGCACCGACATGGGCAACATCAGCCACCTGGTGCCGTCGATCCACCCCATGATCGCGGTGTCCCCGCCGAACGTGCCGATCCACACCGCCGACTTCGCCCGCTTCGCCGGATCGGAGGCGGGTGACCGGGCCGTGATCGACGGGGCCCGCGCCATGGCCGCCACCGTGCTCGACCTCTGGGCCGAACCGGGTGCGCTCGACGAGGTGCGCCGGGAGTTCGCCGAGAAGCGGGCGGCCGGTCGGGCCACCGGCCGGGCCACCGTCTGAGCGACCCGTCCGCTCGAGTCCTTACCGAGCAGGTCAGCCCCGATCCCAACCGGTCGGGGTCCGACCCTCTAGCCTCCGGAGCCGTGACCGTCTACGTCGCCGAAGAGTTCAGCCCCGACGAAGCCGACGTCCTGCGGCGCTACTTCACCAATCTCGACAGCCCGGTCTTCGCCCTGGTGAACCTCCCCGAGGTGGGCAAGGGGGCCCTGTTCGCCCGCTACTCGCGGTCCGCCAAGAGCCTGCGCCGCCTCTTCCTCGACGAGTTCGTGGGCGAGCTCGACATCTCCGGCGATCAGTCGATCGACGCCACCGTGGGCCTGCGCCGGGCCGAGGAGCTCTACGACCGGGTGTTCTTCGAGTACGGCGACGACTCGGTGGCGCAGCTCGGCGGCATCCACCTGGCCTGTGAGCAGGCCTCGAACCTGCTCACCAAGGTGCTCGAGTGGGGCCGGCTCATGTCGTACCTCGAGCAGTCCACGCGCTACATCGCCTACGACGCCCGCATCGGCGGGCGGTACCGCTTCCACCGAGACCCCGGAGTGCTCGGGTCGCCGCTCGGCACCCGGTACGTGGGTGAGATGGACCGGCTGTTCGACACGTATGCCGAGCTCCTCCCGAAGCTCACCGAGTTCTTCCGGGTGCAGTTCCCCAAGGACCCCGACGACTCCGACTTCGTCTACCGCCAGGCCACCCGGGCCAAGGCCTTCGACGCCCTGCGTGGGCTCCTGCCGGCCGCGTCGCTGTCGAACGTGGGCATCTACGGCACGGGCCAGGCGTACGAGGCCCTGCTGCTGCGCATGCGGTCGCATCCGCTGCCGGAGGCCCGCACCTATGCCGACCTGATCCTCCACGAGCTCCGCAAGGTGATCCCGTCGTTCCTCAAGCGGGTCGACCTGGCCGATCGGGGCGTGGCGTGGAGCACGTACCTGGCCACCAACCGCACGGCCATGGACGAGGTGGCCGACCGGCTGTTCCCGGCCGACACCCCGGCCGATGGCGCCCCGGTGGTCACCCTCACCGACTTCGACCCCGAGGCCGAGGTGAAGTTGGTCACGGCGATGCTGTACGCCCACACCCACGTGCCCGAGACGCAGGTGGAGGCCAGGGTGCGCGCCATGTCGGCCCAGGACCGACTGGGGGTGGTCGCGGCCTACGTGGGCGACCGGTCCAACCGGCGTCACCGCCCCGGCCGGGCCCTCGAGCGGATCGACTACCGCTTCGACGTGCTGGCCGACTACGGGGCCTTCCGTGACCTGCAGCGCCATCGGATGCTCACCGTGGAGTGGCAGCAGCTCAGCCCCCGCCACGGCTTCACCCGGCCCGAGTCGATCGATCTGGCGGGGGAGACCGAGACGTTCGACGCGGCCATGGCCCGATCGGCCGCCCTGCACGACCTGTTGGAGCCCCGTTTCCCGGCTCAGGCGCCGTACGCGGTGGCCCTGGCCTACAAGGTGCGGTTCGTCATGCAGATGAACGCACGCGAGGCCATGCACGTCCTCGAGCTGCGCAGCGGCCCGCAGGGCCATCCCGCCTACCGCGAGGTCGCCCAGCAGATGCACCGGCTCGTCGCGGAACAGGCGGGCCACCACGCGGTGGCCGAGATGATGCGCTATGTGGACCACGCTCCCGAGCCCAGCCTGGAACGGCTGGAGGCCGAACGCCGGGCCGAGGCGCGCCGGAGCGGGGGCTCCACCCCCTGATGTTGTTCCGAGATGCGGCGAAGGGCCGCCGGGCGCGTATGATCCGCCGCGGCTTCCGAGCCCCGACCCGCAGCACCGCACCGCCTGAAGGAAACCATGGCTGACGACGAAGTCATCGACGACGACCTCCTGGACGACGACGCCGACGCGGTCGACGTCGACGACGTGGACGACGTGGACGACGTGGAGCTCGACGACGACGTCATCGAGGACGACGAGGTGTTCGAGGTCGACGCCCTGGCCGGCGACGACCTGGTCACCGACCTCGTCACCGACCTCGTGACCGACCTGGTCGAGGACGACGTGGAGGCCGACGTCCCTGTGCCCGCCCGTGAGCGCCGGGCCGGCGAGGACGACGAGGACGACGACGACGAAGCCGACCCCGACGACGTCGAAGAGGATCTCGACACCATCCTGCGGGACCGCATCACCGCCGGCACCGACGAGGAGGACGAGGACGAAGAGGCACCGGTCGACGACCGGGGCGAGGCCGGTGACCGGGTCGCACCCCGCGCCGCCGAGGAACACTCCTGCCCCACCTGCTTCCTGCTCGTTCGGCGCAGCCAGTTCAGCTCGCGGCGCACCGACTGCCCCGGGGGCTTCGACGGCGACGACTGCCCGATGAAGGCCCAGTTCACCTGACACGCCCCTGGGCGCGCCTGCGGTCGCCATTGGCCCGACCTCGCCCGCTTCGGACAACATGAAGGGGTGACCGACCCCAAACGTCCCGCCGAGCAGGCCGTGGAGATGATCGTCTACGCGCCGATCGGCTTCTCGCTCGAGGCCCGCAAGCTGCTGCCCACCTTCGTGGACCGGGGCCGCCAGCAGGTCCAGATGGCCCGCATGATCGGGCAGTTCGCCGTGGGCCAGGGACAGGTCGAGGCGGCCAAGCGGCTGGAGCAGGCCCAGAGCCAGGCCCAACGCCAGGCCCGGTCGCTCCTGGCCGAGCTGGGCCTCTCGGGCACCCCCTCCGGGTCCGCTCGCCCCCCAGGACCGTCGGCGTCCACGCTGTCGGCCCCCCAGACGGCACCGACCCAGCCCCCGGCCCCCCAGGCCGGGGCGGAATCGGCCGAGCTGGCCATCGCGGGCTACGACGCCCTGGCGGCGTCGCACGTGATCCCTCGGCTCACCGGGCTCGGGACCGACGAGCTGGAGGCGGTACGGCGGTACGAGGCCAGCCATCGGGCCCGCAAGACGATCCTGGGGCGGATCGCCCAGCTCCAGGGCGACTGACCGTGGAACGGGCGCGCTGGGCCGGTCCCGACGACCTGCCCGAGGTGCTCGACCTGGCCCGCGAAGCGGTCCAGGTCATGCGGGCCCAGCGTGGCGGCCCGGTGTGGACGATCCGTGAGGCGCGACCCGAGCCCTTCGAGGCCGACCTGGTGCACGCCCTGGCCGGTTCGGCGGGGCGTCGGGTGGCGGTGGGCCTGATCGACGACGCCGTGGTCGGATACGCCACGATGCACCCCGAGCGCCTCCACGACGGCTCCCAACTGGCGGTGGTGACCGACCTCTACGTGACGCCCGGCGCCCGGGGGGTCGGCGTGGGGGAGGCCCTCATGGACCTCCTCATCGACGCGGCGCGGGCCGACGGCGCGGTGGGCATCGACTCGCTGGCGCTGCCCGGGGACCGGGCCACCAAGAACTTCTTCGAGCGGTTCGGCCTCACGGCCCGCGCCATCGTGGTACACCGGTCGCTCATGGCCGACGACGAGATGGACCGGTGAGCGGACCGGTCCTGGCGGTGAGCGCCATCCTGGTGGACGACGAGCGCCTGCTCCTCGTCCGGCGCGGTCACGGCCCGGCCGCGGGCTCCTGGGCGGTGCCGGGTGGGCGGGTCCGGCCGGGGGAGACCCTGGCCGAGGCCGTCACGCGGGAGTTGCGCGAGGAGACCGGCATCGAAGGGGTGTGCGGCGCCCTGGTGGGCGTGAACGAGGTGCTGCCCGACGACGACTCGCCGGAGCACGCGGTGGTGTTGGGCTACGAGGTGGCGATCCTCGAGTCCACCGAGCCGCTGGCGGCCGACGACGCCGCCGAGGCCCGCTGGGTGGACCTCGGCGACGTGGCCGACTACCGCTTGTCACCCGGGCTGGCCGAGTTCCTGCACGACCACGGGATCATCGCCACCATCACCTGACGGCGAGACGCCCGGTGGGGCTAGCGGCCCTTCCAGACCGGGTCACGCTTCTCGATGAACGCGGTGAGGCCCTCGCCGAAGTCCTCGGTGGAGAACATCTTCATCATGCCCTCGCCCGAGAGCTTCCAGCCCACCTCGTCGGGCTGATCGGTGGCCGCCAGGATGATCGAACGACTCTCGCGCACGGCGAGCGGGGCGGCCTTGGTGATCTCGTCGGCCAGTTCCATCGCCGTCTGCAGGGCAGCCCCCTCGGCGCACAGCCGGTTCACGAGCCCGTAGTGGTAGGCCCGCTCGGCCGGGAAGTCGAGCCGGCCGGTGAGGGCCAGTTCCATGGCGATGTTACGGGGGATCTTGCGGGGCAGGCGGAAGAGGCCGCCGGCTCCGGCGACCAGGTTCCGCTTCACCTCGGGGATGCCGAACACCGCGGTCTCCGAGGCCACCACCAGGTCGCACGCGAGCACGATCTCGGTGCCCCCGGCGAGGGCCGGGCCGTCGACGGCGGCGATCACCGGCTTGGTGCGCTCACGCTGCACGAACCCGGCGAAGCCACCCTTCTTGGTGGTCATGCCGCCGGGATCGACGCTCATCTGCTTGAGGTCGGCCCCGGCGCAGAAGATCCAGCCCTTCTCGGTCTGGGCACCGGTGATGATGCCCACCCACGCGTCGGGGTCTTCCTCGAGTCGGTCGATGCCCGCCTCGAGGCCCTGGGCGACGTCGGTGTTGACGGCGTTGCGGGCGTTGGGACGGTTGATGGTGAGCACGGCGACGTGGCCGTGCAGTTCGTAGTCGACGGTCATGGGCGGACACGGTACCCCGCTCTTGACCGGTCAGTCAGGTTTGGGCGTCGCCCTCGGTGGAGGGGGTCTCGGCCGGGCCTGCCGCGACGTCATCGGCCTCGGCCGCCGGGGCCTCGGCGGCCTCCGGGGTGACGTCGACCGCCGGGGCCTGAGCCGGTTCCGGGACCTCGGCGGCCGGGGTCTCCGTCGCCTCCGGGTTGACGGCGGCATCGGGGGCCACGTCGGAGGCCGCCGCTTCGTCGGACGGGGTCGTGTCGGGCGGCGTGGCCTGGTCGGCGGGGGAGGGGCTGGCGGCCGGCTCTCCCGACACGACCGGCTCCACCGGGGCGGTCGCCGGCGCCGGCGGCTGCGGAGGCGGCGACGGGATCGGTCGGGCGCCACCCCGGCTGCGGCCACCACCGCGTGGCTTGCGCCGCGCGGACTCGGGCGGCGGGGTGATGCCGAACGCCTCGGCGATGCGGGGGAGGCGGGAGGCGAACGTGGTGATCACGGCCACCAGGTCTTCGGCGGGGGTCTCGGGGCGGCTGGCCGGCACCACGTGGGCGCGCACCGGCGAGAACGACAGCGCGTCGAGCACGGTGGACCACCGGTCGGGCAGGGTGTCGGCGGTGAGGGCGGCGCCGGCGGCCTCGGCCAGCTTGGCGGCCAGGTCGGCCGGCAGGGGAGCGCCGGCCTTCGGCGGGCGGGAGCTGAGGCGGAGGGCCCGCACCACCCGGCCCTCGCCGAGGGTCTGGGCCAGTTCGGCCAGCCACGCCTGCTGTTCGGCTTCGACCCGGCGGGTGAGCCCGGCCCGGAGCTGATCGGCCAACGCCCGGGTCTCGTCGTCCTTGGCGGCGGACTCAGCGGCCACGATCACCGAACGGAGGTCGCGCAGGTCGAGCTCGTCGAGGTCGGCCACCGCAGCCTCGGCCCGGTCGCGCCACTCCGCCACCCGCAGGGCGGGGAGGAGCCGTTCGGCCACGGCCAGGAGGGCCTCGGCCTTCACCTGCGGCTGGCCCTCGGCCTTGGCGGCCTCGTTCTGCTTCTCCACCGCCTGGCGCACCGCCGGCACACCACCGCGCAGGAGCTGTTCGGCGATCACCTGTTCCTCGGGAGCCAGGGTGTCGAGCGCCGCCTTGCGGTGGGTGCGGCCGGGACGGAGGCGCTTGGCCTTGGGGCGCGCCGGTGGAGCCGGACGATCGCGGCGGGGGCGGTCCGGGCGGTCTCCGCCGCCCTCGCGCCCACCGCCACCCTCGCGGGGGCCGCGACCGCGGCGGTCACCGCCGGGTCGGTCGCCGTCGGAACGCGGCCGGTCGCCATCGGAACGGGGCCGACGATCGCCGCGTCCCCCGCGCCGGCCGCCGCGGTCACCCCGGGCGCCCCGATCGCCCCCATCACCACGTCCGCCACCGCGCTTGGCCAGGACCGTGGTGACGAGCTGGTCGTCGGACACGGTGCGACCCAACAGCTCGATGCGCTCGCCCGCTGACTCCTTCTTGGCCTTCGGCAGGGCGACGGCCAGCACCTCGGTGCCGTCTAGGCCGGACTCGACGTCGGCTCGGAGCACGTCGCCCACCTTGGCGTCGGTGGGTACCAGGGTCGCGTTCACCACCCCCTTGGGCTGCTTGGCCCCGGCGGCACGCCAGGTCCAGGTGCCGTCGTCTCGGGAGCTGGTGAGTTCGATGTCGATCCTGCGGGACATAGGTCTGCCAACCTACTCGCTCGGCGCCAGGGCCCCTTCCGGCGATGCGGCCCCGGTGGCGGTGCGGAGGAGGCGCCAGCCTTCCTCATCGCCCATAATCTACGTTATGTCAACTAACTGGGCGTCCGAGCGGGGTCTGCCCGGTCGGGTCCGGATCCGGTGCGACGGTCGTGCGCGGTTCGATCCACTGGTCCACCAGCGGCCGGGCGTTGGCGAGCAACCAGTCCAGGGCTTCGCGCACCTCACGGGCGTCGGGCGCATCGGACAGATCCCGCTCGACGTCCTCCACGGCGGCCTGCAGGCAGTACAACGCCCCCTGGAGCTCCTCGAGCTGCTGGCGGTCGATGATCACGTCGTGGTCGCCCAGGCCGTGGCTGGCGGCCAGCTTGCGGGCCAGGTGGGCCTGTTGGCGACAGCTCTGGCGGCAGTACGTCCGGGGCCGGCCGGTGCGACCGGGTTCGGGCAGGCGGCGCCCGCACCACCGGCACCGCTCGTCCCCTGGTGGTTTCGTCACGTGACGAAACTAGCGGCCCCACCGGCCTTCGGCGGGGACCTCGACCCGCCGCCCACCGGCGGAGGACGCCGCCGAGCCCGCTCCGGCTGTGGTCGAGGACCACGGAGCGGGCCGTCGTGCGGTCCGCCGCGCTGGTAGCCTCTCGGGGCCGTCGAGCTCGGACGGGAGAGTGCCCTCCGGGGCACGCCGAAGGAGCAATCCCTCCCCGGAATCTCTCAGGCCCCAAGGACCGTTCGAACGAGGCAACGCTGGAAAGCAGGCGCAACGAGGCGTCTCACCGAAGGGGAAAGCCCGGCCACGGGTGAAGCTCTCAGGTTCCGTGACAGCGGGGGAGGTCCAGATCCGTCGCCCCCGCCGAGGAGCCCCCGTGTCCGACCCCACCGCCCGTCCCCGCCTGCTCGACCTCGAGTCGGACCCGTTCGAGGCCCG
>DAIMFV010000021.1:11648-25273 GCA_036724365.1 Acidimicrobiales bacterium | reverse complement strand
GGTTGCGATGTCCGCCACCGTCTCCGGTCCCGAGCCCGGTCGCCGGCCCGGTTGCCATATCCGCCACCGTCTCCGGTCCCCAGCCCGGTCTCCACCCCGGTCGCCAGCCCGGCATCGCCTCTGCCGGCATCGCCTCTGTCGCCTGCCTTCGTCGCCACCTTCGTCGCCGCCTCTGCCGTCGCCGCCCTCTGCCGTCGTCGCCTCTGTCGCCGCCTCTGCCGCCAGCCCGGTCACCGGCTCGGTCGCCACGTGGGTCACGCCGCGGCGCCAACCGGGTGGTTCCCGGTCGGCACGCCGTGGGGCCTGGCTGGGTGCACGCGGCGAGGGTGCCCGCGGTGAACTCGCAGCAAGGGTGCAAATAGATGTGCAAGACTGCGGGCCGGCCTGTGCGCAGGGGTGACGCGGGCCGACAACCGCAGAAGGGGTGTCCGGACAGATGAGCGACAACGAACCGCTCGAGGAGCTCACCGTTCCCGAGCCGCCCGACGGCGCCGTCTCGACCGACGGCGGGTCCCGCCGCCGCACCGTCCGCCGCCTGTCGATCGCCGGGGTGGCCATCGGCCTCGGCGTGGTCGGCACCTTCGCCTACCAGCAGATCAAGCCGGTGGTCGACGCCCAGCGCTACGCCACCGTCACCTACGAGGTGCCCGAGGCGCCCCGCCTCACGCCGGCCGCGGGGGAGACGCTCCTCCGCATCGACCCCTCGGCGTCGTCGCTCACCTATGAGGTCGACGAGAAGCTGGGCGGCCAGACCACGGGCACGGCCAAGGGCTCCACCAGCGGCATCGCCGGCGACATCGCGCTGAACGAGGCCGCGCTGGAAGACAGCCGCATCGGTCAGATCGTGGTGAACATCGAGCAGTTCGAGTCCGACAACAACCTGCGCGACGCCCGCATCCGCCAGGACTTCCTCCAGTCGCACCAGTACCCGCTGGCCACCTTCGACCTGGAGGAGCTCACCGGCCTCAGCGGCAAGGTCGAAGAGGGGCGCACCTACGAGTTCACCATCGACGGCTTCGTCACGGTGAAGAACGAGCCGGCCACGGTCACCTGGGACGCCACCGCCACCTGGGAAGACGGCAAGCTGGTGGCCACCGCCACCACCGTGGCCAAGCTCTCCCGGTTCGACGCCGGCCCCATCTCCATCGCCGGTCTGGTGCAGACCGAGGACGACGTGCGCCTCACCCTCGAGTTCACGGCGGTCGACCCCGCCACCACCGAGATCGCCTCCAGCGTGGAGCGCGCCGCCCGGGCCGAGGCCACCGGCGACGACGTGCCCTCCTACGCACAGACGATCCAGCCCATCCTCGAGCAGCACTGCGCCTCGTGCCACAACTCGGGCCAGTTCGGCGCCCACACGCTCACCCTCGACGACGCGGGCGACGTGAAGGCCGTGTCCGACGGCCTCAAGACCGTCACCCAGGCCGGGTACATGCCGCCGTGGTTCGCATCCGACGAGGGGGTGGAGCTGGCCCACAAGCCCGACATCTCCGCCGAGGAGATCGCTTCCCTGGCTGCCTGGGTCGACGCCGGCGCCCCGCTCGACGTGGCCCCCACCACCAAGCTGAAGCCCACCGAGGAGGCGGCCGAGCTGCTGCCTCGGCAGGACCAGAAGATGCTGATCGACTCCTACACCGGGTCGATGACCAACACCAACGACTACCGCTGCTTCGTGCTCGAGCCCGAGATCACCGAGCCGGTGTTCATGACGGGCTACACGTTCATCCAGGACCAGGTGGCCCAGCTCCACCACGCCCAGGTGTTCCACATCAGCGAGGAGCAGCGGGAGAACGCCCGCTCCCAGGAAGGCGCCGACGGACAGCCCGGTTGGTCGTGCTACAGCAGCCCGAGCCTGCCCGGCCGCCGCCCCGACCGTGATCCCGGTCAGCCTCGCCACCGAGACGTCGGCTTCGCCGGCCAGGCCAACCTGGTGGCCGGCTGGGTGCCCGGTCAGGCCCCGGTGATCTTCCCCGAGAACTCCGGGATCCTCATGGAGCCGGGCGACGCCCTCGTGCTCCAGATCCACTACCACTTCGCGGCCACGCCCACCCCCGACCGTTCGGGCCTGGCCATCCAGCTCGATCCCGACACCCCCGACGTGCGGGAGATGCGGGTGGTGAACCCGCTCGCACCGGTGGAGATCCCGTGCGCCCCCGAGGATGCCGACGAGCCGCTGTGCGACCGCGACGCCGCCCTGGAGGAGAACGTCCGGCTCTACGGGCCGTCGGGGGCGGGTACCCAGGGCGGGTTGATGGCGCTCTGCGACAAGACCACCGAGGAGCTCACGGCCGACTTCGACGGCAACATCGCCCGGTCGTCGTGCGACCTGGTGGTGCCCGAGGACGGCATCATCACCGGTGTGCTGGGCCACATGCACACCATCGGGTCCACGTTTCGCATGACCCTCGACGCCGACACGCCCGAAGCGCAGATCCTGTTGGACATCCCCGACTGGAGCTTCGACTGGCAGATGAACTACGCCCTGGCGAAGCCGTTGCGGGTGAAGGCCGGCCAACCGCTGCGCCTGGAGTGCTCGTGGGACCGGTCCAAGGACCCGTTGCGAGACCCCAAGTACATCGTGTTCGCCGAGGGCACCGAGGACGAGATGTGCTTCGGCACCTACTCGCTCATCCCCGACCGCCAGGATCGCTGACGGTCACACCGACCGGCCACGGAGCCTGACCAGGTCACACCAGCAGGCACCGGTCACACCGAACGGTCGTGCCGCCTCACGTCGCACCGACCTGACCGTTCACGCGGACTGGCAGCGAGGTGACCGTTGGCGCCGCCTGACGCCGGTCAGGTCGGCGACAACACCACGACGGGGATGTCGCGGTCGGTCTTGTCCTGGTAGCCCTGGTAACCCTTGTACGCCCGGGTGATGCGGGGCCACAGGTCGGCCTTCTCCTCGGCCGTGACGGTGCGGGCGGTCATGGTGCGGTGGGTGCCGTCGATCAGCACGTCCACCTCGGGCTGGGCCTGGAGGTTCAGGTACCACGCCGGGTGACCGGGGTTGCCACCCTTGGACGCCACGATCACCACGTCGGCGCCGTCGATCACCGGAGCGGTGAGCAGGACCGTGCGCCGCTCGCCCGACCGGCGGCCGACCGTGGTGAGCTCCACCACCTTCATGCCCCCGAAGCTGCGGCCGACCCGACCGCCGGAGACGGTGAGCAGCACCCGGTGGGTGCCGTTCATGAGCTTGAAGAAGACCTCGGGGATGGCGGGCATGGCTCCAGTCAACCACCGGGTGACGACGGTACGGTTCAGCGCTCCCGACCGGGAACGTTTGCGACGTTGCCCGCGCGGGTCCGGCTCGCGGCCACTGATCTGATGCCAACGTCGCAAACGCCGTTCGGGCTCCGCAGCGCAGCGAGGAACTGCCCGAGCGGAACCAGCCGATGAGCGCCGGAGGCGCGCCACAGGTATGGCAGCGACGGATCTGTGTTGCGGCCGCCAACCCCGCGAACGATGCCGGTCACGGCACTAGCGTTCCCGCAACATGGCCGCCCGCAGGGCTTCCACGGCGGCCTCGGGGTCCTCGACCTGGGCCACCACGTTGGTGAACCGCTCCCCGTGGAGGGTGATCACCACCACCCGTTGGTTGCGACCGACGAGCCACAGGTCCTTCTCGCCGTGGGAGCGGAAGGTGCCGGCGGTCATGACCCCGGGGAGGTGGGTGCCGGGAGCGCGGAAGCCGACGCGGACCGCCTTGCGGTCGGCCACGCCCACGTCGGTGACGGCCGTGATCGGCACGTCGACACCGTTGCTCAGGGCCCAGAACCGGACCAGGCCCACCGGGCGCACCAGCAGGCGGTCGTCGGGGGTGACGCCGATGGCCGCCAGGTTGGGGCCGGCGAAGCTGGTGGCGCAGATGCCACCGATGATGATCAACGCGAACGCCACCGCGAACCCGATGGCGGGGGGCATGGCGAAGCCGTTGGCCCACAGCGCCAGGCCGAGCCCGACCGTGGCGGCCACCAGGGCGACGGTGGCGAGGATGCGTTCTCCCATGGCGGCCGGCCGTCAGCCTTTGGCGCCGAGGTTCACGGGGGTGGTGACCTCGGCGAAGAAGTCGTGGCCCTTGTCGTCGACCACGATGAAGGCCGGGAAGTCCTCCACCTCGATGCGCCACACCGCTTCCATGCCCAGCTCGGGGTACTCGAGCACCTCGACCTTGCGGATGCAGTCCTGGGCCAGGCGGGCGGCGGGTCCGCCGATGGAGCCCAGGTAGAAGCCGCCGTGGGCCTGGCAGGCGTCGGTGACCTGTTGGGAGCGGTTGCCCTTGGCCAGCATCACGAGGGAGCCGCCGGCGGCCTGGAACTGGTCGACGTAGGAGTCCATGCGCCCGGCGGTGGTGGGCCCGAAGCTCCCCGACGCGTAGCCCTCGGGCGTTTTGGCGGGGCCCGCGTAGTACACGGGGTGGTCGCGGAGGTACTGGGGCATCTCGCCGCCGCTGTTCAAGAGGTCGGCGATCTTGGCGTGGGCGATGTCTCGCGCCACCACCACGGTGCCGGTGAGCGAGAGGCGGGTCTTCACCGGGTGCTGGGTGAGCTGGGCCCGGATCTCGCTCATGGGTCGGTTGAGGTCGACGGCCACCACGTCGCCGCCCAGGTCGTCGTGGGTGACCTCGGGCAGGTAGTGGGCGGGGTGGCGCTCCAGCTCCTCCAGGAACACGCCCTCGGCGGTGATCTTGGCCAGGGCCTGGCGGTCGGCCGAACACGACACGGCGATGGCCACCGGGCACGAGGCCCCGTGGCGGGGCAGGCGCACCACCCGGACGTCGTGGCAGAAGTACTTGCCGCCGAACTGGGCGCCGATGCCGAAGGCCTGGGTGAGCTTCAGCACCTCGGCCTCCATCTCCAGGTCGCGGAAGCCGTGGCCCGAGGCCGACCCCTCGGTGGGGATGGTGTCGAGGTAGCGGGCCGACGCCAGCTTGGCGGTCTCCAGGGCGGACTCGGCCGACGTGCCGCCGATGACCACGGCCAGGTGGTACGGCGGGCAGGCCGACGTGCCGAGCAGGCGCAGCTTCTCGTCGAGGAACGTCAGCAGCGAGGTGGGGTTGAGGACGGCCTTGGTCTCCTGGAACAGGTAGCTCTTGTTGGCCGAGCCGCCGCCCTTGGCCATGAACAGGAACTTGTAGGCGCTGCCGTCGACGGCGCTGATCTTGATCTCGGCCGGGAGGTTGGTGCCGGTGTTCTGCTCGTCCCACAGCGTGAGCGGCGCCATCTGGGAGTAGCGCAGGTTGTCGTGCTGGTACGTGTCGAAGATGCCGCGGGCCAGGGCCGCCTCGTCGCCGCCGCCGGTGAGCACGAACTGGCCCTTCTTGCCCTTCACGATGGCCGTGCCGGTGTCCTGGCACATGGGCAGCACGCCGCCGGCGGAGATGTTGGCGTTCTTCAGCAGGTCCAGCGCCACGAACCGGTCGTTGGCCGAGGCCTCGGGGTCGTCGAGGATGCGGGCGAGCTGGGCCAGGTGGCCGGGCCGCAGGTAGTGGGCGATGTCGTGCATGGCCTGGGCGGCCAGGGCGGTGAGCACGCCGGGCTCCACCTGCAGGAACGTGTGGCCCGCTGCCTCCACCGTGGACACCCCGTCGAGGTCCAGGCGGCGGTAGGTGGTGGCGTCGGGGCCGAGGGGCAGCAGTTCGGTGAAGTCGAAGTCGCTCATCGCCTCCGAGGGTAGGGCCGCCTGACCGCCACGAGCCATCCGACCCCGGGAGGCGATCCCGTAAGATCGGGGTCCGACCGACCAGGGGGCCGACGGAGCGTGGAGCGCAGCGACGAGGGGGACGCCACTGACGGAGAGCGGCCCGATCGCCGGCGCCCGAGCTCCCGGGTGGCCCGCAACCGCGAGCGTCGGGCGCACGAGTTCCTCAACGCGGCCTCCCACATCGTGATCGACGAGGGTTTCGAGGCGCTCACCATGGCGCGCCTGGCCCGGGAGCTCGACACGGCGGTGGGCTCGGTGTACCGCTACTACCCCTCCAAGGACCACCTCTTCGCCGCGGTGCAGGGACGGGCGGTGGAGCGCCTGTCGGCGAGCTTCGACCACAGCGTCCCGGCGCTGGTGGCGGCCGTGCGGGCCGAGGTGGGCGAGGAGGTGGCGCCGGTGGTGCCATTGGCCGTGCTCGGCCGCTGGGCCTGCTCGGCGGCGGTGGTGCTCCCCGAGGAGATCCGTCTCCTCCAGATGGTGTCGGCCCGTCGCAACTCGGCCCTGGGGCCCGGCGGCGGCGACGCCCTGGTGCCGGTGGTGATGGACTCGGGGGGCGGGGGGGTGCGGGTCATCGAGGGGGCCGCCGCCGCAGGCGCGCTGGAGCCGGCGCCGGCGCTGGCCCGGGCGATCCTCTGGCTCACCGGGCTCGGCGGGGTGCTCCAGGCCGACGACCTCGAGCCGTACCTGCCCGATCTGCTCGGCCACCAGCTCCTGGCCCGGCAGTACACGATCGACCTGGCCGTGGGCTGGGGGGCGGACCGGAGCGCGATGGAGGCCCTCGACCGCCACCTCGATCGGGTGGCGGCCGAGGGCCCCCTCGCTCGCTGATCCCACGGGCCGCTCCGGCCCGGGGTCAGCCCGACGTCAGCCGGGGATCAGCCCGCGGTCACCCCTCCGGGCCGGAACCACCGCACAGGTGCGCGGGTCGGGTGGGTCGACCCGACCAGCCGCCACCGCCCTCGGCCTGGCCGGTGGCGGTGACGTTGCCCCGCCGGACGGTGGCCGTGACCCGGACGCCCAGGGACCGGTCGCCCGAGCAGGGGTCGTCGACCACGGTCTGCAGCCCGGTGGTCGGCAGGGTCAGCTCCAGGCCGCTGTCGCCACCCTCGGGTGAGCGGTACACCACCGCACCGCCGGCGGCGTCTCGCACCACCCAGCTCGTGGTGTAGGCGCCGGTCCCGGGGAACTGCGTCGGGGTGGCTCGCACCGTGTACGACGTGGGCGGTTCGGTGTCGCTGCCCCCGTCGAAGGCGGTGGTGACCGCCACCCGGGCCGGGTTGGGCTTCACGTCGAGGTGGACGCCGAGGTGCCCGCCGCCCACGGTGCGCACCGACAGGTTGGCCAACACCACCGGCGTGAAGCCCGGCGTGGTGAACAGCGCCTTCAGGTCGGGCAGGGCGATGGGGGTCAGGGCGGCGGTGATCCGGGGCGGGATCGCCTCGCGGAGCTTCTGGCCGGCGAGCGCCACGATGGGGTTCTGCGCCGGGTCGGGCATGGCGTTGATCGTGGCGCCGAGCCGCAGGAAGCGGGGCTGCACCGAGATCGCGGTCACCTGGGGCACCAGGTGGTTGGTGGCGGTGTCGATGGTGGCGGTGGCCCCGATGCGGATGTCGGCGGCCATGGTCGCCACCTGGGGCACCGGGATCGCCACCCGCAGCGACGGCACGTACACGTTCAGGTCGCCGGGCGTGGGCCACCCACCCGGCGCGGTCGGCAGGTAGAGCGGCGCGATCGCCGGGCGTACACCGATGTCCAGATCGTCGACGCCGTCTCCGCTGGCGTCCACCGAGGCCGTGAGGTCGAGCAGCCCCACGTCGGGTTGGGCGGGCAGCCCGGGACGACCGGGGAACGCCCGCTCGGCCACCGGGAGCGGGGCGGTCTGCAACTGCCTGGGCCCCCCGGCCGCCAGCGCCCGCAGGAGCTGGTTGACGGTGGCGCCGCTCACGACCATGCCCAGGTCGAAGTCGGCCGACGCGTCCACCAGTTGGCCTCCGGCGGTGCCCACCGCCGTCACGGCGCCGAGGATCACCCGGGCCCGGGCCGACAACTCCGGGAGCCGGCGGACCCGGATCGTGCGCGTCCGCTCGTGGGTCTGGCGGACCACCGACGCCGTGGCCGACGGCACGTAGGAGTACGGGAAGCGCGAGCCGCCCTGGTCGGTCACGGCGAGCCCGGCTGCGAGATCCATCCCTTCGGGGTGGATCCACTCGGCCCCGCCCGTGCGGCCCTGGCCCGACGGTGCGGTGTCCACCCAGCGGCCGAGGGCGAGGCCGAAGCCCACGCCACCGGGAAGGGTCACACCGGCCGTGGAGAGGGGACCGGTGGCCAGGTCGGCCGGGCGCAGCTTGGCCTCGATGAGCTGTTGGACCTCGTCCCGCGTGGCCCCGTCGTTCAGCTCGTCGAACTTCTCGGTGATGCGCTTCTCGATGGCGGCGGAGAAGTTGTCCTCGAGTGCGCTGCACGGCAACGGGAACGGGACGATCACCCCGAGGGCCAGCAGCGGTCCCTGGGCGTGGATCCTCGTGGTGTCCACCGAGCTGGCCACCAGGGCCACGGCCACCGTGGGTCGGGCCCGGTCGGGGCTGACGCCCACCGTGAAGCCCAGGTCGATGCTGATGTTCACCGAGGCGTCGACCCCGCAACTCCCGGCGAGGATGCTGACGGTGCCGAAGGAGTTGGGCTCGATGGTCATGTCGATGCCGACCGTTCCGGCCAGGTGGACCTGGAGCCGGCTCTCGTCGGCGTCGATGGGCACCACGTCGAGCGTGGCGGCACTGGGTTGGAACCAGGCGTCGTCGATGGTGCCGCTGGCGGCGTTGGCCAGCGTGGTGAGGCCGGGATCCCAGTCCCAGTCGGACTCGATCGCCGACGGGGCCATGCCGGCGATCCGATCGGTGAGCAGCGCCCGGAGCTCACGACCGAACAGGGTGGACAGGTCGTCGGGTCCCGGGTCGGTGGAACGCTCCCCGATGGCCGAGTCGTCGATGGCGACCCCCACCGCTTCGGGCACCCGCTGGTTGCGGGCGTAGGGCGCCGGTCCGAGGTGCACGAACACCTCGTCGGCCCCCATCACCAGGTTGGTGCCGCCCCCGGGGGTGGCCGGCGTGCCGCGCACCTCGACGCGCAGGGTGAACCCCGGTTCGCGCAGGTCGTCGGTGAACGGGATCCACGCCCCGGCCAGGCCCTCGGCGCCGGTGGTGGACCCGTTGTACGGCAGGACGAGTGAGGCGGACAGGCGCGGGTCTCCCATGTCGTACGACGTCGTGGCGCCGGACGCGCTGATCACGGTGACCCTCGCCGTGAGGGTGGCGGGTCCCGCCGGACCGGCGAGGGCACGCAGCGCCGGGTCGGGCGTGTTGGTGCCCACGTGGGCGCAGACCAGGAACTCCTCCCGGCCACCGGTGGTGCGACGGGTGAGGCGTCCGGTGTGGACGGCGTGGCCGGGGGCATCGGCCGCGAAGGTGTCGTCGGGCTGCGGGTCCACCGCCACGCCCGAGAACAGCGTCGGCGTGTACACGTAGCCCGGCGGAACGACGCCGGCCGGGCTGGTGAGGCCGCCCTGGTTGCAGTCGGCCGGGTCGCTACCGGGGTCGAGGACCTCGGGCAGGTCGGGCGCGACGACCGGCGGGAGCGGGGTCGTCGTCGGGGGCGGCGGGGCGGTGGTGGGCGGGGGTGCCGACGTCGGTGGTGGCTCGGTGACGGGCGTGGTGGTCGGCACGATGATCGCCGCGGCCGCGTCCTCCGGCGGCGCCGTGACCTCGCTCGAGGTGTCGCTGGTGACGTCGCTGGTGACCTCGTTCGTGACGTCGCTCGAGGTGTTCCCGGTGACCTCGGCCGTGGGGTCTGGTGAGGCCTGTCCCGATGCCGCGGCGATGGGGGTCAGGCCGATGCCCGTGGCCAACAGACCGGCGGCCAGCAGGGCCAGGCGGTGTCGGCGGTGGAGCGGGGCTCCGCGGCCGTTCGGACGAGATGGGGGGCGCCGGGGCGTCCGGGGGGAGTCGAACATGTCCCGCTCCTTTGTGTGAATGGTATTCGCAGTATGAACGATATTCGCGATCTGTCAAACGGCACCGGTCCCGCCCGGTCTGCCGGCCCCGTCAGACCGGGTCGTACCCGGTCGTGACCGGTCGTGACCGGTCGTACCCGGGGCGTGACCGGGTCGCACCGGCTCGACGACCCGGATAGACACGAACCATGGAACGCACCCGCATCGAGCACGACACCATGGGTGAGGTGGCGGTGCCCGCCTCCGCCCTGTGGGGGGCCCAGACCCAGCGGGCGGTGGACAACTTCCCGATCTCGGGACGGCCGATCCCCGGGCGGCTCATCCGGGCCCTCGCCCTGGTGAAGGCGGCGGCGGCCGCCGCCAACGCCGGGTCCGACCTCGTGCCCGCCGTTGATGACCGGATCGGCGCCGCCATCGTCGGTGCCGCCGAACGGGTGGCCACGGGGGAGCTCGACGCCCACTTCCCGGTCGACGTGTTCCAGACCGGCTCGGGCACGTCGTCGAGCATGAACGCCAACGAGGTCATCGCCCGGCTGGCGTCCGAGGCGCTCGGTGCACCGGGATCGGTGCACCCCAACGACCACGTCAACGCGTCGCAGTCCTCCAACGACGTGTTCCCGTCGGCCGTCCAGGTGGCGGCGGTGGAGGCGGTGGTGCACGACCTGCTCCCGGCGCTCGGCTCGCTCGCCGCGGGGTTGCGGGCGAAGGCAGCCGAGTTGGAGCTGGTGGTCAAGGCGGGCCGCACCCACCTCATGGACGCGGTGCCGGTCACCCTCGGTCAGGAGCTGGGTGGCCACGCCACCCAGGTGGAACAGGCCGCCGAGCGCCTGGCCGGCACGCTGGGTCGGGTTGGTGCCCTGCCCATCGGCGGCACCGCGGTCGGCACCGGCCTCAACGCCCCGCCCGGGTTCGGGGCCGAGGTGGCTCGGCGCCTGGCCGCCCAGACGGGCCTCCCGTTCACCGAGGCGTCGGACCACTTCGCGGCCCAGGCCGCCCCCGATGCGCTGGTGGAGGTCTCGTCGCAGCTCCGCGGGGCGGCGGTGGCGCTGGTGAAGGTGGCCAACGACCTGCGCTGGATGGCGTCGGGGCCCCGCACCGGGCTGGCCGAGATCCGACTACCCGACCTCCAACCCGGGTCGTCGATCATGCCGGGCAAGGTGAACCCGGTGCTGTGCGAGGCCGTCACCCAGGTGGCGGCCCAGGTGCTGGGCAACGACGCCGCCGTGGCCTTCGCCGGGAGCCAGGGATCCTTCGAGCTGAACGTGTACCTGCCGGTGATCGCCCGCAACGTCCTGGAGTCGATCGACCTGTTGGCCGCCGTGAGCGCGCTGTTCGCCGAGCGGTGCGTGGCCGGGATCGCCGCCGACGTGGACCGCTGCCGCGCCTACGCCGAGACGTCGCCCTCGATCGCCACCTCGCTCAACCCGTACCTGGGCTACGAGCGCACGGCCGCGCTGATCAAGCAGAGCCTGTCCACCGGCACGTCGATCCGCGACCTGGTCGCCGCGACGGGCGAGCTGTCGGCCGCCCAGCTCGACGAGGCGCTCGATGCCCTGGCCCTCACCGAGGGGGGCCTGCCGCCCGGCTGACGGGCGACGATGGGGGCCGGCCGACGGGTGGGTGACGGGGCCGGATCAGCCCTTGGCGGGGGAGCCGGGGAAGGGGCCGGGATCGCCCGACGCAGGGAGCTGGGGATGGCTCCAGGAGTTGACCTTGCCCACCAGCGCACCCACGTGTTCCCACTCGGGCGGGTTCCAGCCCTCGGCCTGGCCGACCACCACCAGGTCCTGGCGGATGTACACCAGGGCCGGCAGTCGTTCGAGGCCGAGGCCCTGCACCAGGGACCGGTCGGGGTCGGTGAAGGTGAGGAACTCGTCGGCCAACGGGCCGAGGAAGCGCTTGGCGTCCCGCTCGTCGGCCGTCACCGTCCACGCCACCCGGCAGTCGGCGCCCTGGAAGTTGGCGAGGAACCGGCGGGCGGTCTGGAGGATCCAGGCGCTCTCGTGGGTGTACGGGTCCAGCACCACGGTGAGCAGCTGGAACGTGGTGAGCCACTCCTCGAGGGACCGGGCCTCGCCGCCGATCGCCGCCAGCTTCACGTCTTCGCTCACCTGGGTAACCACGGCAGCGAAAGGTAGTCGCCGTGGAGGGCCGCACGCAGATCCCGGATGGGACCGGCCCGGTGGTGGCCGATAGGTTCGGGCCGATCGCCACCGGGCCACCCGTGTCCGGCCCCACGAGAGGACCCGATTCCATGGTGACCGCGGCCATCGGCAGCACGCCCTACAAGATCATGCTCCTGCTCCACATCGGGTCGGCGTTCGTGGCGTTCGCGCCGGCCTTCGTGTGGCCCTTCGTGTCCATGCGCCTGAAGAAGACCGGCGAGCCGGTCGGCGCCACCATCAACCGCCTTGCCGGCGGCAACACGCTCAAGATCCACGGTCCGGCCTACTTCGTCACCGGGTTCTTGGGCTTCGGTCTGGCCGGCATGAGCGAGAAGGTGTTCCGCATGAGCCAGACCTGGCTCAGCCTGGCCGCCCTGTTGTGGTTCGCGGGCATGGGCATCATGTTCGGCCTGATGCACCCGGCCGAGAAGAAGGCCGCCGACGGCGACGCCCAGGCCGAGAAGCAGCTCGCCATGTACGGCGGCATCCTCCACCTGATCTTGTTCGTGGCCCTGTTCCTGATGGTCTGGAAGCCCGGCGGTCCTTCGATCTGACGGCGTCGGGGCGCACGGTCAGGGGTGGTGGGCGAACCACTCCGGGCGGGTGGTCCGCCAGGTGCACACCGCGCCGGTCTCACCCGGTGCCACCGGCTCGCTTTTCCGGTAGTCCACGTAGCGGAAGCCCAGGGCGCGGGGAACGGCGGCGCTGGCCTCGTTGGCGCGGTCGTGGTGGATCTCCACCCGATCGATGTCGGGGTCGGTGAAGGCGGCCTCGGTGACGGCGCGCGCGATCTCGGTGGCGTAGCCCTGCCTGGTGTGGTGGGCGTGCACCCAGTAGCCCACCTCCAGGCCGCCGGGGCCGACGCGGCGGTGGAGCCCGGTGCCTCCCACCACCACGGCCGGGGTTGCCGGTGGGTGCGGGTCGGGGCGCACGAAGGCGCCGTAGACGGCGTCGCCGCCCGACGCCCACGCGGCCTCCCACTCCTCGATCAGGGCGAGGCGGGCGACCCGGTCCATCGGCTCGGCGGCGATCCGCGGCATCCACGGGCGGGGGTGGTCGATCGACTCGGCGACCGCCGTGATCAGGGCGTCTACGTCGTCGGGCTCCCAGCAGCGGATGATCAACCGGGGCGATTCGATCCGGCGGGGGAGGCGGCGCATCAGGTGAGCTTGGCCGAACGGAGGACGGCCGACCCCACGAACAGGGCGGCGGCCACCAGCGCCACCGTGGCCCCGGCCGCGGTGTGGGCCGCCACCGAGATGGCCAGCCCAGCCGCTCCGGCCGTCACGCCCAGCGCGGCCGCGATGGCCATGGTGGCGACCAGGTCGTCGGACCACAGTCGGGCGGCCGCCGCCGGCGCCACCAGGAGCGACACGCACAGGATCGTGCCCATGGCCGGCAGGGCGGTGACCACCGTGACCTCGATGCCCACGAAGAGCACGAGGTCGAGCACCAGCACGGGGTAGCCGAGGGCGGCGAGCGAACCGGCATCGAACGCACCCAGCACCAGTTCCTTGTGGAGCAGGGCCAGCCCGCCCAGCACGACCAGGGCGGCGGCCGCGGTGATCCACACGTCGGTGGGCGACACCGTGGCCACCGAGCCGACCAGGTAGGCCGACAGGTCCCGGGCGAACCCGTCGGAGGCCGACAGCAGCACCACGCCCAGGGCGAACCCCGCGGCCAGCACCACGCCGATGGCCGACGACGACTCCACCTGGTCGGCCGCCCCCAGGGCCACGATC
>DAIMFV010000021.1:0-11638 GCA_036724365.1 Acidimicrobiales bacterium | reverse complement strand
GTAGAGCGCGGCCTCCATCACCGCACCGAAACTGCGTTGATTGGTCACGCTGAGCGTGACGGATCAACGCAATTCCGGGTCATCAGGGGATGGAGGTGGCGGCGAGGTTGGCGACGTCGCCGAAGTGGGTCACCAGGCCGGGGAACACGCCGAAGGCCAGGGTGCCCGCCAGCAGGTTCACGCCGAGCAGGCCGGCGATCACCAGGCCCGGGAACGTGGCGTGGGTCAGGCCCATCACCAGGAACGGCAGGCGGCGCAGCACCACGTGCACCCCGACCACACCACCCACCAACGCGGCGAGGGTGACCTGGGCCAGCGCCTCGACCGACCCGAAGGTCTGGGCGATCCACGCGCTCACGATCGCCTCACCCGGCCGCCACCCCGGCGGCGGCCGCCCGTCGGCGACTGGCCTGGGCGGCCAGGCGCACCAGCCCTCGGCCGCCCAGCACGGCGGCGAAGAGCACGGTGGTGGCCAACACGATCGTGGCGCCGGGAGCCAGCCGCAGGTCGTGGTCGATGGAGGCCCGGTACGCCACGGCCAGGCCGAGCCAGCCGCCCCCGGCTCCCACCGCGGCGGCCACCACGTACATGCCGCCCACCGAGCGGGCCACCACCTTGGCGGCGGCCGCCGGCGTGATCAGCAGGGCCACCGTGAGGAGGGTGCCCACGGCCCGCGCCGCGGCCACCACCACCAACACGATCAGCACGTTGACGAGCAGGTCGATGGCACCGATGCGATAGCCCGCGGCCCGAGCCGCCTCGGGGTCGAAGGCCCGCAGCACCAGTTCCTTGTGGGTGGCGGCCAGCACCAGGGCGACGACGGCCAGCACCGCGGCCACCTCCAGCACCTGGGCCCGGTCCACCGTGAGGATCCGCCCGAAGAGCAGCCCGGTCAGGTCCGCGGTGTAGCGCTCGGTGCGGGACACCACGATCACGCCCACGGCGAAGAAGGAGGTGAGCACCACCGCCAGCGCGGCGTCGGACGTGACGCGCCGGCTGCGGTCCAACACGGTGAACACCAGGGCGGAGGCCAGGCCGGCCAGCAGGGCACCGAGCGCGATCGACGAGCCGACCGCGAAGGCCACGGCCATACCGGGGAAGACGGTGTGGGTGAAGGTGTCGGCCATGAAGGCGAGGCGGCGCAGCGCCACGTGCACCCCCACCAGGCCGGCCAGCACACCGAGCAGCACCGCCACCCACAGCGCCCGCTGCATGTAGGGCACCGTGAACGGGTCGACGAGGAGGTGGGTCACGGCTCGGCGACGATGACGGCGTCACCCGCCAGCGCCAGGGCGTTGGACCCGTACGCCGCCCGGAGGTGTCTCGGGGTGAGGGCCACCTCGGTGGGGCCGAAGGCGATCTGGTGGCGGTTCAGCACACAGGCCTCGCCACAGGCCAGGTGGGCCACGGCCAGATCGTGGGTGGACATGACCACGGCCACCCCCTCGCCGCGGAGGTCGGCGAGCACCTCGAGGAGCAGGTCCTGGGTGGCGGCGTCGACCCCGTTGAACGGCTCGTCGAGCAGGAGCAGGCTCGACTGCTGGGCGATCGCCCGGGCCAGCAGCACCCGCTGGCGCTGGCCGCCCGACAACGTGCCGAAGCGGTCCCTGGCCCGGTCGGTGAGGCCCACCCGGTCCAGCGCCTCGGCGGCCAGGCGCCGGTCGGCCCGACCCGGCCGGCGCACCCAGCCCACCTCCCGGTAACGGCCCATCAGCACCACCCCGAGGGCGGAGATCGGGAACTCGGGGTCCAGCGACTCGGACTGCGGGACGTAGGCCACGTCCCGTCGGGCGTCCTGCGGCGACCGGCCCAGGATCTCGATGCGGCCCCGTTGCAGGGGCACCAGGCCCAAGATGGCCTTGAGCAGGGTGGACTTGCCGGCGCCGTTGGGACCGATGAGCGCCACCGAGCTACCGGGGGGCACCACGCCCGTCACGCCGTCGAGGGCGGCCCGCTGGCCATAGGTGACCGAGACGTCGTCGAGCACCAGGGCCGGGACGGGTGCCCGCTCGGCGGTGCCTGCCGGTGCCGTGGGTGCCGTCGGGCTCGGTTCGTCCCCGGCGAGTGGGTGGTCGTGGGGGGCTGTCACCGCAGGTTCCGGGAGATCGAGTCGGCGTTGTGTCGCATCATGCCCAGGTAGGTGGCCCCGGGCGAGTCGGCGGGGCCGAGCGAGTCGCCGTAGAGGCCGTCGTCACCCGTGACCACCCGCACGTCGACCTTGCGGGCCAGGGCCTCGGCGGCGTCGGGTGGCAGCGACTGCTCGGTGAAGATGGCCCGGGTGCCGGTGCGGCGGATGGTGGCGGCCAGGTCGTCGAGGTCGCCCGCCGACACCTCGGCCGACGAGTCGAAGCTCGGGATCACGGTGCCCACCACCTCCAGGTCGTAGCGGTCGGCGAAGTAGGCGAAGGCGTCGTGGTCGGTGACGAGCTGGCGGTCCGGCAGGTCGGCGAGGAGGTCGTCGATCTCGGCGTCGAGCGCCACCAGTTCGGCGTCGTAGGCGTCGCCTCGGGCCTGCACCGCGGCCGCGGCTGTGGCATCGTCGCCCAGGGCCGCCACGATCGCCTCGGTCACGGTGGTCGCCATGAGCCGGGCGTTGCGGGGATCGAGCCAGATGTGCGGGTTGGCGCCGTCCCCGTGGTCGTCGGCCTCGGTGGTGGCCCGGTCATCGGCGCCCTCGTCGCCGCCGACCCCCAACACCGACACGCCCGTCGACGTGTCGGTCACCGCCGCCGTGGCCCCCGCGGCGGCGACGGCGTCGTCGAGCCAGGGCTCCAGCCCCACGCCGTTGGCCACGATCACGTCGGCCCGGGCCAGGGCGTCGAGGTCGGCGGGGGAGGGGTCGACGTCGTGGGCGTCGACGTTGGGCTGGATGAGGCCGTGCACCTCCACGGCGTCGCCGCCGATGGTGCGGACGAAGTCGGCCAACTGGGTGGTGGTGGCCACCACCAACGGACCCTCGCCGCCCGCTCCCGAGTCTCCGGCGTCACCTCCGCAGCCGACCAGACCCAGCAGGGCGAAACCGGCCACCAGGGCGCCGGCCAGCCGGCGGAGGGGGGCGCGGCGGCGGGTGGTGGATGGGCGACTGGCCATGCCCCTCATGGTACTAAGAATCATTCCCATTCTCCTACCGCTCCCGGGGACGGTGGTCGCGGCACAGCCGTTGGTGTGCTGAACCGGGTGTCGGCGGGGCCCGATCGGGGCCGGTCCCGAGTTGGGTTCGGCGGCGGGGGTTGCGATCATGGGTCGGTGGCCCGTGATCTCAGCGTCGACGACGTGGTGCAGGGCAAACCCACGTGGGGGACCCTCCTGCGTCGCGGCGTGCGCAAGCAGTGCCCCCGCTGCGGGAGCGGCCACCTGTACCGGGGCTGGTTCCACATGAAGGAGCGTTGCCCGCGCTGCGGCATGCTCTTCGAGCGCGAGCCCGGGTTCTTCGTGGGTGCCTACCTCATCAACTTCGCCATCGCCGAGGGCCTGCTGTTCGTGCTGGTCATGGGGTTCGTGTTCTGGAAGGACCAGCACCCCGAGGCCGGCGTGCTCGTACCCGTCACGGTGGCCGTGGTCCTCGGTGTGATCGCACCCATCGTCTTCTACCCGTTCTCCCGCACGATCTGGTCTGCCCTCGACGTCGGCATGACCCCGCTGGACCTGCGTGAGATCGTGGAGGCCGCCGATGCCTCGGATGGCTCGGAGGCCTCCCTGGGCGACGCCGCGGGCGAGAGCCGGGGTCAGCGCACCGGTGCCCCGGCGGACGACGGGGGCACCCCGCCCCCGGACCGGCCCTCGTCGGTGGAGCCCGGCTCCGATCCCTGACGGCGCTGGGACCCACCACCCCCGTACGATCTGGGCGTGGTGGATGCCCGTACCGCGGAGCCGCGGTCGACCTCCGGCGAGACCTGCCCGCAGTGCGGGCACGAGGTCGGCGACGCCTGGTTGGTGTGCGCCTGGTGCGGCCGCCAGTTGGCCGCCCCGGCCGAGCTGGCGCCGGGCTCCACCCTCGACGGTGGCCGCTACGAGATCCGCCGGGTCATCGGTCGGGGCGGGTTCGGCATCACCTACGAGGGCCTGGACCACCGCCTGGAACGACGGGTGGCGCTCAAGGAGCTGTTCCCCGAGTCCGCCGTGCGCCACGGCTCCACCGTGCTCACGCCGCCCGCCGGGCGCGCCGCCTTCCAGGCCGCCCGCGAGCGGTTCCTCCGGGAGGCCCGGGTGCTGGCCCGCTTCACCCACCCCGGCATCGTGCGGGTCTTCGAGGTGTTCGAGGACCACGGCACCGCCTACCTGGTCATGGAGCTGCTGGAGGGCCGCACCCTCGTGGACGTCCTGCGCCAGCACGGCCGCGCCCTGCCCGAGGACGACCTGCTCGACCTGGCCGGCCGGGTGGCCGCCGCCCTGCGGCCCGTGCACGCCGCCGGCGTGCTGCACCGCGACGTGAACCCCTCCAACGTGATGCTCACCCACCACGGTCGGGTGGTGGTCATCGACTTCGGCCTGGCCCGCGACTACGAGCCCGACCACACCGTGGGCATGACCCGGGTGGTCACCCCCGGCTACGCGCCGATCGAGCAGTACCGCGGGGAGGGACGGTTCGGACCGGCCACCGACGTGTACGGGCTGGCCGCCACCCTGTACCGGCTCGGTACCGGTCGGGTGCCCACCGGCGCCCTCGACCGCAGCGGTGGCGGGGAGCTGGAGGCCCCGCACCGACTCAACCCCGAGCTGTCCAAGGGCGGGAGCGACGCGATCCTGGACGGCCTGGAGCTGGAGCCCGACCACCGTCCGCAGGACCTCGACACCTTCCTGGCCCGGCTGGGCGTGGCCCGCCTGCCCGAGGGCCCGCGCGCCCTCGTGCTGGACACCGTGCCCCCACCGACCCCCGGGTCCGCCGTCGCGCCGACGCCCGTTCCGGTTCCGGTTCCGGCCGCGACGCCGGCGCCCGGTCCAGCCGCGATCCCGACGCCGTCGCCCGGGCCGGCCCCGGCGGCGCCGACCGCTGCCTGGGAACCCGCCCAACCGGTGCGGCCCGAGGTGGGCGCGTCGTCGGGGCGCGCCGACCACACGGTGTTCGACCCGGCCTTCGGTCCGGTCGGTGGCGCGGCCGCGGCCGCCGCGGTCCATCCCGACCGCACCGTCGCGGCGTCGTCCCCGTCGTCCCGGGCCCCGTCCCCTGCACAGCCGCCCGGCGCGGTGGCCGACGCCGAGCGCACGGCCTACGGCCCGTCCGCGGTCCACCTACCGGTCGGGCCGGCCCCCGCTCCCGTCCCGGAGGCCGGGGCCGAGCCGGCGCGTGGGCCCGTTCCCGCCGGGGTCCGTCGCCCGCCCGGTCGGCGCCGGGTCACCATCCCGCTGTTCGCGCTGGCGGTCGCCGCGGGTGGGGCGGCCCCGGTGCTGGCCACGGCCATCGTGGTGGGTCTGGCGCTGCCGTTGCTCGCCACCCGCGGAGACTCCGCCGCCCACCGGCTCCGGCTCCGGTACGGCGTGGCCGACGGCTGGGCCGAGCGTCGGATGGGCCCGGGGGCGTTGGCATCCCCCCGCTTCGTCCGCAACGTGATCGCCAGCGTCGTGCGGGCCTCGCCCCTGGTGGGCCTCGGGGCGGTGCTCCTGGCCGGCTGGTACGGGCTCGAGGGCCTCGACGTGGGCCGCGGGTTGCTCCACGCCTCGCTCCGGGCCATCGGCGTCGTGGTGGTGGGCTCCATCGCCTACCTGTCCCGTCAGGGGTCGCGGCGGTTCCGCACCGGGCTCGGGCTCGACGACCTGGCCGAACGGCTCTCGCCCGACGGCCGGGTGAACGAGCGGGTGGTGGTCCTGTGGCTCGTCACCGGGGCGCTGGTGGCCGGCGGGTTCTGGCTGACCCCGTCACCGTTCCCGTTGCCCTGATCCGGCCACGGGCGCGGAAACGGCGCAGCCCGGGGGCTGCGCCGTTCACGAGGTTGCCTGTGGGGCCCGGTGGGCCCGCCGGTGGGCTGGGTCAGCCGCGGCCGGCGTTGGGCTTGGTGCCGTGGTTGGCCTTCTTGCGCCGGGCGTTGGTCTTGCGCTTGTTCGTCTTCTTCGACATAGGGGTGCCACGTTAGGGGCTGGTCCGCAGCACGATCCAGACGGCGCCCGCCCGGTCAGGCCTTGGACGACGCCCAGTCGGCCAGGTCGTCGGCCGTCCAGGTGTTGATGATGCGGGACGGATCGATGCCGTGGGCCACGGCCTTGTCGCAGCCGTAGGACAAGAACTCGAGGTGGCCGGGGGAGTGGGCGTCGGTGTCGATGCTGATGAGGCAGCCCCACTCCAGGGCCAGGTCGAGCAGCTCGGGCGGGGGATCCTGGCGCTCGGGCCGGCAGTTGATCTCCACCGCGGTGCCGTAGGTGGCGCAGGCGGCGAAGACCATGTCGGCATCGAAGGTGGACGGGGCCCGGACGTGGCGGAGATCGGCCCCGAAGCCCTTCACCTTGCGGCCGGTGCAGTGCCCGAGCACGTCGACGTGGGGGCTGGCGGCGGCCATCACCATGCGGCGCGTCATGGTCTGGCGGTCCATGCCCATCTTGGAGTGCACCGACGCCACCACCAGGTCGAGTCGGGCCAGGAGGTCCTCGTCCTGATCGAGGTCGCCGTCGGTGAGGATGTCGACCTCGATGCCGGTGAGGATGCGGAACGGGGCCAGCTCGGCGTTCAGGGCATCGATCTCGTCGAGCTGGGCGGCCAACCGGTGGGCATCGAGACCGTGGGCCACGGTGAGCCGGGGCGAGTGGTCGGTGACCACCAGGTACTCGTGCCCCAGGGCGGCGGCGGCGCGGGCCATGGTGGCGATGGCGGCGCCGCCGTCGCTCCAGGTGGAGTGGCTGTGGCAGTCGCCCTTGAGCAGGCCGCGCAGGGCGGCTCCTTCGCCGAGGGGGATCCGGGTGGAGGCTTCGAGGGCCACGATGCGGTCGGGAACCCGGCCGGCGGCGGCCTGGGTGGCCACCTCGGCGGTGCTGGAACCGATGCCGGGCAGGTCGGTGAGGGTGCCGTTGCCGATCCGGCGGTGGACCTCGTCCTCCGGCAGGGCGCGCAGCACCTCGGCGGCGTGGAGGAAGGCCTCGGTCTTGCGGGAGGACAGCAGGCCCCGGTCCTGGAGGTAGGCCACGCGCTCGAGCGCCTCGATCGGTCCCATGGGGTTCGAGGGTATCGAGCAGGGGGCTCCCGGCGGCGGGGGTTACGGTCGGGCGATGCGCTACCGGGCCATCGCCACCGACCTCGACGCCACGTTGCTGCGCTCCGACCGGTCGGTGTCGCCGCGCACCCGGGAGGCGGTGCACGCAGCCGAGGACGCCGGGATGTTGGTCGTGATCGCCACCGGTCGGCCGCCGCGCTGGATCCCACCGGTGATCGAGGAGCTCGGCGACCGGGGGCTGGTGGTGTGTGCCAACGGCGCATCCGTCTACGACCCCGCCCGCCACGAGCTGGTGCACCGCATCGACCTCGCCCCCGACGTGGCCCGGTCCATCGTCGACGACCTGGAGGCCCGCCTGCCCGACGCCGTGCTGGGGGTGGAGCAGGGGTTCGACTTCGGCATCGACCGCCGCTACCGCGACACCGGAGTCGACATCCTCGACCTGATCCCCGACATCACCGTGGCCCCCATCCGGTCCTTCCTCGACGAACCCGTCACCAAGCTGATCGTGCGCCTGCCCCACCCGGCGCCGGCCGGCACCGCGGCTCTGGTGCAGGAGATCGTGGGCTCCCGGGCCCTGGTCACGCACTCCACCCACGAGTCGTTCCTGGAGCTGTCCGACCCGCGGGTGCACAAGGCCCACACCGTGGAACTGCTGCTCGAGGAGCACGGCCACACGGCCGCCGACGTGGTGGCCTTCGGCGACATGCCGAACGACCTGGAGCTGATCCGGTGGGCAGCCCTGGGCGTGGCCATGGCCAACGCCCACCCCGACCTGTTGGCGGCGGCCGACCTGGTCACCACCACCAACGACGACGACGGGGTGGCCCGGGTGATCGAACGACTGCTCGACGGTTCGTTGGACGGGTGATCCCAGCGGAGGTCGCCGGTACGCTGGATCCGTGAGCCGATCGGTCGGTCACCACCCCTCTGCTGCGACGCAGGTCACTTCAGGTGGGCGGCCGCCACGCCGATGAACACGGTGCGTGCCGGCCACGGGGAGGACGGATCGTTGGGCGAACCAGGGGACACGGTCTGGGACCTCGACAACGAGCTGGCCAGCGGCCTCGCCGACGGCGTGTGCGTGATCGCACCCGACGGCCTGGTGGTGTGGACCAACGCGGCCATGGCCGCCCTGATGGAGACCACGCGGGGCGAGCTGCTCGGCAGCAGCGGCTTCGACCTGCTGCACCCCGACGACCTGGGTCGGGCCGTCGACGGCCTCGACTACGCCCAGCAGTTCCCCGGTCGGACCGCGGTGGCGCCGTTCCGGGTGGTCACCCGACGGGGCAACCTGCGCGATGTGGAGATCAAGACCGGCGTCATCACCCGCGACGGGCACGACTACGTGACCGTGGTGGCCCGGGAGGCCTCGGCCCGGCGGGCCGTGAACCGGGCGCTGCGGTCGGTGGCCGAGGGCGCGCCGCTGGACCGCACCGTCGCGCTGGTGGGCGAGGCCGTGCAGAGCCGGTGGCCCCACACCGGCGTGGCCGTGGTGCTCCCCGACGGTCCCGACGCCCGGGAGGTCCACGTCCACGGCCTCGACGGACTGCTCGTGGCCCATGCCCAGGGCAGCCTGCGCGACGCCTCGGGGCGGGCGCCCTGGGACCTGGCCCGGGGGGCGCAACCCGTGGTGGTGGTCGACGAGGGCAAGCTGCCCGACGACCTCCGCAACGCCGCCCGGTCCCAGGGGTTCGCCGGGTTCGGCCTGGCCCCGGTGTGCGACGCCAACGGCGGCGAGGGCTGCCTCCTGGTCTGGTTCGACCACACGATCATCGCCCGCCTGGAGTTCGTGCACGCCGCACCGGAGCTCACCGAACTGCTCACCATCGCGGTCGATCGGCGCAACCTCCACCGCGACATGTGGCGGGCCGCCCGGCACGACTCCCTCACCGGCCTGTTGAACCGCCTCGGCTTCGGTGAGCAGTTCCACGACCGGGTGCGCAGCACCCGGGGCCGGGTCGACGAGACCACCGCGGTGTTCTTCGTGGACCTCGACGGGCTGAAGTCCATCAACGACCAACGGGGTCACGCCGCCGGCGATCGGGCGCTCCAGGAACTGGCGCGCCGCCTCGACGGGGTGGCGCCCGGAGCGCTCACCGCCCGCCTGGGCGGCGACGAGTTCGCCATGGCGGTCACCGTCCCCGCCGCCGGTGCCGAGGATGCGGTCGGTCGGCTGGCGGAGGAGCTGCTCGTCGCCATCGCCGGTGACGAGGAGTCGCACCTCGACGCCAGCGTCGGCGTGGCCGTCGACGACGGCACCGCCGAACCCGAGACCCTCCTCGAGCGGGCCGACGTGGCCATGTACCGGGCCAAGAGCCAGGGCCCCGCGCACTGGTCCCGTTGACCCCCGGCCACCACTGCGCGGTGTAGCCGCCGCCCGTGCGGGTCCCCGGATGCGGGGCCGGTAGGTTGCTCAGCGTCATGGAACGCTTCGGATTCGTCGGACTCCCCAACTCGGGCAAGTCCTCGCTGTACAACGCACTCGCCGGCGGGGGCGCGCTCGCCGCGCCGTACGCCTTCGCCACCACCGACCCCAACGTGGGCGTGGCCAAGGTGCCCGACAAGCGCCTCGACCTGCTGTCGATCATGTCCAAGACCAAGAAGATCGTCCCGGCCAGCGTGCAGTTCGTCGACATCGGCGGGCTGGTCGAGGGGGCGAGCACCGGGGAGGGCCTGGGCAACCAGTTCCTGGCCCACATCCGCGAGGTCGACACCGTGGTGTACCTGCTGCGGGCCTTCGTCGACGAGGACGTGCCCGGCCCGTCGGACCCGCTGGAGTGCCTGCGGATCCTCGAGATCGAGCTGGCCCTGGCAGACCTCGAGACGGTGGAGAGCCGCGTCGAGAAGCGACGCAAGGCCGCCAAGCAGGACAAGAGCCTCACGGAGCTGGTGGCGGCCCTGGACGCGGCCCACGCCCTGCTGGCCGAGGGCACCCCGATCTACCGGGGCGATCTCGCCGCGGATCATCGGGTCCTGCTCGAGCAGGAGTTCCTGCTCACCAACAAGCCGGTGCTGGCCCTGGTGAACGTGGGCGAGGACGACCTCGAGCGCATCGCCGAGATCATCGCTCCGGTCGAGGCCGAGTTCTCCGGCCGCGCCGAGGTGATCGGCATGTGCGTGCAGCTGGAAGCCGAGGCCGCCCAGTTCACCGGCGAGGAGCGCCTGGAGATGCTCGAGGCGCTCGGCCTGGGCGACGGCGGCCTGGAGCGGTTCATCCACGCCGCCTACCAACTCATGGGGCTCCGCACCTACTTCACCACCGGCGAGAAGGAGACCCGGGCCTGGACGTTCCGCGCCGGCTCCAAGGCCCCCCAGTGCGCCGGCAAGATCCACACCGACTTCGAGCGGGGCTTCATCCGCGCCGAGGTGATCCACTGGGACGAGCTGCTCGAGATCGGCTCGTGGAGCAAGGCCCGCGAGGTGGGCAAGCTGCGGGTCGAAGGCAAGGACTACGTCGTGCAGGACGGCGACGTCCTCGAGTTCCGCTTCAACGTGTAGGTCGCACCGGTGCCCTGGCTGCTGCGCGACGACGAGGTGCTGGCCAGCCTGGAGGTGGCCGAGGGCCGGGCCGGGCGGCGCCGCGGCCTGCTGGGGCGCGACGGGTTCGAGGGGGCGCTCCTGTTCGAGCACACCCGCTCGGTGCACTCGGTCGGCATGCGCTTCCCCATCGACGTGGCCTTCTGCGGCGCCGACCTCGTGGTGCTCAAGACCATGCGGGTGGAGCCCCACCGGGTGACCGTGCCGGTGTGGAAGGCCCGCAACGTGTTGGAGGCCGAGGCCGGCTCCTTCGCCCGGTGGGGGTTGTGCGTGGGGGACCGCCTCGAGGTCCGGGGCGAACACCCCACCGGTGTCGCGTGAGCGCCGCGTGAGTGCCGCGTGAGCACCGATCCCGGGCCCGGCTCCGGGCCCGGCTCTGCACCCGGGTCCGCACCCGGGACCGGCTCCGAGCCTGCTCCCGGTCGCCTGGTGCTGGTGGGCACGCCGATCGGCAACCTGGCCGATCTGACTCCACGAGCAGCGGCGGCCTTCGCCTCGGCATCGGTGCTGGCATGTGAGGACACCCGGCGCACGGGTCGCTTGCTCGCCCACCTGGGGGTGACGGTCCCCAAGCTGGTCCGCCTGGACGAGCACACCGAGGAGTCGGTGGCGCCTTGGCTCCTGTCGCTGGTCGCCGGCGGCGACGTCGTCGCGGTGGCGAGCGACGCCGGCATGCCCGGACTCTCTGATCCAGGTGCCCGGCGGCCTGCTCGACCCCAGTGGCCGCTTCTGCTTCGAAGGCTTCCTGCCGCGCAAGGGGGTGGCACGTGAGGGTCGTGTCGCCGAGCTCGTAGAGGAACGACGCACGATCGTGCTCTACGAGGCGCCGCACCGTCTGGCGCGCACCATCGGTGATCTTGCCGACTCGTTGGGAGGCGAACGTCGGGTGGCGTTGTGCCGCGAGCTGACAAAGCTGCATGAGGAGACGTGGGTCGGCACGCTCACCGCAGCGATCGACCGGT
>DAIMFV010000020.1:10492-25443 GCA_036724365.1 Acidimicrobiales bacterium | reverse complement strand
TCGGCGGGCACGCGGGCCCGGGGCGGTAGGTCCTCGAGGGTGGCGTTGACCTGCCGGCCGGTGAGCGCAGCCCGGTGCCACGGGCCGGCGTCGGCCGGGGCGCAGGCCCGGGGCACGCCGACGCCGTCGGTCCAGCGGAACTCGTAGCCGTCGAACCCGTGGTGGATGAGCGCCCCGGACAGCTGCAGCGTGAGGGCGATGGACTGGCAGAGGTGCTCGCACACCTCGGAGAAGGGTGCCGAGCCGCTGAGGGCGCCGAGGAACAGGTTGAAGTGGTGGTTGTGGGTCCAGGACCGCAGGCGCAGCGCCAGGCCGTCGAACCCGATCGAGGCCCCGGCCAGGGCGCCGACCTCGCACCACATCGGGGTGCGGTCGGAAGTGAGGATGCGGAACACCATGGGGATCGACTGGGCGCGATGGTCGACCTGGCGAACCTGGTCGAAGGCCGTGGCAGCCCGCTCGACCTCGTCGGGCGGCAGGAAGTCGACCATGTTGGCGCCCACCAGCTCGTCGGGGTGCCAGCCGAGCAGGTCGGTGATCGAGGCGCCGGCGTAGAGGATGGTGCCGTCGGGAGCGAGCACGAGGAACGGATGGGCGGTGGCGTCGACCAGGGCCCGGAACAGCCGGTCGGGGACGCGCCGCGGCTGGTCTGCCCCTCCTTCCGCGCTGGACGTGTCCATGTCCCGTCATGCCCTCCCGGCGTCGACCGTAGCATCGCACCGGGGCGTCTTCACGGTGTGAGGTCGAACGAGGACGTTGCGTAGCGCGTGGGGGGTGGTCCCATCGGACCTCCGGCCGAAACCGGGTGGGCCCTGGCGTCGGACCCGCCTGACCTCTGGCGGGTGGCCGCTGGGTAGCGTGCTCCCCGTGGCCCGGGGTCGGACCGTCTCGCAGTTCGTGCGCCGCGTCGACGGCGATGCCACCAGTCGCGTCCCCGACCAGCTGGTGGTGGAGGAGCCGCTCGAGATCCGACTCGACGGCACCCGGGTGGCCACCACCATGCGCACCCCCGGCCACGACTACGAGCTGGCGGTGGGCTTCTGCTTCACCGCCGGTCTCCTCGCCGGCGCCCCGGTGCAGCGGGTGCGGTACTGCGCCACCGGGTCTGCGGTGGAGACCGGGTTCAACGTGGTCACCGTGGACACCGGCGGCCGGGCCCCCCAGCCCCAGCCGCGGCTCACCACCACCACCTCGTCGTGCGGGTGGTGCGGCACCGGTGCCGTCGACGACGTGGCCGCCCGGCTCACCAGCCTGCCCGACCCCCGGCCGTTCGACCCCGAGGTGCTCGGCGCGGTGGTCGACCGCGTCCGCGACGCCCAGGAGCTGTTCGACCTCACCGGCGGGGTGCACGCGGCCGCGGCCTTCGACGCGTCAGGCACCCCCCTGGTGGTGCGTGAGGACATCGGTCGCCACAACGCGGTCGACAAGGTGGTGGGCCGGCTCCTCCTCGACCAGCGGCTGCCGGCACCCGAGCTCGGGCTGTTCGTGAGCGGCCGAACCAGCTTCGAGATCGTGCAGAAGGCGTGGGCCGCCGGCTTCTCGGCGCTGGTGTCGGTGAGCGCGCCGTCTTCGCTCGCGGTCGAGGCCGCCCGTCGAGCCGGGATCCTCCTCGCCGGCTTCGCCCGCCCCGGCCGGCTCAACCTGTACACGCCGTGACCCGCCCGGCCCCGCCTCCCACCTCCCGACCCGACCGTGAGGACCACACCACGGTCCGAGGCCCGGCGTCCGCCGCCGCCGGGCTGGGATCGCTCCGGGCCACCCTGGCCCAGACCAGCGAGCACCTCGGCCTGCGTCGGGGGGCCCGGCTGCTCCTGCAGGTGAACCAGCCCGACGGCTTCGACTGCCCGGGCTGTGCCTGGCCCGAGCCGGCCCACGCCGCCCACCTCGAGTTCTGTGAGAACGGGGCCAAGGCCCTGGCCGAGGAGGCCACGGTCCGGCGGTGCGGACCCGACTTCTTCGCCGCCCACCCGGTGGCGGAGCTGGTCGACCAGACCGACCACTGGCTCGGCCAGCAGGGCCGGCTCACCCAGCCGATGCTGCGGGCCGAGGGCGACACCCACTACCGCCCGGTGAGCTGGGACCATGCGCTGGACCTGGTGGCCGACGCCCTCCGGGCCGCGGCCACGCGCAGCCCCGACCGCGCCGTCTTCTACACCTCGGGTCGCACCAGCAACGAGGCCGCCTTCCTGTACCAACTGCTGGCCCGTCGCCTGGGAACCAACAACCTGCCCGACTGCTCCAACCTGTGCCACGAGTCCAGCGGGGTGGCCCTCACCCAGACCATCGGGGTGGGCAAGGGCAGCGTCACCCTCACCGATCTGCACGAGGCCGAGCTGATCCTGGTGGTGGGCCAGAACCCCGGCACCAACCACCCGCGGATGCTGTCGGCCCTCGAGACGGCCAAGGCCAACGGCGCGGTGGTGGTGGCCGTCAACCCGCTGCCCGAAGCGGGGCTGTTGCGCTTCGGCAACCCCAAGACGCCCCGGGGCCTGCTCGGGAAGGGGGCGGGCCTGGCCGACCACTTCCTGCAGATCCGCGTGGGTGCCGACCTGGCCCTGTTCCAGTGGCTCAACCGCCGGCTGGTGGAGCTCGACGCCGAGCACCCGGGCGTGGTGGACCACGAGTTCCTGGCCGCCCACACCACCGGCTGGGCGGAGGTGGCCGAGCACCTCCTCGCCGTGAACGCGCCCGAGCTGCTGGCGGCCACCGGTCTCGAGGCGAGCGACGTGGAGGAGGTGGCCGGGCTGCTCGCCGATCGGCGGCGGATCATCATCTGCTGGGCCATGGGCATCACCCAGCACCGCCAGGCCGTGGCCACCATCCGCGAGATGGTCAACACCCTGCTGCTGCGGGGCGCCATCGGCCGGCCCGGTGCCGGGGTGTGCCCGGTGCGTGGCCACTCCAACGTGCAGGGTGACCGCACCATGGGCATCGTCGAGCAGCCCTCGGCGGCGTTCCTGGCGGCCCTCCGTTCCGAGTTCTCCTTCGAGCCGCCGTCGCACCACGGCCACGACGTCGTGGGGGCGATCGAGGCCATGGCCCGGGGCGAGGTCGACGTGTTCGTGGGTATGGGCGGCAACTTCCTGGCGGCCTCTCCCGACACCGGGGCCACCGCGGCGGCCCTCGCCCGGGTGGGGCTCACCGTGCAGGTGTCCACCAAGCTCAACCGGTCGCACCTGGTGGCCGGTCGGGCCGCGCTGATCCTGCCGTGCCTGGGGCGCACCGAGGTCGACCACACCGGTGGACGGACCCAGCGGGTGACGGTGGAGGACTCCATGAGCGTGGTGCACGCGTCGGCCGGGTCGTTGCCGCCGGCCTCGGCGCACCTCCGCAGCGAGGTGGCGATCGTGGCCGGCCTGGGCGAGCGGATCGATCCGGGCGGTCCGATCGACTGGGGCGGCCTCGCCGCCGACTACGACCGCATCCGCGACCACATCGAGGCCGTGATCCCCGGCTTCACCGACTTCAACCGCCGGATCGACCGGCCGGGAGGGTTCGTGCTGCCCCATCCGCCGCGCGACCGCCGCGAGTTCCCCACCACCGATGGTCGGGCCCACCTCACGGTGAACCGGTTCGGGCCCGAGGTGGTGCCGGCGGGCCGGCTGCTCCTGCAGACGCTGCGGTCCCACGACCAGTTCAACACCACCATCTACGGCCTCGACGACCGCTACCGCGGCATCACCAACGGCCGGCGGGTGGTGTTCGTGCACCCCGACGACCTGGCCGGGCTCGGGTTCGGCGACGGCGACCGGGTCGATGTGGTGAGCGAGTGGCGCGACGATCCGCCCCGTCGGGTGCACGACTTCCGGCTGGTGGCGTACCCCGTGGCCCGGGGCACCTGCGCGGCCTACTTCCCCGAGGCCAACCCGCTCGTGCCCCTCGGGTCCTTCGCCGACGAGAGCCGCACGCCCACGTCCAAGGCCGTGGTGGTGCGCTTCGAGCGCCACGGTCCCGGCGCCCCGGCGTTCCCCACCTGAAAGCGGTGGGTTTACTCGGTTCCTGGTGACCGGTACGGTGCGGCATGGCCACCACCACCGATCAGCCCTGGTTGGGCGATGCCTGCTCGCTCGTCGATGCCTTCCGCGCCGGCGAACGTTCGCCGCGCGAGGAGCTGGAGGCCACGTTGGCCGCCATCGAGCGCAGCGACATCAACGCCTTCTCCCACGTCGATCCCGAGCGGGCCCGCAAGGCCGCCGACGAGGCCGACGTCTCGCTGCCCTTCGGTGGTGTGCCCTTCGGCATCAAGGAGCTCGACGAGGTGGTGGGCTGGCCCGACACCGGTGCCTCGCTCGTGTTCAAGGACCGCATCGCCACCCACACCTCCCGGGTGATCGAGAAGGTGGTGGGCGAGGGCGGCGCCGTACCCGTGGGCCTGACCACCGCCAGCGAGTTCGGCGGGCTCAACGTGAGCGTCACCAAGCTCAACGGCGTCACCCACAACCCCTGGCAGCACGGCCGTACCGTCGGCGGTTCGTCGTCCGGCGCGGCTGCTTCGGTGGCCGGCGGGCTGGTGAGCCTGGCCAGCGGCGGCGACGGCGGCGGGTCGATCCGCATCCCCGCCGGCTACACCGGCCTGCTCGGCATGAAGGGCACCTACGGGCGCATCTCCCGCGGCCCCCGGGCCGCGTTCCGCCCCGGCACCGTGGTGCTGGGCAACCTGGCCCGTTCGGTGCGCGACGCCGCCCGCTACTTCGACGTGGCGGCCGGCACCGATCCCCGCGACCCCACCAGCCCCCCGTCGTCGGGCACCTGGGAGGCCGACCTCGGGTCCCACGACCTGAAGGGCCGCAAGATCGCGGTGGTCCCGGCCCTCGGCGGGGTCACCCTCGAACCCGGTGTGGAGGACAACCTGCGGCGCTGGGTCGACGACCTGGTGGCTGCCACCGGCATGGTCCTGGTCGACGTGGAGCTGAAGACCCCGAACCTGGCGGCCATGTGGATGATGGGCAACCTGTCCACCCTGCTGCCCGAACTGGGCGACAAGTGGCCGAGCTGCGCGGGCGACCTCACCGACGAGGTGGCCCTGGGCCTCTACCTGTCGCAGGCCTTCTACAACCTGGAGGCCGCCGCCATCGCCGAGCGCCAGCGGATCGAGCTGCACGAGGCCATGGCCACGGCGTTCGAGCAGGCCGACTTCGTGATCGCGTCCACCAACCCGGGTCCGGCGTTCGGGGCCGAGAGCACCAAGTCGGCCGACGTCGACGTCCTCGACAAGGTCCTCGGCAACTCCATCGCCCGCCTCGGCCTGCGGGGTGCCCTCACCTCGGTGAGCGTGGCCAGCGGCGCCTTCCACAAGTTGCCGTCGAGGATCATCGGTCTGGCCGAGACCAAGTTCCCCGACCTGGTGGCCATGGGTGGCCTCACCATCGCGTCGAACGTGTACGGCAACCCGGCCGTGTCGATCCCCGCCGGCCTGGTGGACGGGCTCCCGGTGGGGGCCCAGGTGCTGGCCCGCCACCACCAGGACGCCCTCCTGTTCGACGTGGCGCTGGCCGCCGAGCGCAACCTCCCGTGGCCGCTGGTGGCCCCGTCGGTCTCGGCCGCCGCGGTCTGACCAGGTCGGTGTCCCCCCGGTTCGGTGGGGTCCGCGGCATGGCACAATCGGCTCTGAGCGCCGTCCACCACCGGGGAGCACGCTGGTGAGCATCGATGTCGACCACTTCACCGAGACCGGGTGGCTGCTCACCCGCACGCTCGACGATGCGGGGGTGGTGGCCCTGCGGGGCTGGGTCGACGACATCGCCTCGTGGCCCGACGACGGCGAGGGGTGGCTGCACCACCGCGAGCGCACCCCGGCCGGCCCGGCGTTGTGCCGCAGCGAGAACCTGATCCCGTTCCACGAGGGGCTGCGGCGGCTCCTGACCGAGGGCTCCATGTTGGAGACGGCGTCGGCCCTGCTCGGTGAGCCCGCCGTGCTCTACAAGGAGAAGATCAACTACAAGCTCCCCGGCGGCGGTGGGTACGCGCCGCACCAGGACGCGCCGGCCTATCCCTTCATCGACGCCCACGTCTCCTGCATGGTGGCGGTCGACGACGCCACCGTGGAGAACGGCTGCCTCGAGGTGGTGCCCGCCTGCCACCACGAGGTGCTGCCCATGGACGACGCCGGCTGCATCGCCCCCGACGTGGTGGCTTCGTTGCCCTGGCAGCCGGTGGAGGTGCCCGCCGGGTGGACCCTCTGGTTCCACTCCCGCACCCCGCACCGCAGCGGCCCCAACCGTTCCGCCGTGCCCCGACGGGCCCTGTACCCCACCTACAACGCCCGGTCGGAGGGCGACCTCCGAGCCGAGTACTACCGCGAGAAGCTGGCCCGGTTCGCCGCCGAGGGGGCCCGGGCCGACGGCAAGGTCAAGGTGTCGCTGATCGACGACTTCCAGGGCGAAGCGGTGTGACCTCGGTGAGCGGTGCCCGGACCGCCGGTGCTCCCCCGCCCGACGCGGCGCGCACGGTGGCCGACGTGGTCGACCTGTACGACCGGTTCGCCGGCGGCACCTACGACGAGGCGGTGAGCCAGCTCGACCACGCCCTGCAGACGGCGGCGCTCGCCCGGGCCGAGGGCGCGCCCGAGGCACTGGTGGTGGCGGCCCTGCTCCACGACGTGGGCCACCTGCTGGAGCTGCGAGACGGCGGCGCCGCCCACGGCGACGTGGCGGTCGACCTGGGCCACGAGGCCCGAGGGGCGCGTTGGCTGGCCCGGCTGTTCGCTCCCGAGGTGACCGGCCCGATCGCCCTGCACGTGGCGGCCAAGCGCTACCGGTGCGCGGTGGACCCCGCCTACCAGGACGGTCTGTCCGACGGGTCGCGGCGCAGCCTGGCCCGGCAGGGCGGGCCCATGGACGCGGCCGAGGTGGCCCGCTTCGAGGCCAACCCGGCCCACCCCGACGCGGTGCGCCTGCGGGGCTGGGACGACGGCGGCAAGGTCACCGACGGGCTCGAGGTGCCACCGTTCTCGGCTTACGTGGCCCTCCTGGACCGCCTGGCCCGCGCCGCCTGATCCCGTGCCTGATCGCCCGCGGGGTCTGCGGCCTCGTCCACCGCCGCCACCAGCTCGGCGGCGGCCAGACGGAGGCCCGTCGCCAACAGGTCCGGGTCGGGCACCACGTCGGCGTCGACGGTGAGGCCCACCCCCAGCGCGTCGAGGTAGGAGATCACCCCGATGATCACCGCGATGTTGCCCACCCCGCAGATGTAGGGGTAGAGGTCGGTGAGACGGGCGCCCAGCAGGTGGAGGGGGTCGCGGCTGCCCGGCATGTTGCTCACGCACAGGTTGACCACCGGCTGGTTGCGCAGCACCGGCGGGGCCGCGGTGCGCAGCAGCCAGGGCGGCACCAGGTCCGCCAGGGAGAACAGCAGCGGACCGAGCTTGGTCTGGCCGGATGCCTTGTGGCGGTCCATCTCGGCGTGGATGGTGCGTAGGCGAACCAGGGGGTCGTGCTCGGCGATCGGCAGGTCCACGACCATCATGGAGAAGCGGTTCTCGAACTCACCGCTCACGGTGCGGCCGTGGGTGGACACCGGCACCAGCACGCGCGGGGCCGGCCCGGTGGCTGCGTCACCGGACCCGTCGCCCGGGGGCGCGCCCGGTGCGTCGCGGTCGAGGTCGGTGTCGACGTCGGTGGGGGTGTCCGTTGGGGTGTCGGGGCGGCTGTGCTCGAGGTAGTACGCCAGGGCCCCGGCCGTGACGGCCAGCACCACGTCGTTCAGGGTGGTGCCCTGGGCCCGCTTCACCCGCTCGAGGTCGTCCCACGGCAGCTTCAGCGACACCACGTCGCGACGTGGCCCCACCGGCTTGGTGACGGGGAGCGACGGGGCCACGCCGGACCCGGAACCGCCGAGCCCGACCACCGACCGGGCCAGCCCGCTCAGCACGGCCGGGTCGGTGGCGCTCGCCGCGAACTGCCAGAGCGCGCCCACCTGGCGCCGGGAGCGCTCGGCGAGGCCGCGGGCCAGCAGCGAGGCCGGGGCCGGTGCCGGTTCGGGGTCCCAGATCGTGGCGGCCTCGCCCGGCGCGGTGCTCCCGGCGTCGGTCCCCGGGTCGAACATCCGGATCGAGAAGTCGAGGAGCGCCGTGCCGTCGGCCATCACGTGGTTGACCTTGGGCAGCAGCACCACCCGGCCGTCGGCCAGGCCGTCGACCACCCAGATCTCCCAGAGGGGCCGGGTCGGGTCGGGCGGGGTCTCCAGCAGGTCGGTCACCAGGTCGCGCAGCTCCCGGTCGCCGCCGGGCCGGGGGAGGGCGGTGAGCCGGACGTGGTGGGCCAGGTCGAAGTGGTCGTCGTCGATCCACGCCAGCCCCTGGCCGAGCGGCAGCTCCACGAGGCGCTGACGGAACCGGGGGGTGTGCTCGAGTTGGGCGCCGATGCGAGCCCGGATGGCGTCGATGCGGATCCGACCGTCGGGTTCGCGCAGCGGTCCGCCGTCGAAGAACGCCAGGGCCCCGATGTGCAGCGGCGTGTCGAGGCCCTGCACCCACCACAGGGTGGCGTCCTGGGGGGACAGGATCTCGACGGTGGGATGGGGCACGGCGACCTCCTCGGGACGACCGCTCGGGGACCGGTGGAGCCCGCGGTGGGAGTCGAACCCACGGCCTGCCGCTTACAAGGCGGCTGCTCTGACCAACTGAGCTACACGGGCGGGGCCCGGCGCGGGCTGGGAAGGAGTGCTCCCGGGCTCGCTGCCGACCGCGTGTGATCGTAGGCGAGCCGTGTGCTCACCCTCGGGGCCGCTCCGCGGCGCGCCGAGCGAGCCCCGACGGGCGGCTGGCCGGTGTCAGGTGGCGTCCGCCTTCGCCATCTGTTCGCCACAGCAGATCTCCGAGTGCGGCATGTCCCCGGCGCAGGGGCACGCCTTCTCGTAGACGAGTGTCGATCCGCACTTCTCGCACACGTAGCGGTCACCTGCATCTCGGGGCATGACGGACTCCTCATCGATGGATCAGGCTCAGGAGGCGAGCCGACAGGCGAGCCGACCAGACGAGCACGATGGGTAGACCGAGGCGCCAGCCCAGGTCCAAACCAACATGTACGCGACGACGGGCGACCTATCCGCTCGAATCCTTGCTGAGGATCAGTATGAACCGGCAGGGGAGCGGTGCCAGGGCCGATGGTCCCTGCACTGGGCTGATGGACGATCGCGCGCGGCCTCGCCCCGGATGGGCGCCAGTCCCCGACCGGCTCAGCCCGGCACCACCGGTGCGTCGATCGTTGCGGTCGGCCGGCGGCGTCGTCGCTGCCACCAGCGGGGGGCCGGGTGGGCGGCGGTGACCTCATGGATCACCTGCTCGGTCCACAGGCGGTCGGCCATGGTGGGCTCACCGCGACCGAAGAGGGCGTCGGAGAGCACGTCGCCCACCCGGTGCAGGCGGTCGTCGGGCGCCACCGAGGTGACCAGGTGGGCGGTGTGGCGGTGCACGGTCTCACCGGCTGCCCGGGGCCGACCATGGGCCCGGCTGAACCGGTCGAGGTCCCGGACGCGGGATTCGGCCCAGGACCGGTGGTCGTCGGGCGGGGGCCCTCGGCGCCGCCGACGGAGCCACCACCACAGCAGGCCGAGGGCCGCCGCCGCGACGACCACCACGAGCGTGACCACCCGCCAGTCGGTGCCCCGGTCCCGCTCGTCGGGCTTCGCCTGGTCGATCTCCGCGAAGCGGGCCCGTTCGGTGCCGTTGCGGTCCCGGGCGACCAGGTCGTCGCCCTCGATGGCGAGCGACAGGCGCTCGCCCGTCTGGACGTTCTCGAGCTCGGGGCGGCCCGACGCTCCGTCGACCAGACGGTGCGGGACCCCGTCGATGTCGATCTCCTGCTGCCCGGTCGGCCCGCGGAAGCCGAAGCTGCCCAGGTTGGTGTCGAACGACAACAGGTCGGGACCGTTCGGCAGCTCGAGGTTCCCCCCACCTCGCTGCCAGGGCGGGTTCCAGCTCCCGAGCGACGGGCTGCACGACGGCACGGCTGCGAACGAGGCCAGCAGGGCCCCCAGCAGCAGCGCGAGGACCAGGCTGCCCGCCAGATCCCGGGCCCCGTCGTCGGGGGCGGTGTCACCCCGCGGGCCCAGAGCCCGGGGCTGTTCGTAGGCCCGGCGCTGGTCCACCTCCAACGACCACAGGGCGGCCACGGCCAGGGCGAGCCAGCCGACGCCCAGGGCCAGCACCGGGCCGCTCCCCATCGCCACCACGATCACCACCGGGACACCGGCGAGCACGGGGACGGCCTTGAGCCGACCGACGCGACGCCAGTCGAGGCCGGCCACCAGCAGCCCCGCCCCCAGGAGGAGCTGGGTGGCCACGTCGGCACCGCCCACATCGAGCCGCAGGGCGTTGCTCACGATCACCGATGCCATCGTGAGGGTGAGGGTGGTCAAGATCCCGAGGACCACACCCGAGGCCTGCCGGAAGGCGCGGTCCACCTCGGTGGTGGACCCGATCAGGGCACCCACCCCCAGGGCGAACATGGCGGCCACGGCATGGTGGTAGCCGTCCGTGGCCCAACCGAGGAGGCCGAAGGCGAAGGCGGTCACCACGTACACGGCCACCTGGCTGGTGGCGCTGGCCCGGGCCTCGGGCACCCGCAGCCGCCCGAGGTTCCAGACGGGCACGGGCGGTTCGGTGCCGGGTGGGGGCCCGGGTTCGCCGGGACCGGCCGCGGGCGGCGGTGGGGGCCAGGGAGCCGGGGAGGACGGTTGCTCGGTCACTCCCACCGGACACCTCCGGGGGTGACCCGGCACGTCAGCCCGGCCCAGGGCGCGGCCACCAGGGGCCCCTGGGCCGCGGTGGCGAGCTGGTGGTGCACGGCCCGCTCGCCGGCCACCACCGCGGTGCGAGTGGTGGTGGCGACCGGTTGGAAGGGCACCAGCGCCAGCGCGGCGCCGAACGGTCCCGAGGGGGTGGCCGGATCGGGCCGCCCCGGCGTGCCGTCGGCGGTGACGAGCTGCACGGTCCACCCCCGGGCGAGCGCCGTGGAGGCCACCTTGGCGGCCACCCCGGTGACGTGGTCGGCCATTGCGCCCGGCTCCCCGGGCTCCACCAGCACCCGCAGGCCCACGACGCCGGTTCCATCGAGCTCCCGCACCATCATCCGGCCGTGGTGGGCGGTGGCCCCCCAGTGGATGCGGCGCCGTTCGTCGCCCCGTTGGTAGGGGCGGAGGCTTCGGAACAGGTCGTCGCCGAGCGGGGCCCCTTCGGTGAGACCGAACGACATGGCCCGGGGTCGGGGCCAGGTCAGGTCGACGTCGACCGGCTTGGGCCCCACCGGCAGCGGCACCCCCAGCGGCACCAGCATCCGTCGGCCGGCCTGGTAGAGCCCGAGCGGGCCGGTGGCGGTGACGTCGAGCCCGACGTGGTGCACCAGACCCCGCCCGAACGGGGGCAGGGTGATGAGCGACGGTTCACCCCACCGCACCAGGTAGCGGGGGGCGCGCGGGACCACGGCCGGGGTGACCACCACCGGGCGGCGGATCCCGGTGGCGGTGAGCACCCACTCGGACGTCTCGCCGGTGACGGCCTCCGGTGGGCCGTGCAGGGCGAGCACCACGCTGCGGACGGTGAGCCAGGCCGCCAGGGCGTCGACGGTGACCGCGCCCACCAGGGCCAGACCCACGGTGGCCATGGCCCGCTGGTCGGTGAGCAGGCCGATGAGCCCGGCCAGCGCTCCCAGCGCGGCCAGGCCCGATGTGGCCGTGGAGCGCTTCAGGCGGGAGCGGCTCGATGCGGGGCGCACGGGGCCGGGGGGGTCACGCCTGGACGGGTGGGGCGGGGACCTGGGCGAGGAAGTTGGCGATCCACACCCGGGCGGTGGCCAGGTCGTCGTTGGTGGCGTCGAGGATGCGGTGGGCCAGGGCGGGCACGGCGACGGCCTGGATGTCGTCGGGTTCGACGTAGGCCCGACCGGCGGCCAGGGCCCGGGCCCGACCGAGACGGAGCAGGGTGAGCGAGGCCCGGGTGGAGAGCGGGGTGGCCGACCCGGTGCGGGCCCGCACGGCGTCGACCACGTCGAGCACGTAGGCGGCCACGTGCGGGTGCACGTAGACGTCGTGCACCTCGGCCCGGAGCCGGTCCCAGCTCTCGATGGGTGCCACCGGGGCGAGATCGGTCAACGCTCGGTCGCCGCCGCGGCCTTCGAGGATGGCGGTCTCGGCCTCCCGACCGGGCAGGCCGAGCGAGAGCGACAGGGAGAAGCGGTCCCGTTGGCCGGCCACCAGCGGGAACGTGCCGAGGTCGCCGCCGTGGGGGTTCTGGGTGGCGAGCACGAAGAACGGCTGGGGCAACGGGTGGGTGGTGCCGTCGACCGTGACCTGGCCCTCGGCCATGGCCTCGAGCAGGGCCGACTGGGTGCGGGGGGTAGCCCGGTTGAGCTCGTCGACCAGCACCACGTTGTTGCACAGCGGCCCGGGTTGGAACGTCCACGAGCGGGTCTGGTCGTCGAACACCGAGATGCCGGTGAGGTCGGACGGCAACAGGTCGGGGGTGCCCTGCACCCGGCCGAAGCTCCCGCCGATCGACGCGGCGAGGGCTTTGGCCAGGAGCGTCTTGCCCACGCCGGGGATGTCCTCGAACAGGACGTGCCCCCCGGCGAGGAAGGCGGCGGTGGCGAGTCGGATCGGTTCGACGTCGCCCAGCACGACCGCCGAGACCTGACCCACCAGGGCGTCGGTCACGGGGACCTCGGTGGTGGTCACCGGGCCAGTGTGGCAGGCCGTCAGCCCCCGGTGCTGCCGCCCGAGGCCGTGCCGGCCGTCTCGTCGCCGTCCGCTCCGGTGGCACCGGAGCCGGCGTCGACCGGGTCGTCGAGGCCGTAGCGGTCGCGGACCCCGCTGCCGGCACAGCTGCCGCCGTCGGTGGCGCTCGCCCGCCCGAGGGCACCGTCGAGCACCGGGGAGGCGGCGGAGAACATGCCCCAGGGGCTCTCGCAGCCGGGGACGATCCACACGTGGTTCATCCACTGCTTGTCGCCGCCGGCCTTGGAGCCGCCTCGTGCCTCGCACTCCTCGGCGGTGGTCTGGCTGTCGCCGGCCACCACGCCGTTCACGATGCACAGGCCCACGTGGCGGTGGAAGTGGTCGTTGGGGCCGGTGAAGCCCTGCGTCGGCTCGGTGTCACCCTCGTGGGTGATGTAGTAGCTCAGGCCGACGACCGCGGAGTCGGGGTCGGTGCCGTCGAAGAGGATCATCTCCGGCACCTCGATGTCGAACCTGGAGTCGACGGCGCCGAAGTTCATGTAGTGGGCGGCGATGCCGGGTACGTAGCCGGTGACCTTGCTCCACCCACCGGCCTCGGCCTTGGCCACGGTGTCGTACTTCTCGGTGACCGAGCGGGCCAGCTCCAGCTCCTCGGCGAGCTTGTCGCACTGGGCCTGGTCGGTCATGGCCACCCAGGGCTGGGGGCCGACGTGGCCACCGTGGCCGCCCGAGTCGCCGGGGGCGGCGCTGTCGTGGGCGTGCCCGCCGCCCACGGCGCCGGTGGCCCGCAGCCACCAGAGCCAGGCGTCGTAGTCCTCGTCGGATGCCTCGCCCAGGGAGATGACCAGTCGGGCCGCGGCCCCCTCGCTGGTGCCGGCGGGGCCGGTGAGGCCGACCAGCTTGTCGAGCCCCTCCGAACCGCGGCCCTCGTTGGGGTCGGGCCGGGTCGTGGTGGTGGTGGCGGCGGGGGCTGCCGCGGCACCGTGGGCATGTCCGTCGGCGGAGGTGGTGGTGGCCTCGTCGGTCATGGACATGGCCCCGCCGAGGTAGGTGTCGATGCCCAGCACCTCGGCCTCGGCCCGGTAGGAGGGGTGGTTGAAGTCGGTGTCGCAGCGGTCGGCGTCGATCTGGGCCATCTGGGCGGCGTGGCCGGTGAGGGCGGGGGTGGCGTCCTCGGCGTGGCCGTGGGTGGCGGCGTCCTGGGACGTGATCACCGTGGTGGCCAGGGCGATGGCGGCGGCGGCGGCGAACGCCGGGGCCAGGCGGGCCCGGCTCGGACCGCCGGCGGGGGCCAGCACGAGGCGGGCCGACACGAGTGCGGCTCCCACGCCCAGCACCTGGGCGGCCAGGTCGATGGCGCCCACCTCCTCCACGATGCCCTCGTGGTTGCCCACGGGCAGGCCGGCGGTGCGGCTCCACACCCACACACCCGTGATGGCGAGGTTGCCGAGCACCGAGGCGATCCAGGTACGGCGTCCGGCCCGCCCGGTGAGGGCGGCGCCCGCGATCCACAGCTGGAACCAGCCGGCCACCGCGAAGGCCAGGGGGTCGAGCAGGCTGTCGCCGATGTGGCCCGGCACCATGGCGAAGTGGATGACCGCCGCGCCGGTGGCGAGGCCGGCGACGATCCACCCGAGGGTGGACGGGCCGGCGACGTCGTCGCCGGGGGTGGAGGTGTGCTCGGACATGGTGACCCCTGTCTCTCCGAGTGTTGGTTGCCCCTGGTGCGGAGCGTGACGGGGTGGCCCCGTCGCGCGTCGCAATGACGGGAAAGGCTACCTGTTCGCACGATCCGTGCAAGTTTCGCGACGCAGAGCGCGCGGAGTGGTCGGCCCTCCGCTTCGACGCGTAACGTCTCGCCCGACGCACAAGGGGGACGGAGCGCGGCCATGCATGGGCACTCGCAAGGCGAGCAGACCGACGCGGCCCTCGTTGACATCCCCGCGCCCGAGGTGCTGGCCCGTCTGGTGCCCTACCTCGACATGTCGGTGATGGTGGTCCGCCGGGACTGGACGGTCGCCGCCGACCTCGGTCCCCCCGGCGGCGTGCTGGGACGCGGGAACGCCACCGGCGGCCATCCGTTCCGGTCCATGCACCCCGACGACGTGGAGCGGATCGCGGGCTACGCCCAGCGGGCCATGGAGAGCGACCCGGGCTGGCGCGGGTCGTTCGAGGTCCGGGCCCAGCGTGGAGACGGGTCCTACGGGCTGTACGACGTGGAGCTGCACAACCGCCTCGACGATCCCGTCCTGCAGGGGATCGTGGTCGTGTCCCGGCCGCTC
>DAIMFV010000020.1:9083-10482 GCA_036724365.1 Acidimicrobiales bacterium | reverse complement strand
GGCCGGGGTGGCGGCGTCCGTGCAGCTCGGTGCCGGTGACCACCTGCCGATCGGGCTGCTCCTCCTCGACTCCGAGGGCGACGTGGTCTTCGTGAACCAGATGGCCGTCGACCTGCTCGGCACCGACCGCGACTCGCTGCTCGACGGGTTCGTGCCGGCCGGCTTCGCCGCCGTCGACCAGGAGGAGATCCTGGCGATCCTGCACCGGCTGCGGGCCGCGCCGGGCCGCGAGAGCTTCACCGCCGCCCTGCTGGGCGACGCCCCCCGACTGCTCTCGGCCACCTTCGTCTCCCGGGCCGGCGAGGGCACCGGAGACCGGGTCCAGTTCGTGGTCGTGACGCTCGAGGACGTGACCCACCGCCTCGCCCACGAACGCCACCTCGAGCACCGGGCCAACCACGACTCGCTCACCGGGCTGCCCAACCGCTCCTGGCTGCTCGACCACCTCCACGAACGGCTGGCTTCGGGATCCTCGGTGGTCGTGGCCTACGTCGATCTCGACGGCTTCAAGGCCGTCAACGACCGCGGCGGACACGCCGCCGGCGACGACCTGCTCGCCGAGGTGGCCGGGTCGTTGGCCGCCGGCCTCGGTCCGCGCGAGGCGGTGGCCCGGGTGGGCGGCGACGAGTTCGTGGTGGTGGCCGACGCCGACCCCGCGTCGGCCGCCGGTGCCATCGAGGACTCGGCCGACGCCCTGCGGGAGCGGATCCGCCGGGCGGTCACCGGGTCCCCCGGCGCCGCCCGGGCGTCGGTGGGCGTGAGCATCGGCATCACCCGGTCCCGGCCGGGCGACCAACCGTGGGACCTGCTCGGCCGGGCCGACGCCGCCATGTACGCCGACAAGCGCCGCCAGGAGTAGCGCCGTGACCGGCACCGTTTGCCGGGTTGGTGGGCCAGGCTGAGACCTGTCGCTGCCGTTGTCGTGGTACGCCTCCGGCGTTCACCGGCTGGTTCCGGTCGGGCAGTTCCTCGCTGCGCTGCGGAGCCCGACCGGCGTTTGCGCCGTTCGGTCGTTGGCCGCGATCTGCGTTCAGGGAGTACGGAAGCGGCGCAAACGTAGCGCCGTGACCGGCACCGTTTGCCGGTTCAGCGGGGCAGGCCCAGCACCCGCTCGGCGAGGATGTTGCGCATCACGTCCGAGGTGCCGCCCATGATCGTGTAGGCGGGCGCGTAGGCGAGGCCGTCGGGGTCGGGCCCGCGTCCCGTCGCGCCGGGACCCAGCACCCGGGCCACGAAGTCGGCCACCCGCTGCTCGTGCTCGGTGCAGAAGCACTTGGTGGCGGCGCTGAACCCGGCCGGGGCCTGGCGCAACGCCTCGCGCACCACGAGGGTGCGACCGATGCGGTACCCGGTCTCCAGGGCGGCGATCTCCTGGCGGACCAGCGGGTCGTGGCGGTCC
>DAIMFV010000020.1:0-9073 GCA_036724365.1 Acidimicrobiales bacterium | reverse complement strand
AGAGCGCCCGGTTGGACACCAGCCGGTCGATGCCGCCGCGCTCGTGTTCGAGCTGGCGCATGGTCTGGGCGAACGCGGCCCCCTCGGTGCCCACCAGGTTGCTGCGGGGCACCCGCACGTCGGTGAAGAACACGTCGCAGAAGTGCTCGCCGCCCGTGAGGTCCCGGATGGGTCGGATCTCGATGCCCGGGGTGTCCATCGGCACGATGATCTCGCTGATGCCCTGGTGGGGTGGGCCCTCCGCTGACGTGCGGCAGATCAGGTAGCAGAGGTCGGCCCGGGCTCCGTGGCTGGTCCACGTCTTCTGTCCGGTGATCACCCAGTGGTCGCCGTCGGGTCGGGCGCGGGTGGTGAGGGCCGCCAGGTCGCTGCCCGCTCCGGGTTCGCTCATGCCGATGCACCACGTCACCTCACCGGCGAGGATCGGCGGGAGGTGGGTGGCCTGTTGGTCGGCGGTGCCGTAGGCGATGAGGGTGGGCCCGATCTGGCGGTCCGCGAACCAGGTGGCGGCCAGCGGCGCGCCGGCGGCGATCAGCTCCTCGGCCACGATGAGCCGTTCGATCGGGGGACGGCCCGCACCTCCGAACTCGGCGGGCCACGTCATGCCGATCCATCCCAGCGCGGCGAGCTCCCGGGAGAACTCCCGCGAGAAGCCGTTCATCCAGCTGTCGTTCGACGCGCCGTGGCGGGCCACCGCGTCCTCGGCGATCGCCCGGGCCCGGGCTCGGAGCGCCTCCTGCTCGGGGGTCCAGGAGAACTCCACGGTCAACGTCTCGGGGTGTGGCACAGGGCGGGCACGGCCCGACCGTAGACCGGGCCCGGCAGCCCCCACCGTGCCGTGGACCTACGGCGGGCCGGTGTGCGGCGGGCCGGCGTCGGGGTGTTCGCCGTCCGGGTGGAGGAGGTCGGCCAGCTCATCGATGGTGTCGACCTGGTGGGGGATGCCCTCGGCCCGGTAGGTGGCCCGGGCCAACAGGTTGGACCCCACCGGCGCGGTGAGCACCTGCAGGGCGCCGCCCAGGACCAGGAACGTGATGCTGTTCATGTCGTGGAGGCCCAGCGCCCCGCCCACCAGCACCAGGACCAGGCCGACGGTGGTGGCCTTGGAGAGTGCGTGCATCCGGGCGAGCACGTCACCGAAGCGGGCCACGCCGATGGCGGCCAGCAGGATCAGCACGGAGCCGGCGACCACGAGCACCTCGGCCGCGTTCACCGGCCCTGCCCCTCGATGAAGCGCGCCACCGTGGCGGTGCTGATGAAGCCGACCAGGGTGAGCACCACGGCGACCGGGAGGAACGACCCGTCACCGGTGGCGACGGCGCGGGCCACCAGCGCGGCGACGCCCACGGCCAACAGGCCGTCGAGGGCCAGGACCCGGTCGGCCAGCGACGGGCCCCGCAGCAGGCGGTAGCCGAAGAGCGCTCCGGCCGCACCCAGCAGGACGAAGGCCACCACGGTCACGACAGCCCCGCCACGGCTTCGGGGGTGCCGAACGCCCGCACCGCCAGCTCGGCAAGGCGGTTGACGTCGGCGCGCACGGCCTCGACGTCGTGCAGGTGCAGCACGTGGAGGTAGATCACCGCCGGGTCCCGGGTGACCTCGATCGGCATGGTGCCGGGGGCCAGGCCCAACACGTTGGCCACCAGGGTGAGCAGCGTGTCGGAGCAGTGGGGGAGCGGCACGGCCACGATGCCCGTGTTGATCCGGGGACGGGGCGCCAGGACCTCGACGCCGACCACGAGGACGGCGCCGCCCAGCCCGATGAGCACCCTGGCCGCGAAGCGCAGGGCCCACAGCGGGCGGATGGTCGGGCGGGTGAAGCCCAGGCCCACGTCGGGGATGGCGAGCACGACCAGTGCCACCACCACCGCCCCGCTCACCACGTTGGCGACCGACAGGTCTCCCCACAACAGCACCCACAGCGCGATCAGGACCGCGGCCAGGCCGAGGCCCGCCGTGCGCTTCATGGTGCGCTCCCGGTGCCGGCGACCACGGCGCGGTACGCGGCGGGGTCGAGCAGTTCTCCGGCGGCCCGCTCCGCCAGACCCGCGAGGGGGCCGGCGAACACGCCGATGGCGACCACGGCCACCACGAGCACGACGGTGGGCGCCACCATCAGGGGTGGGGCGGCGTTCCAGACGGCGCGCTCGGGCTGCCGGACGGGCCGCTCGCTGGGTGGTGCCCAGAACACCTGCACCCAGATCTTCATCATGGCCACCAGGGTCAGCACGCCCACCAGCACCATCACGGCCAGCACCCACCACTCGCCGCGTGCCACGGTGGCCGCGAACAGCGAGAACTTGGCGGCGAAGCCCGACAACGGCGGCACACCGCAGAGGGCGAGCGCCGGCACCAGGAACAGCACGCCGATCACCGGTGCGGTGCGGGCCATGCCCCCCAGCCGTTCGAGCCGGGTGGCACCACCGTGGTGCTCGATCAGCCCGCCGGTGAGGAACAGCGCCGTCTTCACCACGATGTGGTGGACCAGCGACAGCACCACCGCGGTGAGCCCGGCCAGGTCGAACAGGGCGATGCCCACCACCATGTAGCCGACCTGCCCCACGATCGAGAACGACAGGATTCGCCGGACGTCGTGCTCGGCGACGGCCCCCACCATGCCCACCACCATGGTGAGGGCCGCGGCCCCGAGCAGGAGGCCGGTGGGCACGCCGCCCGGCCCGAACAGGAGCGTCTGGGTGCGGACGATGGCGTAAATGCCGACCTTGGTGAGCAGGCCGGCGAAGACCGCGGTGACGGGGGACGGGGCGGTGGGGTAGGCGTCGGGCAGCCAGAAGTGCAGCGGAACCAGGGCGGCCTTGATGCCAAACACCACGAGCATGGCCACGGCCAGCGCGGCCCGGGTGCCGGCAGGCAGTTCGGGGATCCGCACGCTCAGGTCGGCCAGGTTGACGGTGCCCGTGGCGGCGTAGACGTAGGCCAGCACCGCCATGAACAGCGTGGAGGCCAGCAGGCTGATGACCACGTAGGTCATGCCCGCCCGGACCTGGTCGAGGCGGCCGCCGAGGGTGATCAGCACGTAGCTGGCGGTGAGCATCATCTCGATGGCCACGAACAGGTTGAACAGGTCGCCGGTGAGGAAGGCGGCCGACACCCCGGCCGCGAGCACGAGGTACACCGAGGTGAACCCGACGTGGTTGCGCTCGGCACCGGGCTGGCCGATGGCGTACACGAGCACGGCCAGCAGCATCGAGGTGGCCACCACCAGCAAGAGCGCGGCGAGTCGGTCGGCCACCAACGTGATGCCCAGGGGTGCCGGCCATCCACCGCCCTGGGTGGCCCGCGGGCCGTTGCGGTCCACGTCGACCAGGAGCGCCACGGCCAGGCCCACGTTCACGGTGAGCACCGCCAGCCCCGCGGTGCGCTGCACCCGCCGTGACCGTCCGCCCAGGATGGACACGGCGGCCCCGACGAGGGGCAGCACGATCGGGAGCGACAGCAGCGCGTTCATCGTGCCCCGCCGCCGTGGGGGACCTCGTCGCCCTCCCCCTCGGCCTCGGCCGCGGCGGGGTCGGTGGGTGACGGGTCGGTGGAGGGCCCGGGGCCGTCGTCGTGGTGGATCTCGTCGTCGTCGGACAGGCGCCAGCTCCGGTACGCGAGGGCCAGGAGCAGCGCGGTGACCCCGAAGCTGATCACGATGGCCGTGAGGGCCAGGGCCTGGGGCAGCGGGTCGGCCAGCTCATCGGTGGGGGCCGACCCGATGAGCGGCGAATGACCCCGTCGACCGGCGGTGATCATCAACACGTTGGCCCCGTGGGTGAGCAGGCCCAGACCGATGATGATGCGCGAGAGCTTGCGCTGCAGCACCAGGTAGGTGCCCACCGAGAAGAGCAGGCCGGCGGTGGCGGCCAGCACGATGCTCACGGCGCCACCTCCGGTGAGGGGTCGTCGCCGAAGGATTCGAACATCATCAGCGCCAGCCCGAGCACCACCAGGTAGACGCCGATGTCGAACACGGTGGCGGTGGACACCTTCACCGTGCCGAGCAGCGGCGGGTGGAGCTTCACGTAGGCGGCGCTCAGCACGGCGCGCCCCCACAGCAGTGGCGCCGTGGCCGTGCCCACCGCCAGCAGGAGACCCGCGCCCAGGACCGTCCACGGTCGTCCCCGGGACAGGGCCCGCACGCCCACGATGCCCCGGGACAGGTACACCAGCGACACCGCCGCACCGGCCAGGATGCCGCCCACGAACCCGCCGCCCGGCTCGTTGTGGCCGGCGAACAGCAGGTACACCGAGCTCATCACCACCGCGGCGAACAGGACCCGCACCGACGTGTCGAAGGTGACCACCCGGGCGAGCCGGGTGAGCGGTGGCAACCCCGAGCCCTGGCCCGGGCGCCGGCCGGCGCGGGCCAGGGCCACCGCACCGATGGCCGCCGACACCAGCACCGTGATCTCGCCCAGGGTGTCGAGGCCCCGGAAGTCCACCAGGATCACGTTGACCACGTTCCGGCCCCCGCCGTCGGGCAACGAACGCGCCACCATCTCGTCGCTCACCGGTGTGGAGGGCTGGGGGGCGGACATGGTGACGGCCAGCACGAACACGCTGATCCCCACCGTGGCGGCCACGGCCAATCGCAGGGCCCGCTGCCGCACCGTCATGGTGGACTCGCCCCGCCCGCCCCACCCGAAGCGGTCGGGCAGGCGCCGGAGCACCAGCACGAACAACACGGTGGACAGGGTCTCCATGGCCACCTGGGTGAGGGCCAGGTCGGGTGCGCCCTGCACCACGAAGAGCCCGGCCATGGCGTAGCCGGCCGCCCCCAGGAAGAGGGCGGCGGAGAACCGGCGCCGGGAGGCGGCGGCTCCCACGGCCGCGGTGCCGACCACCACCGCCACCACCAGGTGGGCCGGGCTCTCCACCCACCGGGGCAGCCCCGGCCACCCGGGGCCGCGGGACAGCGCCCACACGGGTGCCACCGCGGCGGTGAACAAGATGACGCCCGCGTAGGTGGGCAGCGATCCCGGCTGGGTGATGGCGGTGACGCGCTCGGCGGCCCGGTCGAGTCGGTGGAGGGCGGGGCGGAGCCCTTCGGTGCGGTCCACCGGTGGTGGGCCGATCGCCAGCAGGGCCCGGCGGGAGGCGAAGAGCACGGCGCCGGCGGCGAGGACCGCGGCGGACACCAGGAGGGTGGTGTCGAAGCCGTGCCAGAGCGACAGGTGGCTGTGGGTGAGCTGGTCGAGCGTGGCCGGCCAGACCCCGCCCACGACGGTGAGGGCACCGAGCACCAGAGGGGGCAGCACCAGCACCCGAGACGGCGGCACCCGGGCCGGGTCGACCGCCACCGGCCGGGAGGCGTCGCGCCCCAGGATCCCCCAGGCGAAGCGGTAGCTGTACCCGGCCGTGAGGGCCGATCCCACCGCCACCGCGGCCAGGGCGGGCGGGGCGTCGTGGATCACGGCGCGGATGGCCCCCTCCTTGGCGATGAACCCCAGCAGCAGGGGGATGCCCGCCATCGACGCCGAGGCCGCCACCGCCAGCCGGTCGCTGAGCAGCCAGCCGCTGGCCGTCCGGTCCCGGAACAGGGGGAGCCGCGGCAGCTCGTCCACGTGGCGGGTGCCGAACTGGTGGTCGACGATGCCCACGGCGAAGAAGGCCGACGCCTTGAACAGGCCGTGGGCCACCAGCATGACCGTGCCGGCACTGATGGCCTCGTCGGTGCCGATGCCGAACACCGCCACCAGGAAGCCGAGCTGGCTCACGGTGCCGTGGGCGAGGAGCACCTTGAGGTCCTGGCGGCGGAACGCCCGCACCCCGGCCACCACCATGGTGGTGAGGCCGACGGTGAGCACCACGGGCCGCCACCAGGCGACCAGGTCGGCGTACGCGGGGGCTAGGCGGGCCACGAGGTACACGCCCGCCTTCACCATGGTGGCGGCGTGGAGGTAGGCGCTCACGGGGGTGGGCGCCACCATCGCGCCCGGCAGCCAGGCGTGGAAGGGGTACTGGGCCGACTTGGTGAACGCGCCGAGCAGGATCAGGGCGAGGGCCACACCCACCGTGCCCCCCGTGGGCGGGTCGGCCACGATGCCGCTGAGCGAGTACGTGCCGGCCTCGTGGCCGATGAGCAGGAACCCGCCGAGCATGGCCAGCCCGCCGGTGCCGGTGACGAGAAGGGCCTGCAGGGCGGCGTCACGGGCCTCGGTCCGCTCGCTGCGGTCGCCGATCAGGAGGAACGAGGTGACCGAGGTGAGCTCCCAGAACCCGTACAGGACCAGCAGGTTGTCGGCCAGCACCAGACCGACCATGGCCCCGCCGAACAGGGTGAGCAGGCCCAACTGCCGCGCCGTGGCGGGGTCCCGGGGATCGAAGTACGCCGCGGCGTACACGACCACCGCGACCCCGATGCCGGCGGCGAGCAGCACCATCACCGCCGACAGGGCGTCGAGGCGGAGGTCGAGGTCGATCCCGAAGGCGGGCATCCAGGCCAGGTGGGTGGTGACCGGTTCGTCGCGGTTCACCCCGGCCAGGTTGGCCAGCACCCAGGCCAGGGTGGCCGCGGGGGCGCTGACGGCCACGGCGGCCGCCAGACCGGGTCGGACCCGGTCGAGGCGCGTGCCGGCGACCAGGACGACCGTGCCCACCAGGGCCGACCAGGCCAGCAGGGCGATCACGGGCCACCTCCGCCGCGGTGGAGGCGGTACCTGGACCCACCGCTCCCGCGCCCGGTCGCACGGTGGAGAGGGGGGAACATGGTCTCGGCGAGCCTACCGGCCGGGGGTGCTTGCATCGCCTGGCCCCGCAGACAACGCTGGTCCGATGGCCCTCACGGTGCGCGACAAGGCGATCCTCGACTTCGAGCGACTCTGGTGGGCCGATCTCGAGGCCAAGGCGGTGGCCATCCGAGAGCGGTTCGAGCTCTCGCCCAGCCGCTACCACCAGCTCCTCGGTGAGATCCTGGCCGACCCCGAAGCCTTCCAGCTCGACCCCCTCGTGGTGAGTCGGCTGCGCCGTCAGCGCAGCCGCCGCCGCCCCGGGTTCGTCGAGGCCCGACCTGCGAACGATTGGCCCCGCCGATGACTGCCCCCATCCAACGATCCGGCGGGCTCGACGCCAACGCCCGCGGCCTGGCCGTCCTGGCCGTGGCCGTGGTGGTGGGCCTCCTCCTGCTGCTCACCACGGGCGGAGACAGCGGCACCACCCAGGTGGCCGCCGACGGGAACGGCGGATCGCCCACCACCATCGACATCTCCGGCATCGACGACACCGAAGCCGACGGCGAGGTCACCACCACCACGCCAGACCAGACCACCACGTCCAGCAGCACGCCCACCGACGGGTTGCGCGACCCCGGTGAGGTGAAGGTGCTGGTGCTCAACGGCAGCGGCCTGGGCGGTGTGGCCCGGTCCACCTCGGAGACCATCGGCGAGAAGGGCTACGTGATGCAGCCCGCCACCAACTCCACCAACTCGCCCAACCAGGTCGAGACCGCCGTCTACTTCGCCGACGGCTACCAGGCCGAGGCCGAGGCGGTGGCCGCGGTCATCGGCAAGGCGCCCGACGTGGTCGAAGCCATGCCGTCCACCCCGCCGGGAGCCGGTGCCGACTCGGCCAACGTGGTGGTCGTGCTCGGCAAGGACACCGCGCCCGCGGAGTCGTCCACCACCACCACGGCCAACTGACCGCCCCGGCCCACCTCCGTTCGGCGCTCGAGCCGGTCACCCGGCGCCCGGGCGGTGCGCTGGTCCTGTTCGACTTCGACGGCACCCTGTCGCCGATCGTCGACGACCCGCTGCGGGCCGAACCGCGCCCCGGGGTGGTCGAGCGGCTGGAGCGGTTGACGCAGTCCTACCTCCGGGTCGGCGTGGTGTCGGGTCGACCGGTGGCGTTCCTGGCCCGGTTCCTGCCCCGCGCCGTGCACCTCTCGGGGCTGTACGGCATGGAGGAGGTCGACGGCCACGGTGGGGCGGTGGTGGCCGACCGGTTCCTGCGCTTCGCCGGTCCGGTCCGGGCCGCGGTGGTCGACGCCATCGGCGCCGAGGCCACCGACCCCGGGCTGGAGGGGCTGGAGGTGGAGGACAAGGGCCTGTCGCTCACCATGCACTACCGCACCCGCCCCGAGCTCGGCCCCCGCGTGGACACGCTGGCCTCCCGCCTGGCTCTGGACCACGGCCTGGAGGTGCGCCCGGCGCGCATGTCGGTGGAGCTGCACCCGCCGGTGCCCACCGACAAGGGCACGGTCGTGCACCACCTGGTCGACACGCTGCCCCACACCGACGCGGTGCTGTTCGTGGGCGACGACGTGGGCGACATCCCGGCGTTCGAGGCGTTGGGCGCGTTGCGGGCGGCCGGCCGGCGCACCCTGGCGGTGGCGGTCTCGTCGTCTGAGCTCGACGCCCGGGTCCGTGACGGGGCTGACCTGTTGATCCGCGAGGATGAGGTGGTGCTCCTCCTCGACGCGCTGCTCGCCGCAGCCGAACCCTCCCATGGCTGAGGCCAGCCGTGGCTGACCCCGCCGGGGCCGACCCCGCAGGGGGCGGGCTGCCCGCCCGCCCTCTGGTGGTGGTGTCCAACCGCGGTCCCGTCTCCTTCCGGCTCGAGGGCGACGAGCCGGTGGCGAAGCGGGGCGCCGGCGGACTGGTCTCGGCCCTCGGGCCGCTGGTCCGCCACACCGACACCACCTGGATCGCCGCGGCCATGACCGACGGCGACCGCCTGGTGGCCGGCCGGGGCGTGACCGAGGCCGAGGGCTTCCGGGTACGGCTGTTGGCGTTCGATCCCGACGACTGGCGCCAGCACTACGACTCGGTCTGCAACGAAGCCCTCTGGTTCGCCCACCACGGCCTCTGGGACCCGGTGTACGAGCCGGCCTGGCCGGCCGGCTGGGTGGAGGGTCCGTGGGCGGCCCACCGGCGGGTGAACCAGGTGTTCGCCGAGGCGGTGGCCGCCGACGCGCCCCCCGGCGCGGTCGTGCTGGTGCAGGACTACCACCTGTGCCTGATGGCTCCCGTCCTGCGGCGGTGGCGGCCCCACCTGGCGCTCCTGCACTTCAGCCACACCCCCCTCGCGCCGCCCCAGGGGTTGGCGATGCCGCCCGGGGCGGCCCGCCACCACC
>DAIMFV010000019.1:8536-25813 GCA_036724365.1 Acidimicrobiales bacterium | reverse complement strand
CCACCGAGGCCAGCCCACCGGCCGCCACCAGGCCCAGCACCACGCGCCGCTGGTGCCGGCCGAACCGTCGAGCCACCGCGAACGCCCCGGCGAAGGCCAGCGGCCACACGAAGTAGAACTGCTCCTCCACCGCGAGCGACCAGAAGTGCAGGACCGGGCTGCTGGTCTGGTCGGCGGCGAAGTAGTCACTGGCCTGGCCGATGAAGAACCAGTTCGCGCTGTACAAGAACGCAGCCTTGAAGCCGCCCGCGACATCGCCCACCTCCACCGGCGACGACACCCACGAGAACACCACCGCCGTGCCCAACAGAGCGACGGCGGACGCGGGCAGCAGCCGCCGGATCCGCCGGGCGTAGAACCGCCCGAACCGCACCCGCCCGTCGCCGGCCACGTCTCGCAACAGGACCTGGGTCACCAGGTAGCCCGACAACACGAAGAACACGTCGACGCCGATGAACCCACCCGCCAGCCGGTCGGCCCCGGCGTGGAACACCACCACCAGGTACACCGCCACCGTGCGGACCCCGTCGAGGTGCGGCCGGTAGCCGCTCAGCCGGGCGGCGCCGGCCGGTGCCACGGCAGCCGAGGCGGCGGGGCCCGACGAGCCCGGGGTCGGAGCGGGAGCGGTGACGACGGACACGAGCGACCAACCGTAGTCCGACACCGGTCAGGGCTCGGGGGGCAGGGCTCGAACCTGCGACAGCCGGCTCCAAAGGCCGGTGTTCTACCAACTGAACTACCCCCGATCGGGCGCCGCCCACGATAGGCGGACCGCCACCAACGCCCGGACGCGCCACGACCGCCCCGGTGGGGCGGTCGTGGTCGAGGTCTCAGGCTGGCTGCGGACCCGGTGGCTACTTGCCGGCTGCCCGACGCTGCCAACGGGTGCGCTTCAGCATCTTCTTGTGCTTCTTCTTGCGCATGCGCTTACGGCGCTTCTTGATCAGTGAACCCATGGTGGGGCCACGCTAGGACGGCTCCCACCGTCGCGCCAAACCGGGGGGTGCGTCATGATGCGGGGGTGACCCACACCCGGCGTGCGCTCGCCGAGCTCCTGGAGCAGCACGACCTGGGGCCGAGCCGGGCGTTGGGCCAGAACTTCGTGGTCGACCCGAACACCGTGCGCCGCATCGCCAGGCTGGCGAACGTGGGCCCGGACACCCCCGTGGTCGAGATCGGCGCCGGGCTCGGTTCGCTCACCCTGGCGCTGGCCGAGACCGGCGCCGAGGTCACCGCGGTGGAGACCGACCGCCACCTCATCCCCGTGCTCACCGACGTGCTGGCCGACCGGCCCAACGTGCGGCTCGTGCACGGCGACGCCCTCACCCTGGACTGGACCGACCTGCTCGCGGCCCACCCCTCGTGGACCCTGGTGGCCAACCTCCCCTACAACGTGGCCACCCCGCTGGTGCTCGACCTGCTCGCCGACGTGCCCGCCATCACCCGGATGCTGGTGATGGTGCAGAAGGAGGCCGGCGAGCGCCTGGCCGCCGGCCCGGGCGACGACGCCTACGGCATCCCGTCGGTCAAGGTCGCCTACCGGGCCACGGCCCGGCTGGTGGGCCGGGTCGGGCCCGATGTGTTCCTGCCCCGACCCCGGGTGGACTCCGCGCTGGTGGAGATCGTCCGCCGGGCCGAGCCCGCCACCGACGCCGACCCGACGGTGCTCATGGCCCTGGTGGACAGGTCGTTCAACCAGCGCCGCAAGATGCTGCGCCGCTCCCTGGCGGACCTGTGCCCCCCCGAGGCCTTCGAGGCGGCCGGCATCGATCCCCAGGATCGCCCCGAGCGGCTCAGCGTGGTCGACTTCGGCCGCCTCGCCCACGCCGTGACGTCGAGCCGCTGACCCGCCGCCCGGTCGAGGTTCGGGGCACCAGGCGCCGCCACCAGACCACCAGCGCCCGCGACCACGGGTAACCACTGACCGTCGGTGGCGACGTCCTACATTCGTGCGGTGCCCGGAACCACGGTGATCGCACCGGCGAAGCTCACCGTGTCGCTGCGCGTCACCGGCGTGCGGCCCGACGGCTTCCACCTGATCGACGCCGAGATGGTCACGGTGGACCTGGTCGACACCCTCACCTTCGACGACGGTGACGGCATCGAGGTGGAGGGCGCCACCGGGCTGCCGGTCCCCGCCGACGACGACAACCTGGTGCGACGGGCCCTGCACCTGCTGGACCGGGAGGCCCACGTACGGGTCACCAAGCGCATCCCGGCCGGGGCCGGGCTGGGCGGCGGGTCGGCCGACGCCGCCGCCGTGTTCCGGTGGGCCGCGGTGTACGACGTCGACCTGGCGGCGTCGCTCGGGGCCGACGTGCCGTTCTGCCTCACCGGCGGTCGGGCCCGGGTCACCGGCATCGGCGAGCGGATCGAGCCGCTGCCCCGCCGGGACCGGGTGTTCACCCTGCTCACCCCGCCCTTCGGCTGCTCCACGCCCGCCGTCTACCGGGCCTGGGACGACCTCGGCGGACCCACGGCGACCGGCCCGAACGACCTGGAGCCGGCGGCGCTGGTGGTGGAACCGCGGTTGGCCGGGTGGCGCGACCAGCTGGGCGACGCCACCGGTGCCGCCCCGGTGCTCGCCGGATCGGGCAGCACCTGGTTCGTGGAGGGGTCGTTCCCCGACGCCGGCACGGTGGTGCGCACCACCGGCCCGTACTGACCCCGCCCGCGCTGACCGCACACCAGACGCCGGACCGACCCCCGCCGGACCGACCCGCGCCGGACCGACGGCCGGAGATCAGGTGGGCAGGCGGTAGGCGCTCGTGGCGTTGTCCCACGTGGCCGCGGCCACCTCGGCCACCGGCACTCCCCGGGCCTCGGCCACCGCGGCGCCCACGTAGCGCACCAGCGCTGGACGGTTGCGCTCGCCCCGGTGGGGGTGCGGGGTGAGGTAGGGCGAGTCGGTCTCCACCAACAGGCGGTCCGACGGGCACAGCGCCGCCGCCTCCCGCAGGTCCTGGGACTGCTTGAAGGTCACGATGCCGCTGAACGACAGCAGGGCCCCGAGGTCAAGGCACCGCCGGGCCTCGGGGGGCCCGCCGGTGAAGCAGTGGAAGATCGTGCGCTCGGGGGTGCCCTCGGCGGCGAGCACGTCGAACGTGTCGTCCCAGGCGTCGCGGGTGTGGATCACCAGCGCCAGGTCGAGGGCGTGGGCCAGGGCGATCTGGGCGGCGAACACGTCGCGCTGCACATCTCGGGGCGAGTGCTCGTAGAAGTAGTCGAGGCCGCACTCCCCCACCGCCACCAGACCGGGCGTGGCGAGCAGGTCCTCCAGGCCCTCGATGCCGTCCTTGGCGTCGTGGGGGTGCACGCCGGCGGTGGCGAACCCGGCGGGATGGGCCGCGGCCGCGGCGATGGCGGCCCGGGAGTCGTCCAGGTCGCAGCCCACCGTGATGAGCCGTTCCACCCCGCCAGCGAGCGCGTCGTCGACGAGCCCGGCCACGTCGTGGGCCGACGCCCCGCGGTAGTGCACGTGGCAGTGGTCGTCGGTCCAGCGCAGGGCGGTGAGGTCCACCGGCTCGGTGGCGGCACGGGTGTCGCCGTCCGCGACGTTCATCGGGATCCGGGCGTTTGAGGGCGCCGACCACCGGGTACAGCGGCGCCAGGGCGGCGATCCCGGCCGGATCGGAGCGGTCTCACACCTCTGGACCGCTCCGATCCCCCACCCTCCGTCCACCTGGGCGTCAGGGGGGTCACGACGCTGCCGTGAGGCGGGGGAACAGCGGATCGCCCTTCTCCACCGCCAGCCCGCCGGGGTAGCCACCCCAGCCGGTGGTCGACGCCAGCGACCCGTCGGTGGGAGCGCCGTCCAGCCCGATGCGACCCCAGATCTCCCGGGGAGCCCGGGTGAGGGCGGGCGACGCCAGCACCGCCACGATGCGCAGCACCTCCAGCGCGTCGCCCAGCACGCCGTCGACCTCGGGGCCGGGCTCGGCCTTCCAGGGCTCGGTGGCCTCGAGCAGGGCGTTGGCCTCCCGGATCAGGCGCCAGGTGGCTTCGAGCGCAGCCGCCGGCTGGACCGCGGCCCACGCCTCGCTCACCTCACGGACGACCTCGGCGGCCACAGCCGCCAACGGGCTGTCGGCTCTGGGCGCAGGCCCGACACCGCCGCATTTCTTGCCGACGACGGTGGCCACCCGGCTGAGCAGGTTGCCGAGGTTGTTGGCCAGGTCGCTGTTGTAGCGGGCGATCATGGCCTCGTAGCTGAAGTCGCCATCGGGCCCGAAGGCGGTGTCGCGCAGGAAGTGGTAGCGGTAGCCGTCGACGCCGAACTCGGCCACCAGGTCGGCGGGGAAGATCTGGTTCAGGCGGGTCTTGCTCATCTTCTCGCCGCCCACCATCAGGTAGCCGTGCACGTTGATGTTGGCGGGCGGTTCCTCGCCTGCGGCCAGGAGCATGGCCGGCCAGTACACGCAGTGGAACCGCAGGATGTCCTTGCCGATCAGGTGGCGGACGTGGGGCCACCAGGTGGCGAAGCGCTCGGGATCCGAGCCGTAGCCGACCGCGGTGGCGTAGTTGATCAGGGCGTCGTACCAGACGTAGAAGACGTGGCCCTCGTCCCACGGCACCGGTACGCCCCAGTCGATCGAGGTGCGCGAGATCGAGATGTCCCGCAGGCCCCCGCGGATCAGGCCGAGCGCCTCGTTGCGCTTGCCCGCCGGCTGCACGGCGTCGGGGTTGGCCTCGTACCAGTCGAGCAACGGCTGTTCGAACGCCGACAGCCGGAAGAACCAGTTCTCCTCCTCGAACCACTCCACCGGCCGCTCGTGGATGGGGTCGAGGCCCGCGCCGCCGTCGGGGTTCGGGAGCAGCTCGCCTTCGTCGTAGTAGGCCTCGCACGCCACGCAGTACCAGCCCTCGTACGCCGCCTTGTAGATGTGGCCGTTGTCGTAGGCCTTCTGGAGGAAGGTCTGCACGGCGACCTGGTGGTCGGCGTCGGTCGTGCGGATGAAGCGGTCGTGGGAGATGTCGAGCAGCTCCCACACCTGCTGGTAGCGGGCCGCCACCTCGTCGACGTGGGCCTGTGCGGTCACGCCCTTGGCCTCGGCCGCCCGCGAGATCTTGAGCCCGTGCTCGTCGGTACCGGTGAGGAAGAAGACGTCGTCGCCCACCAGGCGGTGCCACCGGGCCAGGGCATCAGCGGTGACGGTGGTGTAGGCGTGCCCGATGTGGGGCACGTCGTTCACGTAGTAGATGGGCGTGGTGATGAACGTTCGTCCCGACACCCGTTCACCCTAGCGACCACCCGATCGGTCGCTCCCGGTGAGATCCACCGGGAGCGACCCACCGGGCCGCTCAGGGGCGGCGGCCGTTCCAGGCCACCAGGCGGTCGATGGCCGGGGCGTCGTCGGCCACCGCCACCGCCGGGCCGAACGGGGCCTGCCACGGCACACCCGGCGGCAGCGAGGCCGTCACCTCGGCCCACATCGGGGCCCGATCGGCCAGCGGCAACTGGGAGCGGATGGCGGCGTCGGCCACGGCGAGCACCGTGGGGTCCCAGGCGGGTTGCTGGCCGGTGCCCCGGGCCAGGTCCCAGGTGTGCACCGTGACCTCGTTGGTGTAGACGCCGAGCACCTCGGTGCCCGAGAACGTGCCCCACGGCAGATCGATCTGGCGGGCGAGCACGGCCGGGTCGGTCCAGGCGTCCTGGACCTCGTGGGCCCCGGCCCGCCAGGCCGCTCCCCACCCGCCTTCGGCCACGTCGGCGGCGTCCTTCGGCCACGTGTCCAGCCCCTCGCCCCGGCCGGCCCAGGCCACCCCGCGGATGACCATGACGAGGTGGCCGAGCAGCTCGCGCACGTCCATGCCGGAAGGCGTCGGTGCATCGAGGCGTTCGGCGGGAACGGCGTCGATGACCGCGGTGGCCAGCGCCACCGACCGGGCGAACACGGCGCGGGGGTCGTCGTCGGGGAACGGGGCGGGCGTGGTGGCGACCGGTGCCGTGGAGGCGGAGGGGGTCGGGGAGGTGGTCGTGCTGTTGGTGGGCGTGGTGTTGGTGGTGGTGTCCATGGCGCGATGGTCGCCCCCGCTGCGGTCAGGATCCGGCCGCAATGACGCGGATCTCAGTGGTCGGACAGCTCCCGGGCCCGGGCCAGCACGTCGTCGAGCATGGCCGGCGTGAGCTTGCCGGTGAAGGTGTTCTGCTGGCTCACGTGGTAGCTGCCCAGCACCCACCGCCGGTCGTCGACCCGGGCCTCGACACCATGGGTGAACGCCGGGCGGGGTCGAACCCCGAGGTAGCCGCAGAGGGCCTGGTAGCCGAAGGCCCCGAGGGCGAGGAACACCCGGGCCCGCCCCAGCAGGGCCAGCTCGCGGTCCAGGAACGGCCGGCAGGCGTCCCGCTCGGCCGTGGTGGGCTTGTTGGCGGGTGGGGCGCACCGGACGGGCGCGGTGATCCAGGCGTCGGTGAGCACCAGGCCGTCGGCGCGGTGGGTGCTGGTGGGCTGGTTGGCGTATCCCGCTCGGTGGAGGCCGGCGTAGAGGAAGTCGCCGGAACGGTCGCCGGTGAACATGCGGCCGGTGCGGTTGGCTCCGTGGGCGGCCGGAGCCAGACCCACCACCACCAACCGGGCCGCCGGATCGCCGAACCCGGGCACCGGTCGGGCCCAGTAGTCGTCGTCGCGGAACGCGGCCCGCTTCTCCCGACCCACCTGCTCGCGCCACGCCACCAGCCGGGGGCAGGCCCGGCAGGACACCACGTCGTCGGCCACCGCTCGCAACGAGTCCACGACGGCCGACGGTAGCGTTGGCCAGGCCATGGCCACCTCGACGAGCCCCGCCCCCACCCTCGCGCTCCTGGTGCGCCACGGGCAGACCCCCACCACCGGCGCCACCCTGCCGGGCCGGGCCCCGGGGCTCCACCTCGCCGACACCGGCCGGGCCCAGGCCGAGGCGGTGGCCCAGCGGTTGGCGGCGCTCACCACCATCGACGCGGTGTACGCCTCACCGCTGGAGCGCACCCGGGAGACGGCGGCCCCCATCGGCCGGGCCCTGGGCAAGCGGGTCCGCGTCCACCGCGGCCTGGTCGAGTGCGACTTCGGGCAGTGGACCGGCAAGAAGCTGAGCGACCTCCGCCGCCGCAAGGAGTGGGCCACGGTCCAGCGCTACCCGAGCGGGTTCCGCTTCCCCGGGGGCGAATCGTTCCCGGAGATGCAACAGCGCACCGTCACCGCCCTGGCCGACCTGGTGGCCCGCCACCCCGGCCGGGCCTTCGTGGCGGTGTCGCACGCCGATCCCATCAAGGCCGCGGTGGCCCACGCCCTGGGCACCCACCTCGACCTGTTCCAGCGCATCGTGGTCTCGCCGTGCTCGGTCACCGCCGTGCTGTTCACCGCCACCGGGCCGGTGGTGCTGGCCGTGAACTCCACCGGCGACGACCTCACCCGGCTGGTGCCGTCGTGACCGACGCCGGCCAGGAGTGGCACCTCACCGACCCGCAGCACTTCACCTGCGGGGCGTGGGGCGAGCCGGGCCGGCGGGTCTTCTACTTCCAGGCCATCGACGGCGACACCCGGGTGGAGGTGAAGTGCGAGAAGCAGCAGGCGGTGGCCCTCGCCGAACACCTGGTCCGCCTGCTGGGCGACCTCCCCGAACCGGCCGACGGCCCGGGCGAGGCCCTGCCGCCCACCGTGGCGCTGGAACCGGGCGAGCCGGCGTTCGTGGTGGGTTCGATCAGCATCGGGGTGGACCGGGCCCGCGAGCGCATCGTGGCCATGTTCGAAGAGCTGGTCATCGACCCCGACGACCCCGAGGTCCTCGAGCGGTCGCCGGCCAAGCTCATGGTGCACCTCACCCGCGAGCAGGTGCTCGGGTTCGCCGGCCAGGCCGAGCTGCTCGCCTCGTCGAGCCGCCCCGTCTGCCGCCTCTGTGAGCTGCCGATGGACCCCCAGGGCCATGTCTGTCCCCGACTCAACTGACCCCGACTCGCACGAGCCCGGCTCGACCGATCCGCTGGAGATCGAGCGCCGCCTCGCCACCGCCCACCTCGACGTGCGGGGCCGGATGCCGTGGAGCTCCAACGTCACCCTCCTGGTGGAGCTGTACGACTGCGACCCGTCGGAGCAGACGGTCGAGGGCGAGGCCACCGACCCGGCCGACCGCGGGCCGGTCGACGACGGACCGTCGGTCGAACCGCTGGGCCGAGCGGTGTACAAGCCTCACCGGGGCGAGCAACCGCTGTGGGACTTCCCCGACGGGCTGTACCGACGGGAGGTGGCGGCGTACCGCCTGAGCCGGGCCCTGGGATGGGACGTGGTGCCGCCCACGGTGGAGCGCGACGGGCCGTTCGGCCCCGGGTCGCTCCAGTGGTTCGTGGACGCCGACTTCGACCAGCACTACTTCACGATGCTGGAGGACGACGCCCTGCACGACCAGCTCCGCCGGCTGTGCGCCTTCGACCTGGTGGCCAACAGCACCGACCGCAAGGGCGGCCACGTGCTGGTCGACGGGCACGGGCACCTCTGGGCCATCGACAACGGCCTGTGCCTGCACGCCGAGGTGAAGCTGCGCACGGTGATCTGGGACTTCGCCGGCGAGCCCCTGCCCGCCGACCTGGCCGACGACCTCGCCCGCCTGGTGGAGCACCCGCTGCCGAGCGACCTGGCCGACCTGCTCGACCCCTTCGAACGAGACGCCCTCCAGGCCCGCGCCCGGGCCCTGCTCACCGAGGCCCGGTTCCCCCACGACCCCACCGGCCGCCGGGTCCCCTGGCCCCTCGTCTGACCAGACCCTCAGGCGGACGGTGCCAACAAGGCGGCGAGGCGGGCGGCGACGTCTTCGGGGATGGGGGGTTCGATGGCCAGCTCGATGGTGGCCCGTTCGTCCTCCACCACCACGATCTGCGCGTCCATGCCCCAGAAGCCCTCGGTCTGGAAGCGGACCGGGCGCAGCCACACGTCGGCGCCCGGGGGGAAGCTGGCGTCGACGGGGCCGTGCACGGCGGGCAGGCCCACCGCGATCGGGGCGCCGACGTGCCACACCGCACCGCCGTCGGGGACGGGCCCCAGCTCGAGGCGGCCGGGGGTCCACGGACCCCAGCCCCGGGGCGAGGTGCGACGCAGCCGGCAGGCCACGGTGACCGCGCCGCCGGCGACGACGGCGCGACGGCGTTCCTCGGCCCGCCGCCGGTTCCGCCCGAAGGGGTTGGTGATCACGACAGCAATCCTTGCCGCATCGAGCCGAGCGCGGCGGAGCCCCGGCCCGCTGGGACCGGGGCTCCGCTGAACTGCGGGTGCTGAGCTCAGCGGCCCTTGAGGGCCTCGATGAGCTGGGGCAGGACCTTGTGGACGTCGCCCACGATGCCGAGGTCGGCCACCCCGAAGATGGGGGCCTCGGGATCCTTGTTGATGGCGATGATGTTCTTGGAGCCCTTCATGCCCACCATGTGCTGGGTGGCACCGGAGATGCCCGCAGCGATGTAGACGGTGGGCTTGACCACCTTGCCGGTCTGACCGACCTGGTAGCTGTAGGGCACCCAGCCGGCGTCGACGATGGCACGGGAGGCGCCGGGGGCGCCCTTGAGCAGCTTGGCCAGCTCCTCGACCATCTCGTACTTGGCGGCCTCGGTGAGGCCACGGCCACCGGCCACGACCACGGCGGCCTCGTCGAGCTTGGGACCGCTGGTCTCCTCGACGTGGCGGTTCACCAGCTTGGCGGCGCCGGCGGCACCGGCGTCGGGCACGGCGAGGGCGGCCACCTCGGCGGCACCGCCGCCGGACTCCTCGGCCACGAACGACTTGGGGCGGAAGAGGGCGATGCCCGGGGCCCCGGCGGCGAACTTGGTCTTGACGATCTGGGTGCCACCGAAGATGGGGGTGGACACCACGATGCCGTCGCCGACCTCGACGTCGACGTTGTTGGTGAGCACCGGCTTGTCGAGCTTCACCGACAGGCGGGCGGCGATGTCGCGGCCGTCGTAGGTGGTGCCGAGGAGGATGGCGTCGGGGGCGGCGCCGCCCTCGATGGCGGCGGCGAGCGCCGCGGCCACGTGGACGCCCTGGAGCTTGCCGCTCAGGTCGCCGGTGGCCAGCACCTTGGTGGCGCCGTGGGCACCGACGGTGGCGGCGACGGCGGCACCGTCACCACCGACGAACACCTCGACGACGTCCGCGATCTCGCGGGCCTTGGCGAGCATCTCGAGGGTGATCGGAGCGACGCCGTTCTCGTTGGTCTCGGCGTGGACCCAAACCTTGGAAAGAGCCATGTCTTCGTACCTTTCTCCTGGTAGGGGTCTCAGAGGACCTTGAGGCCGTCGAGGAACTCGACGATCTTCTGGGCGGCGGTGCCGTCGTCTTCGAACACCTCACCGGCCTCGCGGGCGGGGGCGACGGCGACGTCGACGATCTCCTGGCCGGCACCGGACCAGCCGACGATGGCGGCGTCGATGCCCAGGTCGGCGACGGTGACGGTGTCGACGGGCTTGGACTTGGCGGCCATGATCCCCTTGAAGGAGGGGTAGCGGGGCTCCACCACACCGGCGGTGACCGACACCAGGGCGGGCAGCGGGGCCTCGCACTCGTCGTAGCCGGCCTCGGTCTGGCGCTGGACCTTGACGGTGCCGTCGACGATCTCCACCGACTTGGCGAAGGTGATCGACGGCAGGTCGAGCACGGCGGCGATCTGCTCGGGCACGGTGCCCGTGTAGCCGTCGGACGACTCGGTGGCGGCGAGCACCAGGTCGGCACCGTCGACCCGCTTGATGGCGGCGGCGAGCACCTTGGCGGTGTCGAGCGCACCGGCGCCCTTGAGGGCGTCGTCGGACACGAGGATCGCCTTGGCGGCACCCATGGCCAGCGCGGTGCGCAGGCCCGAGACCTCGCCGTTCGGAGCCATGGAGACGAGGGTGACCTCGCCGCTACCGGCCTTGTCGACGAGCTGGAGAGCCATCTCGACGCCGTACGAGTCGGACTCGTCGAGGATCAGCTTGCCATCACGCTTCAGGGTGTGATCCGCGTTGAGCGCGCCGGGATCGGCGGGGTCGGGGATCTGCTTCACACAGACGACGATGTTCATGGTGGGTGAGTCTGTACGGCCGACGGCGGGCGGACAAATCCAACGTCGAGCGGCGTCAGAGGCGACGCTGACCTGGCCCGGAGGTGTCCGAGCCGTCCCCACCGGCCTACGGTTCGGGCGCTGTGAAGGTGCTGCTGTTGGTCAACCCGTTCTCGTCGTCGGTCACGGCGCGCACGCGCGTGGTGATCCGCAAGGCGCTGGCGGGCGACCACGACGTGGAGCTGGTGGAGACGGCCCGCCGCAACCACGCCACCCGACTCGCCCAGGGTGCGGCGGCCGAAGGGGTCGACGTGGTGGTGGTGCTGGGCGGCGACGGCACGGTGAACGAGGCGGCCAACGGGCTGGCCGGAACAGCCACGGCCCTGGCGGTGCTACCCGGCGGGTCCACCAACGTGTTCGCCCGCACGATCGGCCTGCCCAACGACCCGGTGGAGTCCACGGCCGTCACGCTCGAAGCCCTGGAGGCCGGCTCCATCCGACGGGTGGGGTTGGGCGTGGCCAACGGCCGCTACTTCTGCTTCCACGTGGGCATCGGGTTCGACGCCGCCCTGGTGGAACAGGTGGAGAAGCGGGCCGGACTCAAGCGCTGGGCCGGGCACGCCCTGTTCATGTACGCCGGGCTCGACACCCTGGCCCGCCGCTACGACCGGCGCCACCCGCACTTCTCGGTGCGCTACCCCGACGGCGACGGGGTGGACGACGGCTACTTCGCGGTGTGCTGCAACACCAACCCCTACACGTTCATCGGCAACACCCCGTTCGACATCGCCCCCGACGCCAACCTCGACAACGGCCTCACCATGGTGACGGTGCGTTCCCTGCGCGCCGACCGGGCGGCCCGCATCGTGGCCCGGGCCGTGAAGGGGAACGGCGCGCTCCAGCGCGATCCGGCCATCCACTACCGCGCCGACGTCGACGCCCTGGTGGTGGAGGCGCTCGGCGGACGACCCTTCCCCCACCAGATCGATGGCGACTTCCTGGGCGAGACCACCCGGGTGGAGCTCCGCCACGAGCGCGAGGTGCTCGACCTCGTGCTGCCCGTCGGCCACCCCTGAACCGGACGGCCCTGCCCCTCCGGGCTCAAGCCCGCCGCCACTCCGGCCGACGGAGAGGCCATGGCGCTGTGGAACCTGTACCAGGAGATGAACATCCGGGCCCTGCGCGGCGGGGCCAACCTGGACCGGTCGTTCAACGACGACCGCCACGCCCAACAGCGCGACCGGGCCGAGGACCTCGACGAGCGGATCGACCGACTCCTGCTGCTCACCGAGGCCATGTGGGAGCTGCTGTCCAAGCACCTCGGCTTCACCGACGAGCACCTGGCCCACATGGTCGCCACCATCGACCACCGCGACGGCCACCTGGACAACCGGGTCGCCCGTCCGGCCCGACGGTGCCAGGCCTGCGAGTCGGCGGTGCCCGCGGACCGGCCCACCTGCCAGTTCTGCGGGGTCGAGGTACCTGGCTCCTCGCTCTTCGACCAGACCTGACCTGACCGGCGCCGACCCGACCGGCGCCGACCCGACCCGGACTACGGACCGAGCAGGCGGTCCACGACGACCCGCGCCACGTCGGGCATGTCGGTGCAGAGCCCGTCGACGCCGGCCTCGACCAGGGCGGCCATGTGGTCGGGATCGTTGACGGTCCACACGTTCACCTCGAGCCCGGCCCGGTGGATCGCCTCCACCGCCTCGGCGTCGACCAGCGGATACCACGGGTGCATGGCCCGGTGTCCGGCCGCCGCCATCGCCCCGGCCCAATCGGCCCAACCGGCCCAGGACTCCGGCGGCTCGAAGCCGAGCAACGCCGTGGCGATGGACGCGTCGAGGGCGTGGACGAGGTCGATGTTGGGCTGGTGGAAGCAGGAGACCAGCACCTCGGCCTGCTGGCGCCGCCCGGCCACCAGCTCCACCACCTGGCGGGCCACCGTGCACGCGTCGTCGAAGTCGGCGTCGTCGGGATGGTTCTTCACCTCGATGTTCACCGACAGCCCGGCGCAGGCGTCGAGCGCCTCGTGCAGCTCGCACACGTGGTCGGGCAGCTCGGCGCGGGGTAGGCGGCAGATCACCCGACCGTCCGCCAGCTCGGCATCGTGGTGGACGACCACGTGGCCGTCGGCGGTGCGGCGGGCATCGAGCCCCACCCCGACGGCCCCCAGCCCCCCCGCCCGGCGAAAGGCCCCCAGCGGGCTCTTGCCGGCGACCGCCGAGGCACCCCCGGGGGCGATCACCTTGACCATGGTCGGGTAGTGTGGCAGTTCGCCACGCCGGACGGGGCCCAGGTCGGCCGGCCCGCACGGGCCTCGACGGGCACGCGACACACCAGGGGCCAGAGGCCCGACACGGTGTGACCAACGCGTGAACAATTTGCGAAAAATGTGCTTGCAGGAGTACGCAACGGCCGGTACGGTGGTCCACGCCGTCCGAACCCCCCACCTGCCCTGCACCGGTCGGAACGGCATGTGAAACGAGTCACGAGCCTTCCGCATGCTCCGTGACGCCCTACCTTGGAGGCACCGTGGCCCTGAGCTCCGCTCACCTTTTGACGCTCACCATCGAGTCCGACGAATGGCGCCGCACTGCGGCTTGTCGTGACACCGACCCCGATCTCTTCTTCCCGGTCGGCACCACCGGCCCCGCCATCGAGCAGATCGCCAACGCCCAGGCCGTATGCAACCCGTGCGACTCCAAGGCAGCCTGCCGCGAGTTCGCCATCGCCACCAACCAGGACTCCGGGATCTGGGGCGGCACCTCCGAGGAGGAGCGCCGCCAGCTCCGCAAGAAGTACAACAACCGGGTGCGCCGCACCGCCTGAGCCCACATCGCAGCTGCGCCGTCCGGTGGGGACGGCACCCTCCAAGCTCGCTGTCGCTTCGATGCCGACCCTCCGGGGTCGGCATCGTCGCGTCCGGGCCGGTCCGACCCCGACGCCGTGTGCACCCAGGTCCACCGGTCGTCGACACCTGCACGCACCTCTCCGCACACCCCGTGGGTGGGTCCGCGGCGTGAGGTCAGTTGGCGAAGGTGGACAGGGGGATCCGCAGCGTGATCGCCGTGCCCCGGCCCTGGTCGGGCACACCCAGCTCGATGCTGCCCCGCAGGTCCGACACCACCAGGGCCCGCACGATCGACAGGCCGAGACCCTTGGCCCGCTCGATGGTGAAGCCGTCGGGCACCCCCACCCCGTTGTCGACCACCTTCACCTCGAGCTCGGACTCGGAGCGCACCATGCCGACCGTGACCCGCGCCGGCTCACCCAGTCGGGCACCCACCGGGAAGGCGTGGTCGGCCGTGTTCTGGAGCAGCTCCGTGAGCACGACGGCCATGGGCGTGGCCACCTGCGCCGGCAGGGTGCCGGCGTCGCCCACCACCTCGAACTCGATCGACCGATCCGGAGACGACACCGCCTCGTTCACCATCTGCACCAGCGGCCGGAGGATCTCGGTGAACGCCACCTCGTCGCCGGCCTCGCGCGACAGCGTCTCGTGGACCAGCGCGATCGACTGGATGCGCCGCACCGACTCGGAGATGGCGGCCCGGGCCTGATCGCTGTCGGTCCGCCGGCTCTGCAGCTGCAGGAGCGAGGAGATCGTCTGCAGGTTGTTCTTCACCCGGTGGTGGATCTCTCGGATGGTGGCGTCCTTGGACATGAGGAGGCGGTCCCGGAGCCGTACCTCGGTGACGTCGCGGAACAGCACCACCGCGCCCGACACGCCCTGGGAGTCCAACATCGGGATGCAGCGCAGGAGGATGATCACCTCGCCGCGCTCCACCTCCTGGGTGACCGGCTTGCCCACGGTGAAGGCGTCGCGGATCGGCTCGTCGTCTATGCCCAGCTCGCCCAGGCGCCGGCCCTCGATGTTGGCGTGCACCCCCATGCGGTGCAGCGCCGACACCGCGTTCGGCGACGAGTACTCCACGCTGCGGGTGCGGTCGAGCACCACCACGCCGTCGCCGACGCGGGGCGACTCCTTGGAGTCGGAGTCGTCGAGTCGGTAGGGGTACTGCCCGGCGGCGATCATGCCGGCGAAGCGGTTGAAGATCTCGCCGTAGGTGCGTTCGAGCTCCCCCGGCGACCGGCCCACCGACGGTGTGGACTCCCGGGACAGCACCGCGATGGTCTGGCCCTCGTGGCGCACGGGGATGCACAGCACCCGCACCCGCTCGTGCACGTCCGGCACGACCACATCACCTTCGATGATCTCGTCGACGGCCATGGCCCGGGCCACGACCGGCCGGTCCTCGTTGGTGACGATCTCGCCGATCAGGTCGTGGCGGTACACGGTCTGGGCCGTCGAGGGCCGTACGTGACCGACCACCAGCATCCGTTGGAGGTCAGAACCCGGGTCGCCGAGGGCCTCGGCGTGGGCGCCGGAGTCCACGGACGGGTGGTTCGAGACCGGCACGAACAGCACCAGGTCCGAGAAGCAGAAGTCGGCCAGCATGTTCCACGACGCCACCAACCGCTGGAGGTGCATCGTCTGGGCCGGAGCCAGCGGTGTCTGGTTGCGCACGAGCTCGGCCAGCGATGCCACGGTCGGCATCGTACGGGGGCCGTGGTGCACACTTGGCCTTCCCGAACGAGGAGGACCCGGTGGCAGGTGGATCTGAGGCCGGTGACGACGTCCGTGGCATCGCCGACCGAGACCGCGAGACCGCCGAGGTGTTGGAATCTTCAGCCGTCCAAGGGTCGTTGATCGCTGGGGGGCCGGCGGCGCTCCTGCTCGCGGTACCCCTGGCGTGGGTCCTGGCGTGGGTGGCGAAGCGGGTTCGGGCGGCGCGACGCGACTGACCGGTACCGGTCAACGCCAGATCTGTTCGCCCAGGGCGAGGAGGCCGCCCAGGTCGGCGATGTCGGACTCGAAGTACGGCACCGCGGCCACCACGTCGGGGCTCTGGGCCAGGCTGGCCCGCTGCTCCGCTTCCCGCTTGGCGACCACCTGGTAGTTGAGGAAGCTCTCCCCGATGGTGGTCAGCACCCGGGCCACGTCGGCGGGGTCACCCACCGCCTCCAGGTCGGGCAGGCCGGCGGCCACCGCCGCCGGATCGGCCACCAGTCGCTTGGCGACCCCGGTGGTGGCGGTGCGCCGCAGGTACGACGGCAGCACCTTGTTCAGCACCAGCGCGCCGAGGTGCAGGCGGCGCTCGTTCAGGGCCTCGATGAAGAACTCGGCCTCGTGGAGCGGCGCGGCCTCCAGGGTGGACACCACCACGAACGTGGTGCGGCGGTCGGCCAGCACCTTGGACACCGCCTCGGCCCGGGTGACGAAGCCGGGGGCCATGGCCTGGAACAGCCCGAAGAACTCGGCGATGTCCTCCAGGAACTGCGAGCCCAGGATGCGATCGGCCACGGTGTAGAAGGGCTTGGACGCGGCGCTCATCACCCGGGACTTGGACGGGGCGGTGAGCCAGCGGAGCAGCTTCGACGAGAAGAAGTCGGCCATGCGGTCGGGCGCTTCGAGGAAGTCGATGGCGTTGCGGGTGGGCGGGGTGTCGACCACGATCAGGTCGTAGGTGCCCGACGAGTGGATCTCGTAGAGCCGCTCCATGGCGATGTAGTCGTGGCTCTGGACGAAGCGGGCCGAGATGTTCCGGTAGATCGAGTTGGCCAGGATGGCCTCGCGGGTGCGGTCGTCGGGCGCGTAGCGCGCCACCAGGTCGTCCCAGCTCTGCTTGGTGTCGAGCATGGCGGCCCACAACTCACCGCGAGGCGTGACCCCGACTTCGGCGAAGGCGCTGTTCGGCACGCGGGTCTCCACGTTGCCGAACTCCTCCAACCCGAGAGCGGTGGCCAGCCGGCGGGCGGGATCGACGGTGAGCACCAGCACCTTGCCGCCGAGGTGGGTGGCGGCCATGGCTGCGGCCGCGGCCGCAGTGGTGGTCTTGCCCACCCCGCCGGACCCGCACGAGATCACGATCTCGCGGGTGGCGAGGAGCTGCTCGAGGGTGCGGACCCGGTCTCCGTCGGACGGGTTGCCAGACGGATTGGTGGGGGCGGAGCCGGCCATCACAGCTCCTCGGCCAGGAACTCGGCCACCTGGCGGGTGGCCCGGGCGCCGTGGCTGCGACTGAACAGGTAGGGCACGAACAGGAGCGGCAGGGTGGGGTCTAGGCCGGCCCGCAGGCGGGTGAGGGGACCGGCCCGGGGGCGGGGGGGGGGGACGGGCCGCCCGGCGGGGTCCCGGATCGGGGGCCCGGCGCCCCCCGCGGGGGCGCCGGGGGCGGCCCCCCCGCCCGGGGGACCCCGGCGGTCGGAACGCCC
>DAIMFV010000019.1:0-8526 GCA_036724365.1 Acidimicrobiales bacterium | reverse complement strand
GGCTTCCAGGATCGGGGCCACGTCGCCACCGGCGGCTGCGCTGAGCGCGGCCACCCGATCGGGGGCACGCAGTCGTTCGAACAGCTCCTCCTCGCGGTCGGTGAACAGCTCGGGCAGCACCCGGTTCACGATCACCGCGGCGAGGTCGACGTTGGTCTCGGCGCGCAGCCGATCGGTGAGCTCCAGGGTCTCGGTGACGGGCATCTCCTCGGGCGCCGACACGATGACCACCCCGGTCTGGGCGGGGTCGGTGAGGATGTCGAGCATCCACTGGGTCTGGTTGCGGACCATGCCCACCGACACCAGCTCGTTGATGCCCTGCGGGGCGGTGAGCTGGCCCACGATGTGGCCGCTGGCCACCGAGTCGACGACCACCAGGTCGTAGTGGCGCTCTCGCACCTCATAGGCCAGCTTGCCGATGGTGAGGATCTCCTTCACCCCGGGGGCGGCCGTCGCTATGAAGTCGAACGTGCGGGCCACCGGACCGATCCGCCCGAGCAGCGGGATCTTGAGCTGGAGCCGCAGGTACTCCTTCAGCGAGGCCTCGGTGTCCATGGACATCGCCCACAGGTTGGGCTGCAGTTCACGGGCGTCGAAGGCGGTGTCGCCCGCCTCGTAGAAGTCGGCCAGGTTGCCCTTGGCGTCGACCTCGCACACCAGCGTCTTCTTGCCCTGCTCGGCGGCGAGGAGCCCGAGCGATGCCGCGATCGTGCTCTTGCCCACGCCACCCTTGCCGGTGACGAACAGCAGCTTGCGGTCGAGGAGCGGGGTCATGCGATCGGGTGTCCGATCTGGGACCGGCGGTGGACCGCCGGGACCGGTGGGGGTCAGCCGCCGAAGCCGATGCGACGGTCGTCGGGCCGGCCGATCTCGACGTAGGCGATCTTGTCGGTCGGCACGCCGACCTGGCGGCCCTTGCGGTCGGTGAGCCACAGGGCCCCACCATCGGCGAACGCCTTGTCGACCTTGCCCTGCAGCGCTTCGACGTCGGTGTCGTCGGGCATCTCGAGCCCGATCTCCTTGGGGTTCTGCGTCACACCGATGCGTACATCCACGGGTTCTCTCCTCGACGACCGGGCCCGGGCGGCTGTTGGCGGGCGGTGGTCATCGTAGGGGGTCGGTGCCGGCGTTCAGCCAGCCGCGTGGCGAGCCAGGACCCGGGACCGGGTGCGGGGGTGGATGTTGGCGCGGGTGACGTCGCCGCCGTAGTGCTCGACCACCCGGTGGTCCATGACCCGGCGCCACACCGGCGGCACCAGGGCCAGGCCGATCATGAGGGCGTAGCCCGACGGGAGCTGGGGGGCGTCGTCGAAGTTGCGCAGCGACTGGTAGCGCCGGGTGGGGTTGGCGTGGTGGTCCGAGTGCCGCTCCAGGTGGTACAGGATCAGGTTGGAGGCGGTGTTGTTGCTGTTCCAGCTGTGCACCGGCTGGCAGCGCTCGTAGCGGCCGTTGGCCACCTTCTGGCGCAGCAGGCCGTAGTGCTCGATGTAGTTCACGACCTCGAGCAGCGCGAACCCGAACACGGCCTGGACCACCAGGAACGGGATGATCCCCGGTCCGAACGCCACGATCAGACCGGCGAAGAGGACCACCGTGAGGGCCCAGGCGTTGAGCACCTCGTTGCGGGGCGACCACCACGGGAGGTCATGGCGGCGGAGGCGGGCGGTCTCGAGCTCCCACGCCGAGCGGAGGCTGCCCACCACGGTGCGGGGCAGGAACTCCCAGAACGACTCACCCAGGCGGGAGCTGGCCGGGTCCTCGGGGGTGGAGACCCGGGCGTGGTGGCCCCGGTTGTGCTCCACGTAGAAGTGGCCGTAGGCACTCTGGGCCAGGGCGATCTTGGACAGGCGCCGTTCGAGCTTGCCCCGCTTGTGGCCCAGCTCATGGGCGGCGTTGATGCCCAGGCCGGCCACGGTGCCCACGGTGAGGGCGAAGCCGAGCTGGGCGAACCACGAGAGGTCACGGGTGGCGACGACGTGGCAGGCCCACACCAGGCTCCAGAGCTGCAGCGGGATGTAGAGCCAGGTGATGATCCGGTACCACTTCGACGCCTCCAACTGGGGCACGGCCCAGTCGGGCGGGTTGGTGCGGTCCCGCCCGAGCAGCGTGTCGAGGATGGGGATGAGCACGAGGATCCAGATCGGCCCGGCCCACCAGAAGACGTCGCTCCCGAAGCGCTCCACCCACGCGACGGCGCCGAACGGCAGCAGCGGGACGATGAGTCCGAGCGCCCAGAACGGCTTCTTGTGGTCGCGATAGCGCCGGGTGGTGGACGCGGACGGGATCTCGGTGGTGGTGATGGTGCTCATCTAGTTCTCCTCCCCGGAGACCGAAGCGCTGGACAGGGATGACAGGGCAGAGGCCGGGGCCGTACCGGGCGCGGCGCCCGGGGCCGGTTCGACCAGGGACAGCGCGCCGTCCACGAGCACGGCGGCCACGATGTGGGCCACCACCTCGGGTGGGTCGTCTGGGGCGTTGACGGCGTAGCTGATCACGAGGCGGGTGATGAGGTCGGCGTAGCGACGCAGCACCACCGGGTCGATGGGCTCGAACCGCTCGACGAGGATCGCCTCGATGGTGGAGCGGACCCGCAACGAGACGGCGCCGCCGTCCTCCAGGATCAACGGGAGCAGCGTCTCGGGTTCGGTGCGGATGATGCGGTCGAGGAGCGGATGCTCCCGGGTGACGCGCAGCACCGCGAGGATGCCCGACTCCAACGCCCGTCGGGGATCGGTGGGCAGGTCTCGCACCACCACGGCCTCCACCATGCGGTCGGCCTCGCGGGCCACGGCCGCGGCCACCAGGTCCTCCTTGGACCGGAAGTGCTTGTAGAGCGTGGGGCGCGACACCCCGGCCCGCTTGGCCACGTCGCCGACGGTGAGCCGCGCGATGCCGTGGATGGCGGCCGCCTCGACCCCCGCCTGGAGGATCCGGTCCCGTGTCCCCGTCTCGATCATGGGTGACAAGTTAACAACTTGCGCCAACTTGTCAATGTGACACCCGGCAGTTCCGACGACCGGCGCTGACGCCGTGCGCGGGATCTCGTCACCTGCGCGGTCGTCCTGGTCGAGCCACCCCCGCCAGGCCACCACCAACCCGGGCCCACGCCCGGGCTGGTGCGCGTGACCAGCGAAAACTGGCCCGGGTCGTTGGCGGGGGGCTCCAGCGACAAGAATCGTCCCTCGTGTCTGTCGTCAGCATCCCCTCCCCATCTTCACCAGCCGTGGCGGCGGCACCACCGAACGAGGTCGCCCCTCACCTCCCCACCCGGGCCGAGGTGCGGGCGGTGATCCCCGACCACTGCTTCGAGATCTCCACGGCCCGGTCGCTCGCCCACCTGGCCCTGTCCCTGGTGCTCACGGCCATCCCCGTGGCCCTGGCCGTGGCCTTCCTCCCGCTCACCTGGGCGTGGGCGCCGGCGTGGGTGCTCTACGCCCTGGTCACCGGCACCGCGGCGATCGGCCTGTGGGTCCTGGCCCACGAGTGCGGCCACGGCGCCTTCTCCCGCAACCGGGTCCTGCAGGACACCGTGGGCTTCGTGCTGCACACCGCCATGGTGGTCCCCTACTTCTCCTGGCAGCGCAGCCACGCCGTGCACCACGCCAAGACCAACCACCTCACCCAGGGCGAGACCCACGTCCCGCGTCCCCGGCCGGCCCCTGGGACCGCGACCAAGCCCGGACTTCGGGACCGGTTCGGGCGCGGCCCCCACGCGGTGGTGGCGCTCCTCAAGATGTTGGTGCTGGGCTGGCCCGCCTACCTCCTGTTCGGCGCCACCGGCGGCCCCGAACGGGGACTCACCAACCACTTCTTCCCGCACGGCCGCTTCGAGTCCGACCTGTTCCCGGCCCGCTGGCACCGGCGGGTGTGGGCGTCGGCCGCCGGCGTGGTGGCCATGCACGGCCTGCTCGTGTGGTGGGCGTTCGCCGCCGGTTCGATCGCGCCGGTGCTCGCCTTCTACGTGGGACCCGTCCTGGTGGTGAACGCCTGGTTGGTGGGCTACACCTGGCTCCAGCACACCGACCTCGACATCCCCCACTACGCCGACGACGACTGGTCGTGGCTCAAGGGCGCGTTCCAGACCGTCGACCGGCCCTACGGCCCCGTGATCGACCTGCTGCACCACCGCATCGGCAGCACCCACGTGGCCCACCACATCGACCACCGCATCCCGCACTACCGGGCGCGTGAGGCCACCGACGCCATCGCCGCGGCATTCCCCGAGTGGTACCGCCACGACCCGACGCCGGTGCCGCAGGCGCTGTGGCGGGGGGGGGGGGACTGCCTGGGCGTGGAGGAACGGCCCGACGGCTGGTATTACACGGCGGACTGATCGCGCGACGGACTGATCGCCGGCGGACCGATCACCCGGCCGGCCGGTGAGGATGCAGGGAACGACATGCGGGGAACCATGGGCAACGAACACGTGCTGGCGATCGACCTCGGTACGGGCGGCCCCAAGGCCGCGCTCGTCGACCGGTCCGGGCGGATCACCGCCAACGAGTTCGAGCCGACCCCGCTGGAACTCTTGGGCGACGGTGCCGCCGAGCAGGACCCCGATGCCTGGTGGGACGCCATCACCCGCGCCGTGCGCCGCGTGGTGGACGGTGGCGGTGTGCCAGCCGACGAGATCGTGGCCGTATCGGTCACGTCGCAGTGGTCGGGCACGGTGGCGGTGGACGACGTCGGCCACCACCTGTACCCCGCGGTGATCTGGATGGACTCCCGGGGTGCGCCCTACGTGCACGACCTGGTGAGCGCCCGCGTCAACGTGGCCGGCTACCACCCCCTGCGGCTCAAGGCGTGGATCCAGAAGACCGGTGGCATCCCGAGCCACTCCGGCAAGGACCCCATCGGCCACATCCTGTGGCTGCGCCACGAACGGCCCGACGTGTACCGGGCCACCCGATACTTCCTGGAGCCCTGCGACTACCTGAACGCCCGCCTCACCGGTCGCATCTGCGCGTCCTACGACTCGATCGTGGCCCACTGGCTCACCGACAACCGAGACCTGTCGAACGTGGTCTACGACGCGGAGCTACTGGCCCTGTGCGGCCTGCAGGAGTCGCAGCTGCCGCCGCTGGTGCCCTCGGCCAGCGTCGTCGGCGAGGTCCTCGCCGACGTGGCCGCCGACTGGGGCCTGGCCCCCGGCACCAAGGTGGTCACCGCCACCGGCGACGTGCACTCGGCTGTGGTCGGCTCCGGTGCCCTCGGCGACTTCGAGGGCCACCTGTACATGGGCACCTCGTCGTGGCTGTCGTGCCACCTGCCCACCAAGCGCACCGACCTGTTGCACAACCAGGCCGCCCTCCCCTCGGCGGTGCCGGGCCGCTACTTCCTGGCCAACGAGCACGAGGTCGGCGGCGGTGCGCTCCTCTGGCTGCGAGACCAGGCGGGCATGGTGCGTGATCTCGACGAGGCCAACGAGTTGGCGGCGGCCGCGCCGGCGGGGAGCAACCGGGTGATCTTCACGCCCTGGCTGAACGGCGAGCGCACGCCCGTCGACGACCACACCATCCGCGGCGGGTGGAACAACCTGTCGCTCACCACCGACCGGGCCGACCTGGTGCGGTCGGTGTTCGAGGGTGTGGCCTACAACAGCCGCTGGCTGCTCGACGTGGTGGAGAAGTTCGTCAAGCGACCGCTCGACGGGCTGAACTTCATCGGCGGCGGCGCCACCTCCGACCTCTGGTGCCAGATCCACGCCGACGTGTGCGACCGGGTGATCCGGCGGGTGGCCGAGCCCCAGCACGCCAACACCCGCGGCGCCGCCTTCGTGGCCTGGCTGGCCCTGGGCCAGCACACCCTCGACGAGTTGAACCGGTCGGTCACCATCGAGCGGGAGTTCCGCCCCGATCCCACGGCCCGCGCCACCTACGCCCCGCTCTACCGGGAGTTCCTGAAGATCTACAAGGCCAACAAGGCCATCCACGCCCGCCTCAACGGCTGACGGCCAGAGCCCATCCCCGCCACCAGACGACCTGGAGCGGGGTACGGTTCGGCCCGGCTCGCGGGATGGCCGGAGTCGGGAACCAGGAGGGTGGCTGTGGGCCTCTTCAAGAAGATCAAGGACGGCATCGACAGCGGTGCCGCCGCCGCGCAGTTCAAGCAGGACCACGCCACCCCGGACGCCGGATCGGGGCAGATCGGGGTGAAGGGCATGCCGGTGAACCCCTCGTTCCTCGGCGGCCCGTCCACCACCCCGCTGGACGCCGACGATCCGCTGCTCCAGCCCATCGACGGCATCGGTCTCCCCGAGTACGCCGCGGTGGCCAAGCAGGCTCAGCTCCGCGGGGTCACCACCGCCGAGGGCATGGAGGCGATCGCCGCCGAGCTGGGCCACGACCCGGCCACCTTCACCGCGGCCGCCAACGAGTGGGTGGCCCGGATGGGCAAGTCGATGGTGGTGGGCCAGCAGTTCCGCCGCCACCTCGACGCCAGCTGACCCTGGCGCCGTAGCCACCGGCCCCACCGCCTCCAATCGCCCTCGAGCTTGCGGAGGCGGCGGATCGGGAGTGGGATGGGACCCGGGTGGGATCACCAGATGCCGGGTCGTGGCGACCCGACAGGAGGCGCTGACATGGTTCGTACGCCGAGGTTCGTCGCTCGGGTCCTCGCCGCCGGCGCGCTGGTGGCCGGGCTCACGCTGGTCGGCGGTCCGCCCGCCGGGGCCCAGGCACCCACCGTCACCGTCACCCCCGCCACCGGGCTCACCGACTGGACCTACGTACGCGTCACCGGGTCGGGGTTCGAGCCCAACGCCCTCCTCGAGTACTTCCAGTGCCGGGGCGGCGCGGTCGACGAGAACGACTGCGACGGCTACAACGCCGACTACGTCGATGCCGACGGCGCGGGCGACGTCGACTTCGTGGTCCCGGTCGACGCCCGCATCTGGCTGCCCGACGGCACCGAGGTCGACTGCCGCACCGACCCCGCCGGCTGCGAGATCGGCGTGGGCTACATGCTCGACGCCGGCGAGTGGCCCGAAGCCGCCCTCGAGTTCGATCCCGACGCTCCGTTGCGGCCCGAGGTGACCGCCACGGTCACCCCCGCCACCGGTCTGGTCGACGGCCAGACCGTGGCCGTGCACATCGAGCACGTGCTCCCGCGCTTCGAGACCTGGGTGTTCCAGTGCGCCGGTGGCGCCGGAGCCGCCGGGAGCGCCACCGGCGTGCGCTGGGGCCGCATGTGCCACCTCGACAACGAGGTGCGGGGGGTGGCCGACCTGGAGACCGAGACGCTGGACCTGACCATCGACGTCCACGAGCGGTTCGTGACCCCGTTCGGCGACCAGATCGACTGCAACCTGGAACTGGAGGGGTGCGAGATCCTGGTGGCCTGGGGCTTCAGCGACCAGCCCGACCGCCGCGCCGTCGTGCCGATCGCCTTCGCCGCCGAGCCGCCTCCCACCACGACCTCCCCGACCACGGCGCCGCCCACCACCCGGCCGACCGCGCCCACGCCCCCGGCCCGCCCGGCGCCGCCGGTCACCGGCCGACCGGCCTACACCGGCTGAGCAACGGTCAGTCGGTCAGCGGGATCACTCGGCGGTCCAGCGGAAGCGGACCTCCAGGGCCTGGTGGTCGCTGAGGTCCTCGCCGGCCTCGTCGACGTAGTCGGTGCGGAACCGGTGGCTGAGCGCCTCCAGCTCCACGCCGGACCCGGACCGGAACGCGAACTTGTCGATGCGGCCCGGCTGGTCGCACTCGAGCGCGGTGCAGGCGTCGGTGAGCGCGGTGGCCGCCAGGAAGCGGTCCCAGATGCCGATGTCGGCACCGTTGGAGCTGTCGGGGTGCACGGTGTCGGTGTGCAGGTTGGTGTCGCCGCCGAGGATCACCGCCGCGCCCTCGCTGTGCTCGGCGATGTAGGCGGCGAGCTGCTCGTAATCGTCCTCCTGGAGCGCCTGGTCGGTCTCGGTGCCGCCGGCCTCGCCGTGGAGGTTGTAGACGTGCACCACGGCACCGTCGGCCAGGGTCACCTCGGTGAGGCTGAAGCCCTTCATCGACAGGCAGTCGGCGGCCCCGCCGTCGCTCGTGTCGAACCCGCCGAAGCAGCCCGTCCACGGCACGCGGGCCACCTCCTCGATCGGGAACCGCGACAGCAGGCCAAGCCCGTCGCCCACCTCCGGCGCCGGGCGCTGGGACAGGTCGAGGCCCACCGCATCGGGGCCCGGGTGCTTGCCCGACCGGTACTCGTGGGTGGTGTCGGCCCGCAGCCGGTCGTGGTAGTTCACGAAGTCGAAGCCCGAGGCCAGCTCGCCCCACCAGTCGAAGTCCTCCTGGGTGAGCACCAGGTCGAACTCGTCCAGCAGCGGACTGATGAGCGGCAGGTTCACGTCGGGCCGCTCCTTGGAGATCTCCACCGGCAGCCCCGCCACGTTGTACGACACCGCCAGCAGCTCGCCACCCTCGGTGGGCGCGCCGTCGGACCCGTCGGAGCTCGCAGCCGTGGTCCCGCCGGAGCCGTCGTTCGTGCCGCTCGCGGTGGTCGAGGTCGGCGCCGCGTCATCACCCGAGTCGTCGCTGC
>DAIMFV010000018.1:2518-26830 GCA_036724365.1 Acidimicrobiales bacterium | reverse complement strand
CGTGGACCACCCACCCGGGTGGCACGGCGCGGGCCAGGGCCCGTCGGGTGACCACGGCGTGCTGGTCCACCGCGAAGGCCACCTCATGGCGACGCAGGGCGATGCCGGCCACGTGCCGGTGGTCGAACTCGAGCAGGGCGCCGTCGTCCAGGTCGGGGATGACCGTGGGCTGGTTGGTGAGGCGGCCCTGGTACACGCCCTCGGCGGCGCCGAGCACCTCCACCCACATGCGCTCGGCGTTGGGTCCGCTGGCCGGGGCCTCGTCGAGGACGAAGACCAGCTTCACCAGGTCGGCGGCACCGAGGCTCCGCCGTTCCTGCTCGGAAGGGATCGGAAAGGCATCAGGGAAGGCGAGGTGCTGCGCCTCGGCGTCGAGGAGGCCCCAGTGGGAGGGGGTGATGGGGGCGTGGTCGGTCATCGCACCCCCGACCTCACCACGCCGCAGGCCATCTGTGCCAACTGCCACCCCCGATTGGCGGACTTTCCCTGGAAGTTTCGGGCGCTTGACCCGATCAGTAACCTGAGAGGACCCGCAGTCGGCCGATCGTACGTGCTACGCCCCGGCCGGTTCGGGACCCCCCGTGGGGGGAACACAGAGTCAGTCTCCCCCCCCCGTAGATCTCAGGAACAGGTGCCAAATGGCCAAAGAGCGTGTGGAACGGGACGAAGAAGACCTCGTCCGCCTCTACCTCACCGACATCGGCCAGTATCCGCTGCTCACCAAGGACGACGAGGTCCGCCTCGCCCAGGCCATCGAGGCGGGCAACACCGCCCGGACCGAGTTGGAAGCCGGCGAGAAGGGTCTCACCGCGGCGCGCAAGCGTGAACTGCGGCGTTTGTCCCGGGACGGTGAGAAGGCCGAGCGCACCTTCGTGCAGAGCAACCTGCGCCTGGTGGTGTCGATCGCCAAGAAGTACCAGGCGTCGGGGCTGCCCCTCCTCGACCTCATCCAGGAGGGCAACCTGGGCCTGATGCACGCCGTCGAGAAGTTCGACTGGCGCAAGGGCTTCAAGTTCTCCACCTACGCCACCTGGTGGATCCGCCAGGCCATCACCCGCGGCATCGCCAACACCGGCCGCACCATCCGCCTCCCCGTCCACGCGGGCGACACCCTGGCCCGGCTGCAGAAGGCCCGGGCCCGCCTGGAGCTCAAGCTCGGTCGCCCCGCCACCCTCGCCGAGCTGTCGGCCGAGGTGGAGATGCCCGAGGACAAGGTCACCGAGGCGCTGCGCTTCGCCGCCGAACCCCTCTCGCTGTCCGAGCCGCTCCGCGAGGACGGCGACGCCGAACTGGGCGACGTGGTCGAGGACCGCTCCGCCGAGTCGCCCTTCGAGGTGGCCGCCACGGCCCTGCTGCCCGAGGAGATCTCGCGGCTGCTGGCCCCGCTCGACGACCGGGAGCGCGAGATCCTCAAGCTCCGCTTCGGCCTCGACCGCGGCGAGCCGCGCACGCTCGAGGAGGTGGGCGAGCACTTCAACCTCACCCGGGAACGCATCCGCCAGATCGAGGCCCGGGCCATGTCGAAGCTGCGCCACCCGTCGTCGGACACCGGCGCCCGGGATCTGCTCGCCGTCTGATCCGGCGAGCACGCCGGCTCAGGGCTCCGTACACTCGGGGTCATGAAGAAGCTCCTCATCCTCGTCGTCCTCGCCGCTCTCGCCACCGTGGTGGCCAAAAAGGTGAAGACGGTCTGATCCATCCACGACGGCCGGCCCTTCGGGGCCGGCCGTCGGTTGCTTCTCCGTCGGGGTCACCCGTCGGTCGTGCCGAACCCCTTGTGCGGGGTCCGGTGCCTGGGTAGCGTGCCCCGCGCCGCCTTCCCCGCGAGCCTGTCGTTCGCGTCGTGGGAGGCCCCGTGGTCACCGCTTGTTGGTCCCTGAAGGGTGGTTCCGGCACCACCGTGGTCGCTGCCGGACTGGCGTTGTCCATCCAGCGCCGCATCGGTCGTCCGGTGCTGCTCGTCGACCTGGCGGGCGATCTGCCGGCCGCGCTCGGCCTGCCCGAGCCCACCGGTCCCGGGGTGGCCGAATGGTTGGCGGCCGGCCCGTCCGTGCCGCCCGACGCCCTGGCCCGGCTCGAAGGACCGGTGGCCCCGGGTCTGGCCCTGCTCCACCGGGGTACGGGTCCGCTTCCGCCGGGCACCGGCGGCCTGCTGGTGCAGGTGCTGGCCTCGGCGGGGCGGGGGGTGGTGGTCGACTGCGGCACGCTGCCCGCCGGCGGTCCCGGTTCGGTGGCCGAGCAGCTGGCCGCCGAGGCGTCGCGGTCCCTGCCCGTCGCCCGGCCGTGCTCCCTGGCGGTGCGGCGCCTGGCCCGCGCCCCGTTGTGCCCGTCGGGCGTGGTGGTCGTCCGTGATCCGGGCCGGGCCCTGTCCGACGACGACGTGGCCCGGCAGGCCGGGGCGCCGGTGGTGGGGTCGGTGGCGCTCGATCCGGCGGTGGCCCGGGCCGTCGACTGCGGTCTCTTGGTGTCTCGGCTGCCCCGCGGGTTCGCCGAGGTCATGCGGGCCGTGGCATGACCGGGGCAGACGTGCGAGCGGTCGACGACGCCGTCCACCGCGAGCTGCTCACCGGATCGCCGGGCGACCTACCCGGTCCCGAGCACATCGGGGCCCTCGTGCGCCGGGCCGATCCGCTGCTCTCGGCCGCCGAGGTGGCGGGAGCGGTGGCCCGCGTCCGGGCCCGGATGGCCGGGCTGGGTCCCCTGGAACCCCTGCTGCAGGACCCCGACGTCACCGACATCCTGGTGAACGGTCCCGGCCCGGTGTGGGTGGAGCGCAAGGGTGAGCTGGAGGAGACCGACCTCCACCTCGACCGGGCCGTCATCGACCTGGTGGTGGAGCGGATACTGGCCCCCCTGGGTCGCCGGGTGGATCCGCTCAACCCGGTGGCCGACGGGCGCCTGGCCGACGGCAGCCGCGTCCACGTGATCGTGCCCCCGCTCGCGGTCGACGGACCGTGCCTCACCATCCGGCGGTTCGGTGCCCTGGCGGTGCCACTCTCCGATCTGGCCACCCCGCCGGTGGAGCACCTGTTGCGTTGGGCGGTGCGGTCCCGGGCCAACGTGCTCGTGGTGGGAGCCACCGGCTCAGGCAAGACCACCCTGCTCAACGCCCTCGCCGCAGAGCTGCCGCGTTCGGAGCGGGTGGTCACGGTGGAGGACGCGGCCGAGCTCCGGCTGCCGTCGGACCACGTGATCCGCCTCGAGACCCGGCCGGCGTCGGCGGAGGGCACCGCTGCGGTGTCGGCCCGAGAGCTGGTCCGCAACGCCCTGCGCATGCGGCCGGACCGCCTGGTGATCGGCGAAGTCCGCGGTGGTGAGGCCCTCGACCTCGTACAGGCCATGAACACGGGGCACAACGGGTCGCTGTCCACGCTCCACGCCAACGGCTGCCACGACGCCCTCCACCGGCTGGAGACGCTGGTGCTCCTCGCCGGGGTGGGTCTGCCGCTGCACGCGGTGCGCGCCCACCTGGCGGCTGCGGTCGACCTGGTGGTGCACGTCACCCGGGCCGCACACGGGCGTCGGCTGGTGGCGGCGGTCGGCGAACCGGTGGCGCCCGCCATGGGCGACCCGGCGAGTCCCGCGGTCCGCCTGCTCGTCGACCGGGGTGAGATCGTGGCCGAGCCCTCGCGGCCGGCCCGCGACCCGTCGTGCCCCTGGCCGGGGTGGTGAGCCCGGTGACCGACGCAACGACGGCCCCACTGCTCGCCGCGCTCGGTGTGGTGGCGGTGGCCGTGGCCGCCCTCCGGGCCTGGGAGGTCCAGCGCGCCGGCACCGTGCTGCACCGCCTGGCCGGGCCGACCTCGCCGCCCGTGCCGCCCGCCTGGTTCGGTCGGGTGCTCCACCTCTCCGGGCTCGGCGTGGAGCCGGGCCCGGCCTGGCGGTGGAGCGTCCGGGCCGTGGTCTCGGTGGCCGCTCTGGTCGCCTGGCACCGGCCCGTGCTGGTGACCGTGCTGGCGCTGGGGGCGGCCGCAGCGATGCTCGGCCGGCGGCGGTTCCGGGTGCGGGCCGATCACCGGGACGAGCCCCACCACCTCGCCGCGGTGATCGACGTGGTGCTGTTCCGGTTGGCGGCCGGCACCTCGTTGGCCGCCGCCCTGGAGGCGGCCGCGGTCGACCCCACCCCGCTGGCACCCGACCTCGCCCGGGTGGCCGGTCGGATCCGCCACGGCCTCGGCGTCCAGGCCGCCGTCGACGAGTGGGCGGCCACGTCGGGCTCGCCTGGGGTGCGCCTCCTGGCCGATGCCGTGGCGATCGCCGGTGTGTCGGGTGGGAGCCAGCAGGCGGCGCTGCTCGGGGTGCAGGCCACGCTGCGCGAGCGCGACGCGCTGGCCCGTGAGATCCGGGCCCTGGCCGCGCAGGCCCGGACCTCGGGCGTGGTTCTGGTGATCACCCCGGTGGCCTTCGCGGTGTTCGTGGCGGTGGTCGATCCGCGGGTGGCCGCCTTCTTCGCCAGCCCCGCCGGCTGGGGTTGCGTGGCGGCCGGGCTGGTCCTCGACGCCGTCGGCGCCACCTGGATGGATCGCATGGCCGGAGTGGTCGAATGATCCCCGGCCCCGATCCGCTCGGACCCTGGGCTGCACCGGTCCTGGCTGCGGTCGCCGTGGTGGCGGCGTCGTGGGCCGCCGGAACACTCCCGGGCCCACCGCCGCGCGCCGGCTCGGGGGCTCCGGACGGCTCGGAAGCACCAGGCCCGAACGCTCGCCGTCGGCCGCCGCCCCGCCGCCACGGCAGACCCCCCGGCGTGTCGCGCGAGCTCCGCCGCCCGGGTGCCGGTCTGGTGGCCGTGGTCGTGGGGCTGGTGGCCGCCGTGGCGATCGTGCTGGGCCCCGCCGTGGCGGTGGGCGGCGCGGTGCTGGTGGGCGGAGCCCGGGTTCGGGCGGCCCGCCGCCACCGTGCCCTGGGCCTGCGGCTGGTCGACGCTGCGGTGCCCGACCTCGTCGACCTGTTCCTCGTGGCGGCCGCCGCCGGCCACCCGGTGGCGTCGTGCCTGCGGCTGGTGGCCGAGCGGTCGCCAGCGGTGGTGCGTCCCCTGTTGGTCGAGGCCCAGGCTGCGGTGGACCGGGGTCGACCGCTGGCCCGGGCCCTGGCCGACCTCGGGCCCCGGCTCGGCTCGCTGGGTCCGGCGCTCACGGGCGCCCTCGCCGGAAGCGCCGCCACCGGGGCCCCGCTCGGCCCGGCGCTCGACCGGGTGTCGGTGCTGGCGCGCGACCGTCGTCGTCGGGAGGCCGAGGCCCGGGCCCGCCGGCTGCCCGTCACCATGCTCTTTCCGTTGGTGTCCTGCGTGCTGCCCGCCTTCGTGCTGTTGGCCGTGGTGCCGCTCCTCGCCGCGTCGCTGGCCTCGCTCCGGCTCTGACCGGCGGCCGCGGCCCCGGCCGTCACCCGGCCACCATCTGCCACCGTCACCGCCGCCGTGACCGCCGCCGTCACCGACCTCGGTCGCCGGTCCGCTCTCCTCGCACCCTCGGGTGCCGCCCCCGGGGGGTCCGCCCATCGGGTCGCACCGTGAGGTGCCGGTCGTTCCCCTCCCGGGAGGTCAATCCCATGTCCCTGTCCATCCTGTTCGCCCGCCTCCGCTGCTCCGCGGCGGGCCAGGCCACCGCCGAGTACGCCCTGGTGCTGCTCGGCGCCGCGGCCATCGCCCTGCTCCTCGTGGGCCACCGGCTCCGGCAAGATCGGTGAGCTGTTCGACGCCGTGGTCGGCCAGCTCATCAGCAAGGCCGGCTGACGTGTCCGCCCGGGTCGGTCGGTCGCCGCGCTCCGGTCGGCCCGGGCAACGGGGCCAGGCCACCGTGGAGCTGGCCCTGGCTCTGCCGGTGGTGGTGCTGGCGCTGCTCCTGGTGGTGCAGGTGGCGCTCGTCGCCCGAGCTCAGGTTCTGGTGGTGCACGCCGCCCGTGAGGGCGCCCGGGCCGCGTCGGTGGGCGAGCCGGCGGCAGCCGCCGCCCGGGCCACGCCGGGGCTCGAGCCCGGTCGGCTCGCCGTGCACCAGGGCGGTGGTGGCACTGCCGGTGCCCTGGTGACCGTGTCGGTGGCGTACCGGGCCGCCACCGAGGTGCCGTTGGTGGGGGGCCTGCTCGGCGACGTGACCGTGCGGGCGGACATCACGATGCGGGTGGAGGGTCCCACCTGATCGCCCGCAGCAGGCGGGCGGCGGCGTGCTTGTCGAGCGGTTCGTTGAGGCTCCCGCACTTGGGTGACTGCACGCACGACGGGCACCCGGTGTCGCACTCGCACTGCTCGAGCGTCTCGAGGGTGGCGGCCAGCTGGGCCTCGGTGGCCTCGTAGGCCAGGTCGGCGATGCCGGCGCCGCCGGGGTGGCCGTCGTAGATCACGATGGCCGGGGCTCCCAGGTCGTGGAGCCACGGGGTGGACACCCCGCCCACGTCCCAGCGGTCGCAGATGGCGAACAGCGGGAGCATGCCGATGGCGGCGTGCTCGGCGGCGTGCAGCGCGCCCCCCACCTGGTGGGGCTCCACCATCGCCCGGTCCAGCAGGGCCGGCGGGATGCGCCACCACACCCCGCGGGTGACCAGCGTGGACGGCGGGAGCAGCAGCTCGTGGGACCCGACCAGATCGCCGGTGAGCACCTCTCGCTGCTGGTACCCGGTGACCTGGCTGGTGACCTCCACCTCGGCCAGACCCACCTCGATGACCCCCACGGATCGGGCCGACTCGGTGCGCAGCACCCGCAGCTCCACCGTGGACCGGGCCTGGGTGTAGGTGTGACCGGGGTCGGGTTCCACGATGGCGGCACCGTCGTGGAGGTCGAGCTCCACCACCCGGTGGGCCCGGCCCTGGTGCAGGTACACGGCCCCGGGATGCACCACCTCGGGGGCGCGGGACCGGTCGACGGTGCCCACGAGGGTGCCGTCGGCGAAGGCGATGCGTACCTCGTGCGGCGAGCCCGAGCGCAGGCCCATGGCGCTGGCCGGGTGGCCCCGGCGGGCCCACACGGCCCGGGTCTGGCGCAGGCCGGGGCGGATCCGGAGCGTGTCGTCGACCACCAGGCGACGGACCCCGTCGGCGAGGTGGTCGCCCCACCAGCGCTCGTCGTGGTGGGTGAGCGGCTGCTCGTAGGCCGCGCAGCCGAGGTGCGGGTCCAGCACGTAGGGGTTGGCCGGGTTGATCACGGCCGGCTCGGGCTCGCGCGCGAACACCTCGTGGGGGTGGCGGAGGAAGTGGTGGTCGAGCTGGTCGTCTCCGGCCACCAGCACCGCCACCGACGGCTGGCCCTCGCGCCCGGCCCGGCCCACCTGTTGCCAGAGGGAGGCGATGGTGCCGGGGAACCCGTTGAGGACCACGGCGTCGAGACCGCCCACGTCGATGCCCAGTTCCAGAGCGGAGGTGGCCACCACCCCGCCGAGGCTGCCGGAGAACAGCTGGGCCTCGATCTCACGGCGCTCGGCCGCCAGGTAGCCACCGCGGTAGGGGCGCACCCGGCGTTGCAGGTCGGGGTTGCGTCGTGCGACCTCGGCGCTCACCACCTCGGTGCCGGCCCGACTGCGGCAGAAGGCGAGGGTGCGGTGGTCTCGCCGGACCAGGCCGGCCACCAGGTCGGCCGTGACCCGGTTGGGGGACCGGGGCCCGGCGTCGCCGCCCGCCAGCGCGGGGTCGACCAGTGCGACCAGCCGTTCACCCCGGGGCGAGCCGTCGTCGGTGACGGCCTGCACGGGCAGCCCGCACAGCTCGGCGGCCAGCCGGGCCGGCTGGCCGATGGTGGCCGACGAGAACACGAACGTGGGGCTGGACCCGTACAGCTCGCAGAGCCGTCGGAGGCGGCGCAACAGGTGGGCCACGTTGGTGCCGAACACCCCGCGCAGCACGTGCAGCTCGTCGATCACCACGTAGCGCAGGCGCATGAGGAAGGTGGACCAGCGGGCGTGCTGGGGGAGCAGGCCGCAATGGAGCATCTCGGGGTTGGTGAGCAGCACGTTGGCGTGGGCCCGGGCCCAGGTGCGCTGCTCGGGCGGGGTGTCGCCGTCGTAGGTGACGGCCGTGAGGCCGGGGACGGCCAGGTGCCCCAGGGCGCGGAGCTGGTCCTGGGCCAACGCCTTGGTGGGGAACAGGGCGAGCGCGGTGCCGGGCCGGAGCGGGTCGGCGACGGCCTCGGCGATGGGGAGCTGGTAGCAGAGCGACTTGCCCGATGCGGTGCCGGTGGCGATAACCGTGGAGCGCCCGGCCCGGAGCAGGTCGACGGCCTCGGCCTGGTGGGTCCACAGCTCGTCGATCCCGAGCTCGGCGAGGCGCCGCTCCAGCGGGGTGGGCAGGGCGCGGGCCAGCCCGGCGACGCGCGCCGGCCGGGCGGGCAGCCGTGATGCGTGCACCAGGCCGGCGCCGAGGAGCCCCCGGAGCTGGTGGAGCTCGAGGTCGAGCAGGTCTGGGGAGAGGAGCGGAGCGGTGGACACGGGCGGAACCGACGGGAACGGAACAGACGTTCGCATGCTACCGGCCGTCGCCCGGCGGGGTGCGGCAGTGCCTGCAGGTGGCCGGGTAGCGTGAACCGGCGGACGACCGGGGAGCAACATGGATTTCCGACTCGAAGTGACCCAACAGGACGGGTGGACCGTCGTGGGCGTCACCGGTGAGGTCGACGTGGCCACCGCTCCGGGTCTCCGCGCCCGGCTCATCGACCTGATCAACGAGGGCCACCACCGGCTGGTGGTCGACCTGTCGTGGGTCGACTTCATCGACTCCACCGGGCTCGGGGTGCTGATCGGCGCGCTCAAACGGGTGCGCAGCCACGACGGTGCGCTGCACCTCGTGGTCGACGATCCCCGGGTTCGCAAGCTGTTCGACATCACGGGCCTGGACCAGGTGTTCGACATCCACCCGTCGCTGGTCGACGCCCTCGGGTCGTGATGGTCGACACCGCCGCCGTGGAGGTCGTCGAACTGGTCAGCCCGCCCCGTCCCGAGATCGTCTCGGTGGCCCGGCTGGTGGTGGGTGCGGCGGTGGCCATGGACCCGTCGTTCGACGAGGAGCGCAGCGCCGACCTGCGCCTGGCGGCCTCGGAGGCCTGTACCAACGCCATCGAGGCCCAGTTGGCCCGGCGCGAGGTGCGCGACGCCCACCGGTCGATCGTGTTGCGCTGCACCCTGGGTCCGGAGTCGATCGTGCTCACCGTGCAGGACCACGGTGGGGGCTTCGATCCCCGGGAGCTGCCCAGCCACCCGGCCGTCACCGATCCGGCCCGTCTCGACCACGAGGACGGCCTCGGGATCCCGCTCATCCGGCTGCTGTCCGATGATCTGGAGTTCCGGGAGACACCGGGTGGCACCACCGTCGTGATGACCTTCGGGCCCCGACCGGCCTCGGGGCGGATCCAGCCGTGAGCCATCCGAGCATGGGCGACGGCTTCCCCGACGACGACGACGACGATGACGACGACGACGGGTTCGACCCCGACGAGTACGACGACGACGACGAGTACGAGGACGACGAGCACACGGGTGGGCCGGTGCCCAAGCCGGCCGAGCTGTTGGCCCTCGACTCGGTCACGGCCGAGCTGTTCGCCACGCTGCGGCGCTGGTTCGACGTGCCACCCACCGTGTCGCTCGACCTGAAGGAGGTCGACTCCGCGGTGTCGGAGCTGGGTGATCCGCAGATGGTCGCGGCCCTGGCCATGCGCAAGCTCCAGGCCCTCAACCTGCTGGCCACCCCGGGGGTGCGCACCACCACCGACGTGGTGGTGGCCATCGTCAACGACCTGGAGCGGGCGATGGTCCAGGCTCCCAACATGTGGTTGAAGCGCCAGGCCGCCGCCACCGACTGGGACCGCGCCTTCGAGGCCCTGGAGTCGGGCGAGGTCGAGGGCCTCGACGAGGCGCCGGTGGAGGCCGACGAGGTGGACCCCGAGGTGCACCGGTTCCGCACCCTGCACGGCGCGCTGCACGACGCCATGTTCGCGGTGATCGAGATCTCCCGCGGCGAGATCCGCGAGTTCGAATGACCCGCTTGCCGGGTGGGTGCAGACCGACCGTCGGGCCGTCAGCCTGAGCGGGCCACCAGGGTTCAGGGCGTGAACTGGTGGTCGATGCCCTCGACCGGCGTGGCCCCCACCGGCACCGGGGTGGCGGTCTGGCGGGTGGCGGCCTGGTGGTACCACCCGAGCGGTGACCCGGGAGTGACCTGGAACGCCACCCGGTAGACACCGACCGGTAGGCCCTGGAACCGGTAGGTGCCGTCGGCGCTGGTGGCGGTGACGCCGGTGGGGACCCAGGTGTCGGTGGCGGCGACCGCGTACACGGCGATGCCGGCGAGGGGCGCCCCATCGGCGGCGGTGACCCGCCCGCTCAGTTCCCGTGAGGCCGCGAGCTGGGCGTCGGCCACGAGGCCGGCACCGGGGACGACGTGGGGCTCGGCCTCCCCGCGCCCGGGGCTCTGACCGGACCAGACCATCCCGAGGCCGGCATCGGCCGGCGGCAGGAACGCCAGCCGGTACGTACCCTCGGGAAGGCCCGTGATCTCGTAGCGGCCGTCGGGGCCGGCCTCGGCCTGGCCGGTGGGGATGAACCCGTCGGTGGTGCGGTAGGCCAGCACCTGGGTTGCCGCCACCGGCTGGTCGGCCGGGTCGGTGACGGTCCCGGTGATCGTGTGGGCCTCGGCCCCGCAGGCGGTCCGGAACCGCCAGGTGTGGGGCGTCACCGGCTCACCCCGGGCGTCGGTGACCGGGGTGGTGACGCCCACCGCCACCTCGTACCAGGTCGGTGATGGTCATGGTGCCCGGGGCCATCTCCGCCGGTACGCCCGGGCCTCCGGCGGGTGACGCGTAGGGCCGGGCGTGGGTGAGCACAGCGGTGATCCGGGTTCGGGCGCCGCCGCGGCCCCGAGACGAGCCGGGCTGGTACGAGCGGACCCAGCCGGTGGCGGGGATGTCGTCCTGGCCCGGTGCCGGGTAGGTGATGGACACCTCGGTGGGCGGTTGGTCACCCTGCAGGCGACCCCACATCGACCCCCAGTAGCCAGCGATGGCCTGCGCAGCGAAGTCCACGCCGCCGGGAGCGGTGACCATGTTGGCCGACATCCAGGGCATGGCCGCCTGCACGCCCGCGAGGTGCTCCGCGGCCCACTGGGTCTCCAGGTCCCACACCGCCGCGGCGTGAGGCACCAGGGCGAACTGCGATTCGGTGACGCCGCCGAACCCGGCGTCCTCGAAGGCCTGGAGCAGGGTGGGTATGTCGGGCAGCGCCGGGATGGCGGGTCGGGGCACCCCGTGCACCCCCACGGCCACCAGGTCCATCTGGGTCTCGGCGCCGCCCTCGTTGGCGGTGGGCAGACCGTTCACGTAGTACTCGTCGAGGTCGGGGCCGTTGGGCTCGAACAGCCAGTCCCAGACCTCGTCACCCATGCCGTGGCCGGCCACCCCGAAGGCGTGGGCGATCATGTCGGCGCACGGCGCCGCCGGGTCGGCCAGGTCGGGCCCACAGTCGGTGCGGGCGGCGATGAGGTCGACGTAGGCGTCGACGAACCGTTGCCAGTGCGCTTCCTCGCCGTAGGTGTTGCCGTTCACGTACCCGACATCGGGGAACATGGCACCGGCGCGGACCTGCTCCTCGTGGGCTCGCAGCAGCGCCATCAGCCCCGGGTCGTCCACCAAGTCGATCGCTTCCACGGCCATCCACCCGTGGGTGGTGACGCCGGCCGCCTCGGCGGCCGGGGTGGGGGCGAGGAGCGACGCGCCCACGATGACCGCGGTCATGAGACCCACGGCCCGCACCCGTCGATGGCTCGCACGCGGGCTCGTGCGCGCTGTTCGCTCCGAGTGACGGATCCTGCGACGAACGACGCCCACGGCCGAGACCTCCCCTGGTCGGCCCGTCGAGGCGACGGGCGCTGCCGACGCTATCGGCCCCGACCGAACCGGTGGAGGCCTGGCGGTGTCGGCGCGGTGAACACCGGTGTCGCTCCGGGGTGCCCGGCGGCGCAACCGGTCTGTCGGCCGGTCAGAGATGCGGCCGGTCAGACGCGGCCGGTCAGACGCGGCCGACGTCGGGCGGGATGTCGACGGGCATGTAGCGCGCCAGTTCGCGCTTGGCCACCTGGCGGCGGTGCACCTCGTCGGGGCCGTCGGCCAGGCGGAGGGTGCGGATGCCGGCGTACATGGCGGCGAGCGGCACGTCGTCGCTCACGCCCATGCCGCCGTGGGCCTGGATGGCCCGGTCGATCACCCGCAGCGCCATGTTGGGGACCACCACCTTGATGGAGGAGATCTCCACGGCCGCGCCCTTGTTGCCCACCGTGTCCATGAGCCACGCCGCCTTCATGGTGAGGAGGCGGGATTGCTCGATCTCCATGCGCGAGTCGGCGATCCACTCGCGGATCACGCCCTGGTCGGCCAGCGGCCGCCCGAACGCCACCCGGTTGGTGACCCGCTGGCACATGAGCTCCAGCGCCCGTTCGGCCGCGCCGATCGTGCGCATGCAGTGGTGGATGCGCCCGGGGCCGAGGCGCTCCTGGGCGAGCCGGAAGCCGCTGCCCTCGTCGGCGATCAGGTTCGAGACCGGGACGCGGACGTCGGTGAAGGAGATCTCGCAATGCCCCTCCTGGTCCTGGTAGCCGAACACCGGGAGGGCCCGCTCGATGACCACGCCTGGCGTGTCGCGCGGGACCAGGACCATCGACTGCTGGAGGTGTCGGGAGGCCGAGGGATCGGTCTTGCCCATGAGGATGAAGATCTTGCAGCGCTCGTCGGCGGCGCCGGAGATCCACCACTTGCGGCCGTTGATCACGTAGTCGTCGCCGTCGCGCTCGATGCGGCATTCGATGTTGGTGGCGTCGCTGGAGGCCACGGCCGGCTCGGTCATGGCGAACGCGGAGCGGATCTCACCCTCGAGGAGCGGCACCAGCCACTGCTCCTTCTGCTCGTCGGTGCCGAACTGGGTGAGCAGCTCCATGTTCCCGGTGTCGGGGGCGGAGCAGTTGAGGGCCTGGGGGGCGATGCCAGGGCTGCGGCCGGTGATCTCGGCCAACGGGGCGTAGTCGGCGTTGGAGAGCCCGTCGGTCCACTTGGTCTGGTGCGGCAGGAAGAGGTTCCACAGACCGCGCCGTCGGGCCTCGGCCTTGAGCTCCTCCATCACGGGCGGGTGGTGGTGGGGATCTCCCGATGCCGCGATCTGCTCGGCGTGCACCGGCTCGGCCGGGTACACGTGGGAATCCATGAAGTCGAGCAGCTCCTCGCGGAGCGTCTCGGCCCGGGGCGACAAGGCGAAGTCCATGCCCGGACCGTAGCCCTCAGTCCGGGCGTCGGGGCCGGGCGCTCGGATGGGTCGGCTCAGCGGACGATCGCGCTCAGCAGACGGGCGTGCTCAGCAGGTGAGGCCGTGGTCGATCGGGATGACCGCGCCGGTGATGGCCGCCGCCTCGTCGGAGGCGAGGAAGGCGATGAGGCCGGCGGGCTCGTCGGGGGTGAGCGACTTGCCGTTGACGGTCATGGCCTTGCGCATGAGCTTCCAGTCCATGGCTTCGGGGAAGTCGATGGTGTTCACCATGGGGGTGTCGACCTGGCCAGGGGAGATGGCGTTGACCCGGATGTTCTGCTTGACGTACTCCCACGCGATGGCGCGGGTCATGATGGCCACGCCACCCTTGGAGGCGCCGTAGCCGGCGTTGTACGCCTGGCCGAACATGCCGGCCGATGAGGCCACGTTCACGATGGCGCCGCCACCGGCGGCGAGCATGCCCGGGATGACCGCCCGGCTCATCAGGAACGGGCCCTTGAGGTTGACGGCGATCATCAGGTCGAAGTCGGGCACCGACGCCTCGTGGGTGATGGCGAAGCGCAGCACGCCGGCCACGTTGGCGAGGATGGTCGCCGTGCCCAGTTCGGTCGCGGCGGCCTCGACCCCCGCGGCCACGCTCGCCTCGTCGCTGACGTCGACGGCGACCGCCACGGCGGAGCCGCCGGCGTCTCTGATGGTGGCAGCGGTGTCGTGCACCGCGTCGGCGAGGTCGAGGCAGGCCACGCTGGCGCCCTCGGAGGCGAAGCGCAGTGCGGTGGCCCGACCGATGCCGCTGGCGGCTCCGGTGACGATGGCGGTACGTCCGTCGAAGCGGCCGGCAGAACCCATGGAGCAATCCTCTCGTTGGCACGGGCGAGCGCCCGCTGGTGACCGCAGGGACCCTACAAGCCCGAACGAGAACGCGTTCTAGTGCCGTGCGGCCCCGTCCGGAGTCCGACGGATCCCACTCGCTGACGGTGCGTCAGCGACCACCGGTGCGGTCCGGTACGGTTCGGGCACTTGCTCGTTCCAGGGGAGGATCGGGCCGGCCAGGGAGATCGCCCACGTGCCACCACAAGTTGCTGCTGCTCCGGAACCGGCGTTGCGCCTCGCCGAGGTGGGCGTGCGCTTCGGGGGCATCGCAGCGCTCGACGGGGTGTCGCTCTCGGTCGCACCAGGCGAGATCTGCGGCCTGATCGGGGCCAACGGCGCCGGCAAGACCACCCTGTTCGACGTGATCTCCGGGGTACGCCTGCCCGACGCCGGCCGGGTCGAGCTCCACGGTCGGCCGGTCACCCGGTGGACCCCCCACCGGCGGGCCCGCGCCGGACTGCGCCGGACGTTCCAGCGCGTCCAGGTGTTCGGCTGGCTCACCATCGAGGAGAACCTGCTCGTCGCCGCCGAGTGGCAGGGCGGTGGTGGCGGCGTCCTCGCCGCCCTGGTGGGCTCGCCCACCCGCCGGCGCCGTGAGCGGGAGCGCCGCGAGCGGGCCCGTGAGGTGCTCGCCCGGTGTGGCCTCGAGTCCGTCCGCCACCGCCAGGCCGCCGGGCTGCCCACGGGTACCGCCCGGCTGGTCGAGCTGGGGCGGGCCCTGGTCGATCGGCCGTCGATGCTGCTGCTCGACGAGCCGGCCTCGGGCCTCGACCACGGCGAGGCCGAGCGGTTCGCCGACGTCGTCGAGGCGGTCCGCACCGACGACGGCACCGCCGTCCTGCTGGTCGAGCACGACGCCGGGTTCGTCCTCGGCCGCTGCGACCGCGTGGTCGTCCTCCACCTCGGCCAGGTCCTGGCCGAGGGCCTGCCCGACGAGATCCGTGCCGACCCCCGGGTGCGAGATGCCTACCTCGGCGCCCACGCGGTCTGACCATGTCACCCGTCGTGCCCGATCGGTTCCCAGTCCGACCCCTGCAACCCTGCCCACGGAGGTTCCCATGACGTTCGACGGTTCGAAGCCCCGGCGCTCCCGCCGCTCCCGCCGCACCGCGCTGGTGGCGTCGGCCGCATCGGCATCTCTGCTGGTGGCCCGCCGCTCGGAGAGCAGCAAGGACGGCGAGTCCTCGACCACCACGGGCGCCGACGGGGCGGGGGCCACCACCGAGCCCACCACCCGCACCACCCGGGGGGTCACCGACACCACCATCAAGGTCGGTGGCATCGTCTACGACGCCTACTACGGCGACGCCCGGGTGGGCGTGGCGGCCCGCGTCAAGGAGGCCAACGACGCTGGCGGCGTGCACGGCCGCACCATCGAGGTGATCGAGGCCGAGAACGACAACAACGAGCCCACCAAGGGCCAGGAGATCACCCAACGGCTGGTGGAGCAGGAAGAGGTCTTCGCCCTCCTGCCCGTGCTCGCGGGTCAGTTCGGTGGCGGCGACTACATCGTGGAGAACGACATCCCCACGTTCGGCTGGGGCACCCACCCGGCCTTCTGTGGCAACACGATCGCCTTCGGGTTCACCGGCTGTGTCACCAACCCCAACCTCGAGGTCGGGTCCAACGCTCTGGGCACCGTGCTGGAGGAGCACTTCGGTACCACCGACATGAAGGTGGCGTTCATCGGTGAAGACAACGACTCGGGCCGGGGCGGGTTGGCCCTGCTCACCGCGTCGGTGGCCGACCGCGGGTTCGAGGTGGTGTTGGAGGACAGCTCCCTGCCGGCCCCGCCCGACGTCATCGGAGATCCGAGCCCGTTCGTCACCAAGATCCTCGACGCCGATCCCGACATCGTCTACCTGATCGCCACGCTGTCGGGCACCACCCTGGCGGCCGCCCTGCAGAACGCCGGGTTCGACGGCACCATCATCACGCCGTCCTACAGCCCGCTCCTCCTGGGGGCCCCGGGCTACGACGGCGTGTTCGTGAACACCCAGTTCTCCATGGACCCCGAGGTACCGGCCAACGCCGCCATGCTCGAGGCCGTCAAGGCCGTCGCCCCCGAGCAGAAGCTCAACCTGGCCGTCTCCGCCGGCTACTGGGTGACCGACATGTTCATCAAGGCCCTGGAGGAGACGGGGGAGGACCTCACGGTGGAGACGTTCCTCGCCACCCTCAACGGCGGCGACTTCACCTTCGAGGTCGAGGACGTGGTTGGTCCGTCCACCTGGCCCCTCAAGCACGACGAGCCGGTTCCCTGTGCAGCGATGGTCGAGGTGAAGGGCACCGAGTTCGTGCCCATCGTGCCGCTCACGTGCGGCGAAACCATCACCGTGGAGTGACGGCCCACCCTTGACCGAGCTCCTCAGCCTCGTGGTGGCCGGCGCCGTGGCCGGCGGCCTCTACGCGATCATGGCGTCGGGCCTGGTGCTCACCTACCAGGCGTCCGGGGTGTTCAACCTCGGGCACGGGGCGGTGGCCTTCGTCAGCGCCCTCACCTACTACGTGCTCAACCAGCCCCGTGAGGCGGGCGGCGTCGGTCCCCCCATCGCGCTGGCCGGCCTGATCGCCATCGGTGTGGTCGCGCCGCTCATCGGGTGGTTGCTCGACGTCGCCCTGTTCCGCAAGCTCGCATCGGCACCGGAAGCGGCGCGGCTCGTCGGCGGGATCGGCGTGCTCATCGCCCTTCCCGCCGCCAGCCTCCTGCTGATCGACCTGATCAACGGCGTGTTCGGGACAGACCTGCCGAACGCCGCTGGTCAGTCGGGCATCAGCCCGCCCGGGCTGGGTCCCGTACCGGCCAAGAGCTTCAGCCTCACCACCGGCGTGGCCGTGAGCTCAGACCAGCTCGCGGTGGTGGCGGCCGCCGCCTTCTCGGCCACCGGGCTCTGGTACCTGCTCCGGCGCACGCGGCTCGGTCTGGAGACCCGGGCGGGGGTGGACCGGCCGGTCCTGGCCCGACTGCGGGGCATCGACACCGACCGCTCCTCTCGGATCGTGTGGTCGCTCAGCTCGGCCCTGGCCGGTCTGGCCGGGGTGCTCATCGCCCCGATGTTCGACCTGAGCGCCCTCACGTTCCACATGATCGTGTTCACCTCGTTCACGGCCGCGGTGGCCGCCCGGCTGCGGTCGGTGCCGATGGCCTTCGCGGCCGGCATCGGGCTGGGCGTGGTGCAGAACCTGGTGTACGGCTACGCCCCCGACGTGCTCGCCGACGTGTCGGGCTTCCGCAGCTCGGTGCCGTTCATCCTCTTGTTCGTGCTCATGTTCTTCGTGCCGGCCCGGGGACGCGAGGCGGGCTCGGTGGCCGAGGAGGCCCCCTCCGACGACCCCCGGAGCGATCTGGGCCGCTGGCGGCGGCGGGTGCCGTGGGCGGTGGCGGGGGCACTGCTCCTGGCCTACGGCTTCGTGGTGGCCGACGCCTACTGGACGGGCATCGTGAACCGGGGCCTGGTGCTCGGCCTGGTGTTCCTGTCGTTCGTGGTGGTCACGGGCTTCGGCGGGATGATCAACCTGGCCCAGGCCACCTTCGTGACGGTGGGCGGGTTCACGGCCGGGTGGCTGGTGAACCACCAGTGGCCCTCCACCGTCCCGATCCTCATGACCAACGGCCGCCTGACGTTCTGGATGGCGGCGCTGATCGCCATCGTGGTCACCACGCTCGTCGGTCTCTTCGTGGCGCTGCCGTCGTTGCGCCTGGGTGGGCTGGCGTTGGCGCTGGCCACCCTGGCCCTGGCGTTCGTCGGTGACCGCCTGGTCTTCCAGCTCGAGGGGGTCCGCAACGGCTCCCGCGGTTGGTCGGTCCCCCGGCCCGCGTACGGCCCCGTCGACCTCGCTGATGCGAACACCCTCATGGTGGTGCTGCTCGTGCTGGTGGTGCTCGTCGTGGGGCTGGTGGGCAACCTCCAGCGGTCGGCCACCGGTCGGGCCGTGCTGGCCTTGCGCTCCTCCCCGGCGGCCGCGGCCACCGCGGGCATCGACCCGGTGCGCACCAAGCTCACCCTCTTCGCGGTGTCCGCCGCCCTGGCCGGGTTCGCAGGGGCCATGTTCGCCCTGGTCAACAGTCCGATGACCAACACCAGCGCGCCCCCGTTCCTCGGCATCGTCTGGCTGGCGGTGGCGGTCACCTTCGGCATCCGCCGACCGGGTGGCGCCGTGGTGGCCGGCCTCGTCTACGCGTTGATGCCGCCCGTGCTCGGCGGGATCGGCAACTCGTGGGGGGCGCCCTGGGACCGGCTCCCCGACACCGCCCGGGACCTCATCGCCTCGCCCGACTTCGCGGCCATGCTCTTCGGCCTCGGTGCGGTGGGCCTGGCCCGCCAGCCCGACGGGGTGCTGGCCGAGGTCGGTCACTCGTTCCGGGCCCGGCGCGACAAGCGGGCGGCTCGGGGCGACGTGGCGACGACGGTCGCCGGTGAGGCTGCGACCGAGCCCGTGGTCGGGGGCACCGTCTCGGCCGGCGCGGCCCCGGCGGCGGCGCGCGAGGTGGTCGATGGCCCTGCCGGGTCGGCCCTCGACCTCCGGGGGATCGACGCCGGCTACGGCGAGGTCCAGGTGCTCCACGACGTGTCGGTGGGCGTGGCCCCCGGCCAGGTGGTGGCGGTGTTGGGGGCCAACGGGGCCGGCAAGTCCACCCTCTGCTCGGTGGCCGGGGGCCTGGTGGCGGCCCGGGCCGGGCAGGTCGTGCTGGACGGGGTCGACGTGACCTCCGAGCCCACCCACCTACGGGCCCGGCGGGGACTGGTGCTGGCCCCCGAGGCCCGGGGCATCTTCCCGCGGCTCAGCGTCGGCGACAACCTCGCCGTCCCCCCACGCACGCCCCAGGCCCCACGGGCCGCCAAGGAACGCCTCCCCATCCTCGGTGAGCGCGCCGACCAGGTGGCCGGGCTGCTGTCCGGTGGCGAGCAGCAGCAACTCGCGTTGGCGGTGGCCCTCGCCGACCCGCCGCCCGTGTTCGTGGCCGACGAACCCACCCTGGGCCTGGCCCCCATGGCCACCCGCACGGTGGTGGAGGCGCTGGGTGAGCTCCGGGACCTGGGCACCGCGGTGGTGCTGGTGGAGGAGCAGGCCGCCGCCGGTCTGGAGCTGGCCGACCGGGTGGTGCTCATGGAACTGGGCCGGGTCACCTGGGAGGGCCCCCGTGCCGACCTCGACGTGGACCGCCTCACCGCCTCCTACCTGGGCGACGCGGTCGACACGGAGACTCCGGCCCCGGCCTGACCGGTCCCCGGGTCCGGCGGGCCGGCGCGTGGTTGGGCGCGTCGGGGGTCGGACCGCTAGCCAGGGGAACGTGTCCGTCGTGCTCACGCCCACCGCCCGCTCGCAGCGGCACCGACTGGTACGCATGGGCCTGCTCTTCTTCCTCGCCGCGTTGCCGGTCGGTCTCGTGCTCGTGCTGCTCGTGAACTGGCCGGTGGCCCTCGGCTACGTCGTGCTGCAGACCGGCGGACTCCTCTTCGGCGTCCGCCAGCAGCACACCGCAGTGCTCAAGCTCGACGCCACCGGCGTGCAGTTCGAGCCGGGCAGCTTCGTGTTGCGCGCCGAGTGGGCCGACATCGACAAGGTCGCCGAGGTGACCCTGCCGTCGGGCCCCACCCAGGCGCTGGTCCTGAAGCACAGCGCGCTGCGCTGGACGCACACGCCCCAGGTTCGGGCGCAGGTCACCCGGCGGGGCTGGGACCGGGTGATCCCGCTCGATGAGTTCGAGAAGGACTGGCGGACCGGCCAGGTGGGAGCGGCCCTCCGGGAGCACCGTCCCGACCTGGTGGCCTGAGCGCAGATCCGGACGGGTCACGCCTACCGCCCATCGGTTGTTCACCGAAGGTCTGAGCTTCTGCGATGCGTGGCTGTGGTAAGGTCCGTGGCCACCTAGTCACTCTACGCAGTGTGGTCAGGATCGAAGGGCGCCAACTTGAGCACGAAGAACCGCTTGGTGGCTTTGGCCACCGTCGTCGTGGTGTCTCTGTCAGCATGTAAGGCCAGTGGAGAAGTGGACATCACGTTGTCGCACAATAGCTATTGCGCAACTGGTCAATCGTTTGTAGGGGAAACTGCAGAGCAGGACGAGCATGGCCAGACCGGTTCACTGAGCATTACCACCAACCGCTACCCGTTGCCCTCGGGAAACAATTGCAACGGCGACCGACCTGCGCGGCCCGTGAACAACGGGCAAGCTGAGTACATCTCCGCGTTCACCTATCAGTGGGCCATGGATTCGCCTCCAATGCTCTGCGGTAGTGGTTCCGACGTGATCCCGTTCAACTCGACTGCGTCGCAGGCCCATGCTGTGGCACTTGGGGACTGTGGCTCTGGCCATTACCAAGCCGAGGGCCATCACTACTTCAAGAGTTCCGCCACAGGTCTGGTTTATCGAGGTGAAACACGCACACCCTCGGGTTGGAATGACTAGAAGGGGCCGTAACTCATGAAGAAGGTCATCGCCGCTGTAACCGCAGTGTCCCTTGCTCTCGTTTCATCCTGTGGGAGTGATACTGATCAGAAGGTCGCCACTTCTCAATCGGCTGGAGCATCCGAAATTCGTGTATCGCCTACGAGCGATGCCCCACTTGACGCCGGGAAGGAGGAGCCTATCAGCGTACTCGACTCGTCCGGTCGAGCACGCGGTTGGGTACGACGGAGTGACCTCGAGGAACGGGAATCCTTGATCATCGAATACGCCATGACCGAACGGGTGCTGGAGGGTGGGCGGATGGCCGACGTCGCCAACAGAAAGCCCGTAATGGACGCAATTGGCGTTATGTTTGCCATCGAGGTGCGAGGAGATGGTGGAGAACTGACCGGATATTTCGCGAATGGCTTCATTGAGGTGTCCGAATATCCAGCACTGCTTCGCTCCGCGGAGGAGTTCGTGCACGCCCTGTAGCCCTCACGGTCTCCGGGATCACGACCCGCCGTCTTCCAGAATTGAGGAAGAGTTGGAGAAGCGGATCGGCGAGGACGGGATGTACACCGGGCGCTTCTGTGTCGCGACTGATCCGTTCTCGTTGCAGCCGTGGGCCACGGACGGCGATCGTCCCTCAGAAACCCCCGGCGGGCGCACCATTGAGGTGAGCGTTGACGAGGGCTGAGCTGAGCGCAGCCGACCGTTCCCCCCCGGTCGGTCCTGCTCGTCGCACGTCGCCCCGGCGCTGGGGCAGGATCTCCGGGTGACCGCACCGACCGCCTCGAACACCGGCGTCGCCTCGCCGCTCGCTCCGTTCCTCGACCCACCGGCGAGGCGAGGCGGCCGACGGGTTCGCTTCACCGTCCGGCCCCGTTCGGCGCCTGAGCTGCCCGAGATCGACGGTCTGCTCGCCGGCGCCGCATTGGTCGACATCACGCCGCCGCCCGGGCTGCCCAAGGCCGGCTACTCGGCCAACGCCCACACCGGCAACGGGTTCCACACCCGGCTGCGGGCCGCCATCACCCACCTGCGGTCGGGGCGGTCCTCGCTCGCCCTGGTGCAGCTCGACCTGCTCGGGGGGTCGCCGATCCTCCAGCACCTGGTGGCCGAGGCCGTGGCGGACGAGACTGACATCCCGCTGGCCGGCATCTGGATGGGCGCCACCCACACCCACGCCGGCCCCGGGCAGTTCCTCGGATCCGACTTCTACAACCAGCACGCGTCGAACAAGGCGGGCTTCGACCCGGCCTGGACCCAGTTCCTGGTGGACCGCATCGCCGGCGGGATCATCGACGCCTACCGCACCCGGGGGCCGGCCCGGGCGGCGTTCGGCACCTGCGAGGTGTGGGGCCTCACCCGCAACCGCTCCCACGACCCCCACACCCACAACCGCACCGTCACCGACAAGCGCCAGGATCCCCAGCGCAAGTGGGTCACGGTGAACCCCGAGCTGCACCTCCTGCGCGTGGACCGGGTGGTGGGGGAGAGCACCGAGCCGCTGGCGGCGGCGGTGGTGTTCTCCATCCACGGCACGGGCATCTCCATGAAGGCCAAGGAGTACAACGCCGACCTGTGGGCCTACCTGAAAGGCGAGCTGGACGACCGCATCGAGGCCTCGGCCGGGTCGCGGGCGGTGGTGGGGGCGATGGAGGGCACCCACGCGGACGTGGCGCCCGCCCTGCGCCCCAGCCTGGCCGGCCACCGCGAGGCCCGGCGGATCGGCACCGGCATCGGGGCCGAGGCCTTCGAGCTCTACCGGTCCCTGGGTACGTCGCTCACCGACCGGGTGCCGCTCGACGTGGGTCTGCGGGAGATCGATCTGGACCGCACCCGGACCGTCGACGGCATCGCACTGCCCGACCGCCCGGCGGTGGGCGCCGCGCTGGTAGCCGGGGCCACGGAGAACCTGACCCCGGTCATCAACCGCATCCCGCCCTTCCGGGCGGGTACCCCCAAGCGCTGGGGCGCCCACAACCCCCAGGCCGAGAAGTGGGTCATCGGGTCGCGCTGGCTGCAACCGATCGTGCTGCCCAAGCGGGGCTTCCCGCGCGTGCTGCCCCTGCAGGTGGTGCGGGTGGCCGACCGGGTGTTGGTGGGGCTCCCGTTCGAGACCACGGTGGAGTCGGGTCGACGGGTGGCGGCCGCGGTGGTCGACGCTCTGTCCGGGGCGGGCCAGTCGGCGGCCGCTCCCACCGTGGTGGTGTCGTCGGTGGTGAACGACTACTGGGGCTACGTGGCCACCGCCGAGGAGTACGCCCGGCAGTTCTACGAGGGCGGTCACACGCTCTACGGGCCCAACACGCAGGGATTCGTGGCCGCCCACGCGGCCCGGCTGGCCACCGCCACCGTGGGTGCGTCGGTGTTCGCCGACGTGTGTGGCCAGCGGTCGTGGGATCTGGCCGGCCGCCGCTTCCTCCCCGCGCCCACGTCGGCCCGGTCGCCGGGTTCACCAGGGCCCGACCGGGCGTTCGAACGGGCCGCCCGCTTCACCGATCCCACCGCCACCACCGACGGGTTCTGGGAACAGACCTGGATCGACGTGACCCCCGCTGACCTGCAGTGGCACGAACCCCTGGTGCGGGTGGAGGCGAGCGACGACGACGGCCGCACGTGGGCGATGGCCCTCGACCACGGCCGCCGGGTCGACGACCAGGGCTGGTCGCTCGCCGTCACCCACCTGGGTGAGGTGGCGGAAGGCTCCCCGACCGGGACCGCCCGTCACCGCTACCGGGTCCGCTGGTACGAGCCGGTGCTGCGCGTCGGTCGCCGCCACCGCTTCGTGCTGGCCGCGAACGCCGCCCGCCCCGAGGTGAACGGGGCCCCGTTCGATTGACCTGGGGTCGAGCACGGGCCCCGCGCCCGGTGTTTCGAGGTGCACGACGCGATCGCGGGCACGGACCGTCGCGAAGCGCGAACATCCACGCCCATGACCGAGACCATCGCCGAGCGCTACCAGCGGCTGTCGGGCCTGCTGGCCGACACCCTCGTGGACGTGGACCCGCACCGTTGGAACGATCCGTCGCCGTGCGAGGGATGGTCGGTGCTCGACGTGCTGCGGCACCTGATCGAGACCCAGGGTCTGGTGGCCGGCTTCATGGATCGCGAGCTGGGACCCGGGCCGCCACCCGGCAACGATCCGCTCGGGGCGTGGATGAACGTGAGCGACCAGATCCAGGCCCAGCTGCGCGACCCCGGCCTCGCCCACGAGGAGTTCAACGGGCTCAGCGAACCGCTCACCTGGGAGCAGGTGGTGGACCGGCTCTTGAACTTCGACCTGGTGGTGCACCGGTGGGACATCGCCAACGGGATGGACCTCCCGGTCCAACTCGACCCCACCGACGTGGCGTGGGCCCTGGCCACCGCCGAGGCCATGGGCGATGACCTGCGCATCGATGGGGTCTGCGGACCGAGCCTGGAGCCTCCGGCCGGCGCGGACGCCCAGACCCGCCTGCTGGCGTTCCTCGGCCGTCGAAGCTGGGCGTGACCCCTGCCGGGCCGGCCGCGTGCTAGCCCGGTGACCGTGCCTGTGCTTCTCAGCCCTCTCGCCGGCCTGCTCCCGGCGTCGATCCCCAGCCCCTCGGTCAACGTGGTGGAGATCGGTCCGCTGTCCCTGCACATCTACGGGTTGTGCATCGCCCTGGGCGTCGTGGCGGCGGTGACCATCTCGTCCCGCCGCTGGCAGGCGCGGGGGCGGACGATGGAGCGCCTGTCGCCCGACCTGATGCGCCTGCACCTGGAGCTTCCTGCGGGCCAGCACATCGCCTTCGTCGCCGGGCAGTACATCAACATCCTGCTCGAAGACGGCGCGAAGCGCG
>DAIMFV010000018.1:1706-2508 GCA_036724365.1 Acidimicrobiales bacterium | reverse complement strand
CATCTCGTCCCGCCGCTGGCAGGCGCGGGGTGGCGACCCCGACGACATCAGCACCATCGCCATCTGGGCCGTCCCGGCCGGCGTCATCGGGTCCCGCATCTACCACGTGGCCACCGACTGGAAGACCTACCAGGACGACTGGGTCGGGGCCCTGAAGATCACCCAGGGCGGCCTGGGCATCCCCGGCGGCATCGCCGCGGGGGTGCTGGTCGGCTGGTGGGTGGTCCGTCGCCACGGGTGGCCCGTGCGGGACCTGCTCGACGTGGTCGCCCCGGCCATCCCCGTCGCCCAGGCCATCGGCCGGCTCGGGAACTGGTTCAACCAGGAGGTGTTCGGCGGCCCCACCGACCTGCCGTGGGGCTTGGAGATCGATCCTGAGCACCGTCCGCCGGGGCTGGAGCAGTACGAGACGTTCCACCCGACCTTCCTCTACGAGGGGCTCTGGAACCTGTCGCTCGCCGGGTTCATCGTGTGGCTCGACCGTCGCAAGGTGATGCGGCGGGGCGAGCTGTTCCTGGTGTACCTGTTCGGCTACGCCATCGGCCGGCTGTGGGTGGAGTCGCTGCGCTCGGATGCGGCGTCGCTGATCCTCGGGGTCCGGGTGAACATCTGGATGAGCGTCCTGGTGGCCCTGGGTGCGGTGATCGCGTTCTGGTGGGGCCGCCGCCGGCCCGCCGAGCCCGCCGAGCCCGCCGAGCCCGCCGAGCCCGTGATGGCCACGGCCGGCGCCGTCGGCGGGAGCACCGGCGCAGGCGTGGCGGGCGGGGGGGGCGGGCCGGGGGGGGCCGACGCGCGGGGGGGG
>DAIMFV010000018.1:0-1696 GCA_036724365.1 Acidimicrobiales bacterium | reverse complement strand
GATGGCGCCGACCAGGCGGGCACCGACGACGGTGAGGGTGACGACGGCGACCTGGCCGGGAGCGACGAGGCCGACCAGGAGAACGAGGCCGACGAGGGGGACGCCGTCAGCCCGGGTGGCTGACCGCTCCTCGCTCCACGTCGGGCGGTTGCACCACCACCATCACCATCTCGATGGTGCGCTTGTGCCGGTTGCGGTAGGTGTGGGGCCGGTCGGCCTCGAACAGCACGGCCCCGCCGGCCCGCACCTCGTGGGCGGCGTCGCCCACCTCGAGGGTGAGGGTCCCGGCGAGCACGGTGATCAGCTCGCGGGTGCCCGGCACGTGACCCTCTGAGTGGTGCTGGTCGGTGGCCGCCAGGTGCCACCGCCACAGCTCCACGTGCTCGTTCCGGTCGGTGCCCACCAGCAGGTCGCCGCCCGAGCCGTCGGCTCCGGCCCAGAGCCGCACCACCTCGGTGGGATCCACCACCCGCACGCTCGACTCGTCGGCGAGCTCCACCAGCTGGGCCAGCGTCACACCGAAGGCGTCGGCCACCCGACACAGGGTGCCGATGCTGGGGTTGGTGCGGGCCTGCTCGATCTGCACGAGCATCCCCTTGCTCACCCCGGAGCGGGTGGCGAGGTGATCCAGGCTCCAGCTCCGCTCGGTGCGGAGGTGGCGGGTGTTGCGAGCGATGGCGTCGGCCACTGCGTCGGCGTCGGGCACGCCCCGCACCCTACCGATCGGAGGACCCGGGCCCGGCGACCGTCGGTCAATACAGTGCACCGGCTGGTGCATTCTGTGGGTAGTGCAGTATGGTGTACCGAGTAGTTCTACAGGATGCACCATCGGGAGGTGGGACGTGGCGATCATGCTGGCTCTCGGCGCGGCGGCCTTCTACGGCTCCGCCGACTTCATGGGGGGCCTGGCCGCCCGTCGCAGTTCCGCGCTGTCGGCGGCGTTCGGAGCCCAGGTCTCTGGCCTGGTGGTACTGGTGGCCGGGCTCGTGGTCGTCGGAGCCGCCATCCCCACGCCCACCGACCTCGGCCTCGGGGCCGTCTCCGGGGTGTTCGGTGGGCTGGGGCTGGTTGCGCTCTACCGGTCGCTGGCCCGCGGCCCGATGAGCGTGGTCGCCCCCGTCAGCGCGCTGAGCGCGGCGTCGGTGCCGGTGCTGGCGGGCCTGGGCCTGGGCGAACGGCCGGGCCCCTCCGCCCTGGTCGGCATCGGCATCGCGCTGGCGGCCGTGGTCCTCATCACCTGGGAGCGCACCGAACCCGGCGTCGACGCGTCCGGCGGCGTGGAGCGCCGCGTGCTGGCCACGGCCCTGGCCGGTGGCGCCCTGTTCGGCCTGTTCTTCGTGGCCCAGCACCAGCCCGCCGAGACGGCCGGCCTGTGGCCGCTGCTGGCCGCCCGTTCCACCTCGATCCCGATCCTCGCCGCGCTCCTGCTGCGGGAGCGGGTGCGCGTGGGGATGGACCGCCGGTTGGTCACGTCGATGCTCGTGGGCGGCACGCTCGACATGGTCGCCAACATCTTCTTCGTGGTGGCCACCCGCCACGGCATGCTCGCGGTGGTGTCAGCTCTCACCGGCCTGTACCCGGCGTCCACCGTGCTGCTCGCCCAGACGCGTCTGGGTGAGCGCCTCCACGGCGTGCAGGCCGTGGGCATGGGCGCGGCCGGCGTGGCCGCCGTCCTGGTGGCGATCTGAGACGCCGG
>DAIMFV010000017.1:25845-27232 GCA_036724365.1 Acidimicrobiales bacterium | reverse complement strand
CGCTCGACGAGATCCCCAACGACATCACCCGCAAGACCCCGGCCAGCTTCGAGCCCACCATCGACTACGTGGTCACCAAGATCCCCCGTTGGGCGTTCGAGAAGTTCCCCGGCCAGCAGGCGGTGCTCGGTACCCAGATGCAGTCGGTGGGTGAGGCCATGGCCATCGGCCGGACCTTCCCCGAATCGCTGCAGAAGGCGCTGCGCTCCCTGGAACAGGGCCGCCTGGGCCTCAACTGCGATCCCGGCGAGGCCGCCTACGACGACCTGAGCGACGACGAACTGGTGGCGGCGGCGGCGCTGGCCACCCCCGATCGCCCCTTCCAGCTGGAGGCGGCCATCCGCCGTGGGATCAGCCTGGAGCGGATCCACGCCGAGACCCGGGTGGACCCCTGGTTCCTCGACCAGATGAGCCTCATCACCGAGGAGCGGGCCGTCCTGGCCGACATCGGCCTGGCTGGCATGGACCGCCGGTCCTGGCGGCGGGCCAAGCGGCTGGGCTTCGGCGACGCCCAGCTCGCCCACCTGTGGGGGGTCTCCGAGGCCGAGGTCCGATCCGCCCGGTTGGCCGCCGGGGTGGTCGCCACGTTCAAGACCGTCGACACCTGTGGCGCCGAGTTCGAGGCCGAGACCCCGTACCACTACTCCACCTACGAGGACGACGACGAGGTCCGTCCCGGCGATCGGGAGAAGGTGCTGATCCTCGGCTCGGGCCCCAACCGCATCGGCCAGGGCATCGAGTTCGACTACTGCTGTGTCCACGCCAGCTTCGCCCTGCGCGATGCCGGCTACGAGACGATCATGCTCAACTGCAACCCCGAGACGGTGTCCACCGACTACGACACGTCGGACCGCCTCTACTTCGAGCCCCTCACGTTCGAAGACGTCATGAACGTCATCGAGGTCGAGCAGGGTGCGGGAACCGGTGGGTTGAAGGGCGTGATCGTGTCGCTCGGGGGTCAGACCCCGCTCAAGCTGTCGGGACGGCTGCCCGAGGGACTCGTGCTCGGCACGTCACCCGCGTCCATCGACCTGGCCGAGGACCGCGAGGGCTGGAACGCCCTCTGCAACCAGCTCGGGATCCCCCAGCCCCCGGGCGGCACCGCGGTCACCGCCGAGGCTGCCCGATCCATCGCGGCCGAGGTCGGCTACCCGGTGCTGGTCCGGCCGTCCTACGTGCTGGGCGGCCGCGCCATGGAGATCGTCTACGACGACGGGCAGCTCGACGCCGCCATGGCGCAGCTCGCCGGCTTCGGCTCGCTGGGCCGTGAAGGCGGTTTGTCGGCCGAGCGGCCGGTGCTGGTGGACCGGTTCCTGGAAGACGCCACCGAGGTCGACGTCGACGCCATCCGCGACCACACCGGTGAGGTGATCATCGGCGGGGTGAT
>DAIMFV010000017.1:0-25835 GCA_036724365.1 Acidimicrobiales bacterium | reverse complement strand
AACACGTCGAGGAGGCCGGGGTGCACTCGGGCGACTCCGCCTGCGCCATCCCGCCGTACTCCCTCTCGGTCGAGACGGTGGCCACCATCGAGGCTCACACCCGCGCCATCGCCGAGGCCCTCGATGTCCGGGGCCTGATCAACGTGCAGTTCGCGGTGCGTGACGGTGAGGTCTTCGTGATCGAGGCCAACCCGCGGGCCAGCCGTACGGTGCCGTTCGTGGCCAAGGCCACGGGCGTGCCCCTCGTGAAGGTGGCCAGCCGGGTGATGGTGGGTGCCACCCTCGCCGAGCTCCGCGAGGAGGGGCTGCTCAACGAGGCCAGCACCGAGGGGCACGTGGCGGTGAAGGAGGCGGTCCTGCCGTTCAACCGCTTCCCCGACGCCGACCGGGTGCTGGGCCCCGAGATGCGCTCCACCGGCGAGGTCATGGGCATCGACCGGTCGTTCGGGCTGGCGTTCGCCAAGAGCCAGATGGCCGCAGGCGACCGCCTGCCGGAGTCCGGCACGGTGTTCTTCTCCCTGGCCGACCGGGACAAGCCCAACGGCATCCGGGCCGCCGAGCGCTACGTGGCCCTGGGCTTCGACATCGTGGCCACCGCCGGCACGGCCGATGCCCTGGAGGAGGCCGGGGTGCCGGTCTTGCGACGCCTGGCCAAGCTGGCCGACAGCACCGGCGACGTCCCCACCGCCGTCGACCTGATCCGGGCCGGCGAGATCCAGATGGTCGTGAACAGCCCTCGCGGTCGGGGGCCCCGGGCCGACGGTGGCTACATCCGGGCGGCCGCCGGGGTGGCGGGCATCCCCCTCCTGACCACGGCCTCGGCGGCGCTGGCCGCAGCCGACGGCATGACCGACTGGTCCAGCCACGAGCTGCAGGTGAAGCCGCTCCAGGAGTTCCACCGCCGGTGAGCGACCGCACCGACCGCTACCACGACCTCGGGGCCGTCTCCGGGTCCGGTGGGTGGTGGCGGTACCGCCCGGGGCGTCGGGCCGGTCTCGGTCGGGTGGAAGGCATCGCCGCGCTGCCGACCCGTGTCGGCACCGTGGAGCTGCGCAACCCGGTGCTCACGGCCTCGGGCACCGCGGGACACGGGGCCGAACTGGCGCCGTACATCGACCTCGCCGGCCTCGGGGCGGTGGTGACCAAGTCGGTCCACGCCGACCCCTGGCCGGGCAACCCCGCGCCGCGGGTGCACCAGGCCGTGGCCGGGATGCTCAACGCCGTGGGCCTCCAGGGTCCGGGTGTGGCCGCGTGGCTGGCCCACGACCTGCCCCCGCTGCTCGACGCCGGCGCCACGGTGGTGGCCAGCATCTGGGGGCGCTCCATCGACGACTACCGGCGGGCCGCCGACCTGCTCGCCGACGCCCCGGCCGGCGTGGTGGCCGTGGAGGTCAACCTGAGCTGCCCGAACGTGGAGGACCGCGCCGGCATGTTCGCCCACTCGGACGACGCCACCGAGTCCGCCATGTCGGTCACCGCCGGCTGCGGCCGCCCCCGTTGGGCCAAGCTCAGCCCCAACGCCGGCGACCTGCTCCCGATCGTGGATGCCGCGGTGCGCGGCGGTGCCGAGGCGGTCACTCTCGTGAACACGGTGATGGGCATGGCCATCGACCCGGTCACCCGCCGCTACCAGCTGGGCAACGGAGGCGGTGGCCTGTCGGGCCCGGCGATCCACCCGGTGGCGGTGCGGGCCGTCCACGACGTGGCCGCGGCGCGGCCTGATGTGCCGATCGTGGGCGTCGGGGGCGTCACCGACGCCACCACTGCGGCGGAACTGCTGGTGGCGGGCGCCTCGGCGGTCCAGGTGGGCACCGCCACCTTCGCCGACCCCCGGGCCCCCGGCCGGGTGGCGGCCGACCTGGTTGACTGGTGCCGTCGTCACGGGGTGGGAGACGTCGGCGAGCTGATCGGAGCGATCCATGGAACTCGAAGCTGACGACACCCCGGCCAGCGATCTCATCGGCGATCACGACGTGCGTCGCCGCCTGGCGCTGGTGCTCGACGTCGACGACCTGGTGGAGGCCCGCCGCCTGGCCCAGACGCTCCGACCGTGGTTCGGCGTGGCCAAGGTGGGCCTGGAGCTCTTCAGCGCCGCCGGCCCCGAGGCGGTGGAGTCCATGGTCGACTTGGGCTACGACGTCTTCGTCGACCTGAAGCTCCACGACATCCCCACCACGGTGGGCCGGGCCTCACGGGTGCTTGGCTCCCTGGGGGCCACGTACCTCACCATGCACGCGTTCGGCGGCGTCGACATGCTCCGGGCCGGCGTCGAGGGACTGGCCGAGGGGGCCGAGCGGGCCGGGCTCGAGCCACCGTGCGCTCTGGCGGTGACGGTGCTCACGAGCGATGCCGGGGCGCCGGCCCACATCCTCCCCAAGCGGGTGGCGATGGCGGTCGAGGCGGGCTGCGGGGGCATCGTCTGTGCCGTGTCCGACGCCCGTGAGGCCCGGCTGCTCGGTCCCCGCCTCACGATCGTCACGCCGGGGATCCGTCCGGCCGGCAGCCCCACCCACGACCAGGCACGAAGTGCCACCCCCCAGGAAGCGTTCGACGCAGGTGCCGACCTGCTCGTGATCGGCCGCGCCGTCACCCATGCGCCCGACCCGGTGGTGGCCGCGGCCGAGCTGGTCGAGTCGCTCACCCTGTAGCGCCGGGGTGTGCGTCCCCCGGTGTCCCCGCGCCGAGAGGGGTGCGGGAGTAGGGTTTTCCCCATGGCACAGCCTCCCTCCCTCACACCCGAACAGCGCGCCGGCGCTCTGGAGAAGGCCGCCGCGGCCCGCAAGGCCCGCGCCGAGCTCAAGGAGCGGCTCAAGCTGGGGTCGATCACCCTCGCCGAGGTGCTCAAGCAGGGCGAGAACGATGAGTTGGTCGGCAAGACCAAGGTGCTCGCCGTGCTCGAGTCGCTGCCCGGCGTCGGCAAGGTGAAGGCCCGCCGCACCATGGAGGAGATCGGCATCGCCGAGACCCGCCGGGTGCGAGGGCTGGGCAGCCAGCAGCGCGAGGCGCTGCTCGCCGCCTTCTCCTGACCCGCTCCCGGTGCTGATCACGCTCGCCGGACTGCCGGGCTCGGGCACGAGCACGGTGGGACGCGAGGTCGCGGCCCGGCTCGGGTTGGACCACCTCGACGGTGGCTCGGTCTTCCGGGCCCTGGCCGCCGAAGCCGGGATGAGCCTCGCCGAGTTCGCTGCGGTCGCCGAGGGAGACGACCGCATCGACCGCGCCCTCGACGACCGCCTCACCGAACGAGCCCGGGCGGGCGATGTCCTGCTCGAATCCCGGTTGTCGGCCTGGCTGGTCACCAGGGCCGGCCTGCCGGCCCTGCGGGTGCTCCTCGAGTGCGACGAGGTGGAGCGCGCCCGCCGGGTGGCGGGCCGAGACGGTCACGACCCCGAGGCGGCGGTGGCCGTCAATCGGGCGCGCGAGGCGTCTGAACGGGCCCGCTACCTCGCCTACTACGACATCGACGTCGCCGACACGTCGGTCTACGACCTGGTGCTCGACTCCACCGCCACCCCGCCCGCCGACCTGGTGGCGGCCGTGGTGGAGGCGGCCCGGCGTCCGGCCACACCCTGATCCCGACCGGTCCCCGGGCTGGGATCGCCGGCCCCACGGTGGGCTTTGGTAGCATCAACCGTTCCCCGGCCGCCGAGGCCACGATCCGAGGAAGAGGTGCCGGCCACATGTCCTGGCAGCACGACACGATGATGAACCCGCCCATCGAGGAGTTGCTGAATCGCGCCAACTCCAAGTTCCGCCTCGTCACGCTCGGCGCCAAGCGGGCCCGCCAGATCAACTCGTACTTCGGGCAGCTCGGCGACACCGCGGGCCAGCTGGTGCCGCCGCAGGTGGCCTCGGTGGCCCGCAAGCCCCTGTCGATCGCCTTCGAGGAGATCGCGGCCGACAAGATCGAGGCCGTCGACATCGACCCCGAGGCCCAGGCGGCCGAGGCCCAGGCCGCGCTCGACGCGGCCGCCGCGGAGGCTGCCGCGGCCTCCGGGGCCTGACCCGGTCCCCACCGCGGTGCAGCCCGGCTCACGCGTCGTCCTCGGCGTCACCGGCGGGATCGCCGCCTACAAGGCCATCGAGGTCTGCCGCCGTCTGGTCGACGCCGGCGCGCACGTGCAGCCGGTGCTGACCGAGGGCGCCACCCGGTTCGTGGGGGAGACCACGTTCTCGGCCCTGGCCTCGGAGCCGGTCCGGACCTCGTTGTGGTCCGACGACGACCCCATCCCCCACACGCGGTTGGGCCAGGGGGCCGACGTGATCGTGGTGGCTCCCGCCACGGCCCGCCTGCTGGCCGACTACGCCGCGGGGCGGTCCGACGATCTGCTCACCGCCACGCTGCTCGCCACCCGGGCACCGGTGGTGGTGTGCCCGGCCATGCACACCGAGATGTGGGAGCACCCGGCGGTGCAGGAGAACCTGGCCACGTTGCGGCGTCGTGGGGTGCACGTGGTCGAGCCCGAATCGGGCCGCCTCGCCGGGGGAGACGTGGGACACGGTCGGCTCGCCGACCCGGCCCGGATCGTGGCTGCCGTCGACGCGTTGTTGACCCCTCCCGACCTCGCCGGCCTCACCGTGCTGGTCACGGCCGGTGGCACCAGGGAGGCCATCGATCCGGTGCGGTTCATCGGCAACCGTTCGTCGGGCAAGCAGGGCCACGCCGTGGCCGAGGCCGCGGCCCGCCGGGGTGCCCGGGTGTGCCTGGTGACCACGGCATCGCTCCCCGTGGCCGGACCGGTCGAGGTCGTGTCCGTGGTGAGCGCGGCCGACATGCACGACGCCGTGATGGCTCGCGCCGGGGCGGCCGACGTGGTGGTGATGGCCGCGGCCGTCGCCGACTTCCGGCCGGTGGCAGTGGCCCCCGAGAAGATCAAGAAGGCGGGCGGCCCGCCCGAGATCCGCCTCGAGCCCACGGTCGACATCCTCGCTGAGCTCGGCCGGGTCAAGCACCCGGGGCAGGTGCTCGTGGGCTTCGCCGCCGAGACCACCGACGTGGCCGCCCATGCCACGGCCAAGCTCGAGGCCAAGGGTGCCGATCTGCTCGTGGCCAACGACGTCTCGGCCCCGGCCACCGGCTTCGAGCACGACACCAACGAGGTGGTGATCTACGGTGCGTCCGGCTCGGTGGTCACCGTGCCGATGACCACCAAAGAGGGTGTGGCGCAGAGGATCCTCGACGCCGTCGTGGACCATCGCCTACATTCACCGCCGCCCTAAGTCGCCAATCCCGACCACATTGATCAGCATTTCGCCCCCAAGGAGCACGCAGTGACCCAGTGGACCTTCACCTCGGAGTCCGTCACCGAAGGCCATCCCGACAAGATGGCCGACCAGATCTCCGACGCGGTCCTCGACGCCATCCTGGCCGAGGATCCGATGGCCCGGGTCGCGTGTGAGACCCTCATCACCACCGGTCTCGTCGTGGTGGCCGGTGAGATCACCACCACGGCCTACGTCGAGTTCCCCAAGATCGTCCGGGAGACCGTCAACGGCATCGGCTTCGACAACGGCAGCACCGGCTTCGACGGCAACACCTGTGGCGTGATCACCACGATCGATCCCCAGAGCCCCGACATCGCCCAGGGCGTGGACACCGCGCTCGAGACCCGCACCGGCACCGCCGGCGAAGACGTGCTCAACAGCCAGGGCGCCGGCGACCAGGGCATGATGTTCGGCTACGCCTGCAACGAGACCGAAGACCTCATGCCGCTGCCGATCTGGCTGGCCCACCGGCTGGCGGCCCGGCTGGCCGAGGTGCGCAAGGCCGGGATCCTCCCGTACCTCCGCCCCGACGGCAAGACCCAGGTCACCTTCGACTACGAGGGCAACACGCCGGTCCGCCTCAAGACGGTGCTGATCTCCACCCAGCACCAGCCCGGCATCGACGCCGAGACCACCATCAAGCCCGACCTCATCGAGCACGTGATCCGCCCGTCGCTCCCCGCCAAGTTCGCCGACGACGACTTCCAGGTGCTGGTGAACCCCACCGGCAAGTTCGAGCTCGGCGGTCCCCACGCCGACGTGGGCCTCACCGGCCGCAAGATCATCGTCGACACCTACGGCGGCATGGCCCGCCACGGTGGCGGTGCGTTCTCCGGCAAGGACCCGTCCAAGGTCGACCGCTCCGCCGCCTATGCCGGTCGCTGGGTGGCCAAGAACCTGGTGGCCGCGGGAGCCGCCGACCGGGCCGAGGTGCAGGTGGCGTACGCCATCGGCGTGGCCCACCCGGTGTCCCTGCTGGTCGAGACGTTCGGCACCGCCAAGGCCGACGAGGCCCAGATCGTGAAGGCCGTGCAGGAGGTGTTCGACCTGCGTCCCGGCGCCATCGTGCGAGACCTCGACCTGCGCCGGCCGATCTACAAGAAGACCGCCGCCTACGGTCACTTCGGGCGCAACGACCCCGACTTCACCTGGGAGCACACCACCCGGGCCGACGACCTCAAGTCGGCCCTGGGCCTGTAGTCCCGGCTCGAACCGTTCGGAGGGGTGGGTCTCGGCCCACCCCTCCGGCGCGTCCGGGGCCCTGGGTGCGCTAAGCCCTGGGAGGTGGGTGTGGTCGAACGGGTGGCGTCGCAGGAGCGTGCTGGTGGGGCGGTGCGGGCTGGGTCGCGGGTGGTGCGGGTCCTGCCCGACGTGCCGGCCATCGACAAGGAGTTCGACTACCTCGTGCCGCCGGGCACGGAGGTGGCCGTCGGTGACGTGGTGCGCGTCCAGCTCCACGGGCGCCGGGTCGGAGCCTGGATCGTGGCGGTCGACGTGGAGCCCGAACCAGGCGTGCAGCTGAAGCCGTTGGCGAAGGTGAGCGGCCGCGGCCCGGCCCCGGAGCTCATCGACCTGGCGGGTTGGGCGGCCTGGCGGTGGGCCGGGAGACGGGCCTCGTTCCTCCGGACCGCGGCACCTCCCGCGGTGGTCGACGTCATCCCCGACCTCATGGTTGCGTCGTCTCGGGCCGTGGCCACCGTGCCACCGGATCCGCCCGACGCGGTCGGTCTGGTCGATCCGGTCCTGTCGTCGGCTCTCGGGCGGGAGCGGGGGGTGCTCCGGTTGGCGCCGGGGGTGGACCGGTACCCGCTGGTCCACGCGGCCGCGGTCGACGCGACGCGCCGAGGCGGGTCCTGCCTGGTGCTGTGTCCGGCGGTGGACGAGGCGCAGCTGTTGGGTCGGCGCCTGGCCCGCGAGGGCCTCACGGTGGCCGTGGTGGTCGACGACGACCGTCCCCGCCGGGCGGCGGGGGAGTGGGCCCGGGCCGCCGGTGGCGCCACGGTGGTGGTGGGGGCGCGGAGCGCGGCGTGGGCCCCGGTGCGGAACCTTCGGCGGGTGCTGGTGCTCGACGAGCACGACGAGGTCCACCAGCAGGAGCAGAGCCCCACCTGGCACGCCCGCGACGTGGTGCTCGAGCGGGCCCGGCGGGTTGGGGCGCCCGCGCTCGTGGTCTCGCCCTGTCCCTCGCTGGAGGCGCTGGCCTGGGGCAACCTGGTCACCACCGACCGGGCCACCGAGCGACAGGGCTGGAGCCGGGTCGAGGTGGTCGACCAGCGCGAGCTCGACCCGGCTCTGGGCCCGCTCTTCTCCCCACGACTCGTCGACCTGGTGCGTGGCACCGGGCGGGTGGTGTGCGTGCTGAACCGCACCGGGCGGGCCCGTCTGCTGGCCTGCGGGTCCTGCAACACGATCGCCCGCTGCGAGCGGTGCGAGGGCGCGGTGTCGGACCTCGGTGCCGGCGAGCTGGCGTGCGGGCGGTGTGGCACCACGCGACCGGTGGTCTGCGTGGTGTGCGGCGGGGCCCGGTTCAAGAACCTGCGGCTGGGCGTGAGCCGGGCCCGGGAGGAGCTGGCGGCCCTGGTGGGGGAGCCGGTGGCGGAGGTCACGGGGTCCACCGCTCAATCCGCCGACGGGTTCGAGGCGCGGGTGGTGATCGGCACCGAGGCGGTGTTGCACCGGGTGGACCGGGCCGACGCGGTGGCGTTCCTCGACTTCGACCAGGAGCTCCTCGCCCCCCGCTACCGGGCCGTGGAGGAGGCGCTGGGTCTGCTGGCGCGGGCGTCGCGACTGGTGCACCGGGGCCGGACCACCTCGGGCCGGGTGCTGGTGCAGACCCGCTCGCCCGAGCACCCGGTCATCGTGGCGGCCCGCCTCGCCGATCCGGGTCGGTTGGCCGACAGCGAGGGACTGTTGCGGCGGGCGCTCGGCTTTCCGCCGGCCGTGGCCATGGCCGTGGTGTCGGGGGCGGCGGCCGAGGCCTTCATGGCCGCCTTGGGGCGGCCCGAGGGCGTGCGGGTCCAGGGCCCCGTCGACGGCAGCTGGCGGCTGGTGGCCGACGACCACGGGCCGTTGTGCGACGCGCTCTCGTCGGTCCGTCGGCCCCCCGGTCGCCTGCGCATCGAGGTCGACCCCCTCCGCATCTGATCGGTCCCACCACGGCACCCCCAGCGGTGCCAAACCCCGACGAATCGGCGTACCTCAGGTTCGGGGGGTGGACCTCAGGTACGCCAGTTCGTGTGGGGTGGGGGGCGGTCCGTGGCGGTGATGCCACAGAGCGTGCGGTCACGCGCCGGGCCAGGCCTGGCGGCGGGCTTCGTAGAGAGCGATCGACGCGGCGGTGGCCACGTTCAGCGAACCGATGCGGCCGAGCTGCGGGATGAACACGGCCCGCTCGGCGGCGTCGAGCACGGCGGCGGTGAGGCCCCGGTCCTCGTGGCCCACGGCCAGGCAGACCGAGCCGGTGAGGTCGGTGGCGTGGATGGGCTCGGCCCCGTGGGCCAGCTCCACGGCCACCAGTCGGTACCCGGCGGCAGCCACCTCTCGCACGGCCTGGTCGGGACGCTCGGTGCGATGCACCGTGAGGTAGCGCTCGGAGCCCAGCGCCGTCTTGCCCACCCCCGGAAGGGAGGGGTCGGCCGTCTGACCGCACACCCACACGTCGTCCACCCGCAGTGCCGCCGCGGTGCGCAGGATCGAGCCGACGTTGGCCGGGGTGGCCACCGAGTCGAGGAGCAGCGCCAGGCGCCCGGGCGCCTGGCGGCGCCACTCCCGGTGGAGGCGCTTGAGGTCGGTGCTGCCCAACGACCGGCTCACGGATGGGCCTCGGACGCGGCCACCGGCCCGGGTGGGGCGGAGACGCTCAGGAGGCGGTAGCCGGCCCGGCTGGTCCGGCGAACGGTCGGCCAGCCGGCGTGGTTCAGCCACGTGGCCAACGAGTCCGACCCGAGGTGCTTCTGCACCACCAGCTCCGCCGTTCCCGACCCGGGCCGGAGGCGGCCGAGCCAGGTGCTGAGCAGGTCGTGGAGGGCGGCCTTGCCGATGCGGATCGGGGGATTGGACCAGAGCTGGTCGACCACCAGGTCGGCCGGGACCTCGTCGGGGGCCACCACGCGCACCCGCTCGGCCACCCCGTTGGCGGCGGCGTTGGCCGCGCACAGGGCCCGGGCCCGCTCGTTCACGTCGACCGCCCAGACCACCACGTCGGCTCCGCCGCGGAGCGCCAGGGCCACCGCGATCGGGCCGTACCCGCACCCCACGTCGGCCAGTACGGGACCGCGCACCGGTGGACCCTCGGCGAGCAGGATCCGGGTGCCGGGATCGACCCGGTCGCCGGAGAAGACGCCACGGTCGGTGGCGAGGCGCACCAAGCGGCCTTCCGGGAGCACGAGGTCCACCGCCGACGGCGCCGACGGCGCCGACGGGTCGGGTGAGAAGTAGTGCCCGGAGGGGTCGGGCTGGGGGGTCGGCACCTGGGCGACGGTAGCCTTGGGGCCATGGCCCCCTACGAGATCCGCGTCATCGGCGATCCGGTGCTCAAGCAGAAGGCGGACGACGTCACCGACATCGACGGCAAGCTCGTGCGCCTGGTCGACGACATGATCGCCACCATGTACGCCGCTCCCGGCGTGGGCCTGGCGGCTCCTCAGGTGGGCGTGCAGAAGCGGCTGTTCGTGTGGGACATCGACGACGGCACCGGTCCGCACGCCATCGTGAACCCCGAGATCGTGGAGTCCGACGGGGAGTGGACCTACCAGGAGGGTTGCCTGTCGGTGCCCGGCCTGTCCTGGGAGATCACCCGCCCCAACCACGTGCACGTGGTCGGGCGCGACCTGGACGGCAACGAGGTCTCCTTCGATGCGTCGGAGTTCGAGGGCCGCGTGTTCCAACACGAGCTCGACCACATCAACGGCGTTCTCCTCGTGGACCGGCTCGACGAGGAACAGACCCGGCAGGCCAAGCGCCAGGTGCGCGAGCTGATGCTCGGGCTGGGCGAAGCCCGGCCCGCCTCCGGCCGCCTGTCCCTGCGCTGACCGGCCCTTCGTGAGCCCCGGCGGTCCCGATCCCGCGTCGCCCTCAGGGTTGCCGACGCCCCCCGCCCGTCCTCGTCGACTGGTGTACTTCGGCACGCCCGAGATCGCCGTGCCCCCGCTCCGCGCTCTGGCCGCCGCCGGCTTCGACGTGGCCCTGGTGGTCACGGGGGCCGACAAGCGGCGGGGTCGACGCGGGGCACCCACGCCCACACCGGTGAAAGCGGCCGCCCTGGAGCTCGGCGTCGAGGTGACCGACGATCCCGACCGCGCCGCCACGGTGGGCGCCGACCTGGGGGTGGTGGTGGCGTACGGGCGGATCCTGCGGCGCCCGCTCCTCGAACGGATCCCCCTGGTGAACCTGCACTTCTCGTTGCTGCCCCGCTGGCGCGGCGCGGCACCCGTGGAACGCGCCATCCTCGCCGGAGACACCACCACCGGCGTGTGCGTGATGGCGGTGGAGGAAGGACTCGACACCGGCTCGGTGTACGCCCGTCGCGAGGTACCGATCCGTTCCGACGCCACCGCCGCCGACCTGCGCGCCGAGCTCACCGACATCGGATCGGCACTGCTGGTGGAGGCGCTCCGGAGCGGGCTCACCGATCCCGAACCCCAGGTCGGGGAGACCACCTACGCCGCCAAGATCTCGCCCGCGGAGCTCGAGCTCCACTGGGACGACCCGGCGGAGGCGCTGCCCCGCCAGGTGCGGGGGGGGGGCGCGGGGACCACCCGCCAGGGGGCCCGGCTGAAGGTCCACCGGGCCGTGGCCCACCCGAACCAGACCGGGATCGGGGTCCCGGGCAGCCTCCACGCCGCGCTGGTCACCACCGGACGCGGCACCCTCGAACTGGTCGAGGTGCAACCCGAGGGCCGGGGCCGCGTGCCCGTCGGGTCCTGGCTCAACGGAGCCCGCCCCGCCCACGGCGAGGTGCTGGGCGGCGTGGCGGTCGCCCCGGGGGCGGCAACCCCCGATCCCGTCGGCCGAACCGCAAATCGGCCGGGGCCGGCGGCGACGCGGGATCGGCGACCGTGCCCGACGCCCGTCGGGTGGCCGTGCAGGCCCTGGTGCGCATCGACGGCGAGGGCGCCTACGCCAACCTCGTCCTGCCCGGGCTGCTGGCGCGCAGCGGCCTTCCGGAGCGGGACCGGGCCTTCGTGACCCAACTGGTGTACGGCACCACCCGGCTCCGCCGGGCGTGCGACTGGTTCATCGATCGGTATGCCCATGGCGATCTGGAGCCCGAGGTCCGCGCCGCGCTGCGCATCGGCACCTTCCAGCTCCGCTTCCTCGGGACCCCGCCGCACGCCGCCGTGTCGGCCACCGTCGCGGTGGTGCCGCGCCGGGCCCGGGGGTTGGTGAACGCGGTGCTGCGCCGCGTGGCCGAGGCCGACGACGCCTGGCCGTCCGAGGCCGTGCGGCTGAGCTACCCCGACTGGGTGGTCGAGGTGCTCGAACAGGACCTGGGGTCGGACCGGGCCCGAGCTGCGCTCGAAGCCATGAACGGTGCGGCGCCGGTCACCGAACGCACCGATGGCTACGTGCAGGACGAGGCCTCGCAGTGGGTCACCGACGCCGTGGACGCCCAGCCGGGGGAGCGCGTCCTCGACCTCTGTGCCGCGCCCGGCGGCAAGGCCACCGCCCTGGCGGCCACCGGGGCCACGGTGGTGGCCGCCGACGTGCGGCCGGGTCGGGCGGCGCTGATCACCGCCAACGCCCAGCGGCTCGCGGTGGCGCCCGATGCCCTCCAGGTGGTGGTGGCCGACGGGCGGTCCGCACCGTTCGCGCCGGGCTCGTTCGACCGGGTCCTGGTCGACGCGCCGTGCTCGGGCCTGGGGTCCCTGCGGCGCCGGGCCGACGCCCGCTGGCGCATCGACGCCGCCGCCCCGGAGCGCCTCGCACGCGTGCAGGGTTCGCTCCTGGCCGCCGCCGCTGCCCTGGTGGCTCCGGGCGGCACCCTCGTGTACTCGGTGTGCACCCTCACCACCGTCGAGACCACCGGGGTGGCCGACCGCTTCGCGGCGGAACATCCCACCTGGCGGGTGGCGTCGGTACCCGGTGAGCCGTGGGAACCGTGGGGGAGCGGCGCCCTCCTGCTGCCGCAGACCGCAGGCACCGACGGCATGGCGATCTTCCGTTGGCAGGCCCCGGCCGACGGGCCCGGCAGCGGCGGCGCGCCGTGACGGCACCGAACCCCGGCGTCGCACCGGCGTCTGGGCCCTGGGCGGCCCGCGTGGTCACCGTGTCCGACGGGGTGGCCGCCGGCACCAGGGAGGACCGGGGTGGGCCAGCCCTGGTGGCGGCGCTCGCCCGGGCCGGGGCCCGGGTCGATCCGATCGTGGTGTCGGCCGACGGCGTGGATGCCGTGGCCGCTGCGCTGCGGGCGGCCTGCGACGGTTTCGCCGGACTCGTGGTCACCACCGGTGGCACGGGCTTCGGCCCCCGAGACCTCACCCCCGAGGCCACCCGCACGGTCATCGAGCGCGAGGCTCCGGGCCTGGCCGAGGCCATGCGGGCGGTGAACCCGCTGGGGCGGCTGACCCGAGGCGTGGCCGGCACGGTCGGCCGCGCCGTGGTGCTCAACGTCCCGGGCTCACCCGGGGGAGCGGTCGAGTGCCTGGAGGCCGTGGTCGACGTGGTGCCCCACGCCCTTCGCCTGTTGCAGGGCGAAACCGGACACTGACCCGGCCCGGTGCCCCGCCCACGGGCTCGGCTCCAGAGACGGGCCGTCCGGCTCCCGGCGCGCGGTGGATCCCGGAGATGCGGCTCGCCGGGTCGAACCGGTCGCGAGAGAAACGACCGCTGTTGCCCGCGACCGGACGATGGTCGTACAGTGGCGCCACAACCGAACGCAACTACACGTCCCCTCGCGGGGCAGGGTGGAACTCCCTACCGGCGGTCACAGTCCGCGAACCCGAGCCTCGGCTCGGGCCGATCCGGTGCAACTCCGGGACCGACGGTCACAGTCCGGATGAGAGCGAGGGCGCCGTCGCCTCGCGCGCCGCGTGCCCCATGTCCACGAACGGGAGCTACGGGTGAACGACACCGAGGCCATGCTGCAGGCGATCGAGCTCGCCGGGCGGGTCCGCGGCACCACCGCTCCCAACCCGTGGGTCGGCTGCGTCATCGAGGCTCCGGACGGCCAGGTCTTCGTGGCCGCCACCAGCCCGCCCGGCGGTCCGCACGCCGAGGCCGGCGCGCTCGCCGCGGCCGGGGCGGCGGCCCGGGGCGGCACGGCCTGGGTCACGCTCGAACCGTGCGCCCACGTCGGCCGCACGCCCCCGTGCGCGGATGCCCTGATAGATGCGGGGATCCGCCGGGTGGTGGTGGCGATCGAGGATCCCGACGAAAAGGTGGCCGGCGCCGGTCTGCGCCGCCTGCGAGACGCCGGCGTGGAGGTGGTGGTGGGGGTCGAGGCCCAGGCCGTCCGGCTTCAGCTGGCCCCGTACATCAAGCACCGGACCACCGGGCGCCCCTGGGTGGTGCTGAAGCTGGGTGTCTCCATCGACGGCCGCACGGCCGCACCCGACGGGTCGAGCCGGTGGATCACCGGTGGGGCCGCTCGAGCCGACGCCCACCAGCTCCGGGCCATCAGCGACGCCATCGTGGTGGGCGCCAACACGGTCCGGCTCGACGATCCGTCGCTCAACGTCCGCCACGTCGACGGTGCCGATCCGCTGCGGGTGGTGTTGGGCCGGGCGGCACCCGACGCCAAGGTCCAGCCCGCGCTCGAGTTCGAGGGACCGCTCACCGACCTGCTGGACCAGCTGGGTGAGCGTGGTGTCCTGCAGGTGCTGGTGGAGGGCGGTGCCACCGTGGCCGGCGACTTCCACCGGGGCCGGCTCGTGGACCAGTACGTGCTCTACGTGGCTCCGGTGATCTTCGGGGGCGACGACGCCCAGCCCATGTTCGCCGGGCCGGGCGCTCCCACCATCGCCGAGATCTGGCGCGGCGCCTTCAGTGCCGTCGTGCCCCTGGGGGCCGACCTCCGCATCGACCTCGTGCCGGCCCTCGACGGGCTCGCGGCGGGCTCGGTTCCCCTGGGGCGGGCGGCCGGTGCAGCCGACGAGCCCATCACCGGTTCGACCCCGGCGGTGCGCGCCGACCTGTCCCTTCCCGCCACCGATGAGCCCGAGGAGGGGACCTGATGTTCACCGGCATCGTGGAAGAGCTCGGCACCGTCGTCGATCGCTCCGGCCCGCGCCTGCGCATCTCCGCCACCACGGTGCTCGACGACGTGGCGATGGGGGCGTCGATCGCGGTGAACGGCACCTGCCTCACCGTCGTCGGTTGGGGCGACGACTGGTGGGAGGCCGACGTGGTCGACGAGACCTACGCCCGCACCAGCCTCGGCGCCCTCCAGCCCGGCGATCCCGTGAACCTCGAGCGGCCCGTCCGCCTGGCCGACCGCCTCGGCGGTCACCTGGTGCAGGGCCACGTCGACGCGGTCGGCACCATCGAGACGTCGGCACCAGACCTGCGGGTCACGGTGCCAGCGCCCCTGCTCCGCTACATCGTGCACAAGGGCTCGGTCACCGTGGACGGCGTGAGCCTCACGGTGGCCGCCGTCCACGACCACGGCTTCTCCATCGCCGTCATACCGCACACCGCCGAGGTCACCACCCTGGGTCGAAAGGGCCCCGGTGACCCGGTGAACATCGAGCTCGACGTGATCGCCAAGTACGTCGAGTCGCTTCTGGAAGGACACCGCTGATGACCGACACCGCCGAAGTTCCCGAGACCCGGGGCAACCGAGGGCCCACCGACGACGGCCCCCTGGCCGACATCGGGGTGGCCCTCGAGGCGTTCGCTCGTGGCGAGATCCTCGTGGTGGTCGACGACGAGGACCGCGAGAACGAGGGCGACCTCATCATGGCGGCCGAACACGTGACCCCCGAGAAGATCGCCTTCTTCCTGCACCACACGTCGGGCTTCATCTGTGCCCCGATCACCACGGAGCGGGCGGCCGAGCTCGACCTGCGCCCGATGGTGGAGCAGAACACCGAGAGCATGCGCACCGCCTTCCTGGTGAGCGTCGACTACCGCCACGGCACCACCACGGGCATCTCGTCGTTCGACCGGGCCGCCACCGTGCTGGCCCTGGTGGACCCGACCACCCGTCCGGGCGACCTGGCCCGGCCCGGCCACATCCTTCCGCTGGAGGCACGCGAGGGCGGCGTGCTGAAGCGGGCCGGCCACACCGAGGCCACCGTCGACCTGGCCCGGATGGCCGGTCTCTACCCGGCCGGCATCCTCTGCGAGATCGTCGACGACTCCAAGATGGGCATGGCCCGCCAGCCCGAGCTGCGGCGCTTCGCCCGCGAGCACGACCTCCACATGATCTCGATCGCCGACCTGATCCGGTACCGGCGGCGGACCGAGAAGCTGGTGCGCCGGGTGGCCGAGGCCCGCATCCCCACCGGTTGGGGAGACTTCAACGCCTTCGTCTACGAGAACGTGCTCGACGGCGAGCAGCACGTGGCCATGGTCCGCGGCGACATCACCGGCGCCGACGACGTGCTGGTGCGGGTGCACAGCGAGTGCCTCACCGGCGATGTGTTCGGGTCCATGCGCTGCGACTGCGGTGTCCAGCTCGACGCGGCCATGAAGCAGATCGCCGACGCCGGCACCGGCGTGGTGGTGTACCTGCGGGGCCACGAGGGCCGGGGCATCGGCATCGGCCACAAGATCCGGGCCTACGAGCTGCAGGACGAGGGCCACGACACCGTCGAGGCGAACGAGGCCCTCGGGCTGCCCATCGACTCCCGCGAGTACGGCATCGGCGCCCAGATCCTGGTCGACCTCGGCGTCACCACCATGCGGCTGATCACCAACAACCCCGCCAAGTACGGCGGCCTCGACGGGTTCGGTCTCGACATCACCGGGCGGGTGCCGTCGATCACGGCCCCCAACCCTGAGAACATCCGCTACCTCAAGACCAAGGCCGAGAAGATGGGTCACCTCCTCGAGGGGCTCGAGGACCTCCCGCCCGATGCCGCCGGCGCCATCAGCCCCGAGTCCGCCGACGACGTCGAGGCGCAGAGCGAGGCGGATCCCCGTGGCCGGTGACCACCAGGGCGAGGGGGCGCCCGAACCCGTGCTCGACGGCGCCGGCCTGCGCGTGGCGATCGTGGCCGCCCGTTGGAACTCCCACGTCACGTTGCGCCTGCTCGACGGCGCCCGCCGCGGCCTCCTGGCTGCCGGCGTCGACCCGGCCGACGTGACCGAGGACTGGGTTCCCGGGGCGTTCGAGCTGCCGCTCGCCGCCCGTACGTGGGCCGAGTCGGGTCGGATCGACGCAGTGATCTGCCTGGGCTGCGTCATCCGGGGCGAGACCACGCACTACGAGGCGGTGGCGGGGGAGTGCGCCCGGGGCATCCAGGACGCTCAGCTCGCCACCGGCGTCCCGATCGCCTTCGGTGCCCTCACGGTGGAGAACCTCGACCAGGCCCTGGCGCGGAGCGAACCGCCCGGCGGGCACAACGTGGGCGAGGACGGCGCCAACGTGGCCGTGGAGATGGCCCGGCTCGTCCAACGGGTGCGGTCCGGCTGATCGACCCGGTGTTCCCGGCGGTCCGGGGAGGCCGGAGCGAGCATCGTCACCGGGCCGGAGCCCGAGGTGGCGGCACCGGACCACCCGGACCTGACAAGCTTGCAGGACCCCGGCGCGGAACAAGAAAGGAGCTCGGGTCGCGTGTATGTCCATGAACTTGCGGCTGAGCTCGGCATCGAACCCCGCGACGTGGTCGATCGGGCCGCGCTGGCCGGCTTCGGGCTCCTCGGCCCCGACTCGGTGCTCAGCCCCGACCAGATCACCACCCTGCGCCGTTCCGCGCCCGGTCGGGCCCTCTTCGGGGGCGCGGCCCCCGCGGCGCCGGCGGGGGGTACTGCGGTGGGGCCGCCTTCCGTCCAGGGACCCGGCCTCGCTCCCGTCGATCCCGCCCTCGGTGGCCCGCTGGGGTTCGCCCCACCCGGGGCCGATCAGCCCGTGGGCGCACCTTCGTCGTGGTCGACCAGCCCGTCGCCCGCGACCCCGGCCGAACCGCGATGGGACGACACCCCCTCCTGGGAACCGCTGTCGAGAGACGTCGGACTCGACCCGTCCACGATCACCATCGACTCCTCGGGCGTGCACTACGGGGAGCGGCAGGCCGGCGTCTACGAGGCTCCGCCACCCGAGATCGACTATTCGCGGTTCCGGGAACCGCCACCCCCCCTGCCGGTGCCCGCCGTCGACCACGCCAAGCGGCGCACCCTCCTGATCGGGGTGGTCGGCGTGGTCGCACTGTTCTTCGGGGCCCAGGTCGTGGGACGCCAGCTCGACATCATCGGGCCGGGCGCCGAGCGCCACTGCACCGTGACCACCAAGCCCTTCGAAGGCGGTGAGGGCATGGTGGAGGAGCTGGTGTGCGTGAACGGCCGCGGCGAAGAGGTGAGCCGAGAGGTCCGCACCCCCGACGCCGAGCTCTCCGGCATCGAGTTCGGCACCTCCGAATCCGGTCAGACCACCCGGATCATCGATCTCGACGAGTTCTGCCGCGGCGCCACCAACTTCGAGGAGTTCCGCACCGGCATCACCGAGCAGCTCGCCAGCGCCACCTCCATGGGGCCGGTGGGAACCTGGTACGACGAGCACGACGGGTACGGCGAGGGTGGTCTCGGCACCATGGTGGAGACGTTCGGCAACGCGGGTCCCAACCCGCAGCTCCTCGAGCTGGACCAGTACCTCGCCGACGTGCGCGAGGCCGTCCGGTCCAACTCCCTCCAGGCCGCCCGGATGCTCGTGGCCGCCAGCGAGCAGACGCACGAGGCCCAGCTCCGGGCTCTGCGCACCATCACCCTCAACCAGTGCTGACAGCACGGGCTCGCCGCCCGGCCCGGGGCCCCGGCTGGCGGTCGGGTCCCGGCTGCCCGTCGGTCCTCTAGGGTCGCGACCCATGACGAAGCCTGAGGTCACCATCCCCGATACGCCACCGCCCGCCGATCTGGTCATCGAGGACCTGGTGGTGGGCGACGGTCCCGAGGCCACGCCGGGCCAGCCCGTCGAGGTGCACTACGTGGGGGTGGCGTGGTCCACCGGGCGCGAGTTCGACGCCTCCTGGGACCGGGGCGGCAGCTTCGGCTTCCGCCTCGGCGCCGGCCAGGTGATCACCGGCTGGGACGAGGGTGTGGCCGGCATGAAGCTCGGCGGGCGACGCCGGCTCACCATCCCGCCGGCCAAGGGCTACGGCGCGGCCGGTGCCGGTGGGGTCATCGGCCCCAACGAGACCCTGGTGTTCGTGGTCGACCTCCTCGGGGTCGGCTGACCCACGGCGGGGCCGCGCCCGCCGCACGGCCGAGCCGCGGCAGCCAACCCTTTGGCCCCGGCGGGGCCCGGCCCGGTACCGTCGACCACCGTGCTGCAACTGGTCCTCCCCAAAGGCTCGCTCGAGAAGGCCACCCTCGAGCTGTTCACGGCCGCCGACCTGGCCGTGAACCGGTCGTCGACGGTCGACTACAAGGCCTCGATCGACGATCCCCGGGTCGAGTCGGTGCGGATCCTGCGGCCCCAGGAGATCCCGATGTACGTGGCCGAGGGCATGTTCGACCTGGGCATCACCGGCCGCGACTGGATCGAGGAGACCTCCAGCGACGTGGTGTCGCTGGGCGAGCTCCACTACTCCAAGGCCACGTCCCGGCCCATCCGCATGGTGGTGGCCGTGGCCGGCGACTCCCCGGTGCAGCAGGTGGAGGACCTCCCGAACGGCGTGCGGGTGTCCACCGAGTACCCCGAGGTCACCCGCCGCTTCTTCGAGAGCAGGGGCATCGACGCCGACATCCGGCTGAGCTACGGCGCCACCGAGGCCAAGATCCCCGACATCGTCGACTGCATCGTGGAGATCACCGAGACCGGTCGGGCCCTGCGGGCCGCCGGCCTCCGTGAGATCGACATGATCCTGCAGTCCTACACCGAGTTGGTGGCCCATCCGGCGGCCTACGCCGACCCCGACAAGCAGCACGCCATGCACCAGATCCGAACCCTGCTCCAGGGCGTGCTGGAGGCCCGGGGCAAGGTCCTGGTGAAGCTCAACGTGGGTGACGGCGACCTCGATGCGGTGATCGGCCTCCTGCCGTCGATGAAGTCGCCCACCGTGTCCAAGCTGCACGGCGACGGCGGCTACGCGGTGGAGACCGTGGTCCCCAAGCGGGAGATCAACGTGTTGATCCCCGCCCTGAAGGACGCCGGAGCGTCCGACATCATCGAGCTCCCCCTCGCCAAGATCGTCCACTGACCGGGCTGGTCCCTGTCATGGCTGTCGTGAGCATCCCCGCCTCCTTCGGCTCGGTGCGGCCAGGCGTGGTGCAGGCGTTCGACGACCACGTGGGCGCAGGAACGGTCCGGGATGCGCTCGACGGCACCGAGTGGTGGTTCCACTGCACCCGCATCGCCGGCGGCCGGCGTACGGTGCCGATCGGCGCTACCGTGTGGTTCCGCGTGACCACGGGGCCAACCGGTCTGGAGGCCGGAGACGTCGAGGTCAGGACTGCACCACCGGCCTGAACGGGAGGGTCGCATGCGCACCGCACACCGCCTCTGGGTGGTCACGGCCGTTCTCCTGCTGGCTGCGTGCAACCCCGTCGAGTTCGATCCGCAGGTCTCGTACCCCGGGTTCGAGCAGGGGCTCGTTCGCTACTCGGGCCCGTCGGTCGCCTGGTTGGACGCGGGGGTCAGTGGTACGGCTGGCCATGTGGTGTACGCCATGGCGCTGGTCCGCAACGAGCACCTCACCGGCCCCCGAGACCGGCTGTGCATCGGGGGTGGTGACGCCATCGTGCCTTGCATCGACACCGGGGTCGACGTGCGCCAGCCGAGCCAGCGGTTGTTGCCGGCGGACGGCTCGATGGGCCGGCTGCTGGAGGTTTCGCCGGGCGAGGTGGTCGACGTCTGGCTGGTCTGCATCGACGAGGCCACCCAGGACCTATCGTGCCCGGAAGACCTGCGCCTGCGGGTGGGCGCGGTGGATGATGGCGCCAACCGCGTGGGAGACCTGACCTTGGACGTCTGAGCCGGTCGGCGGGCTGGCGTGGGGTCGCCTCAGTCGTTGCCTTCGTCTTCGGTGGTCTCGGGGGAGATGGTGGTGGCGGGATCGGTGGCCTGTTCCCACGAGGCCTTCACCTGTACGAACGCCAGGCGGATCTGGGCCAGGGCGTCGGCCAAGGTGGCGTCGTCCTCACCCAGCCGGCCCTCGGTGACGGCCAGGAGGGCGCCGAAGGCGTCGATGGCCAGTTGGGCCTCGCCCAGGTTCGGGGGTTGGTTCGACAGGTGGATCGCGGCCAGCTCATAGCAGCCCATGGCATGGTTGGCGATCACCACCGCGGCCGGGACCTGGGCGAGGTGGTCCCGCACGGCCTGCATCTCCGCGGCGATCTGGTGCGCTTCGGCCTCCTGGTCGGGGGTGAGGCGCTCGCCGGGCCCACCCGCCTCCACGGGGTGTTCGCCACCAGGGGTCCACAGGCTCATCGGGAATCGCACTCCTCGGGAGGGGATGCCGGACTTGTGGGCCCGGGCGGGACACCTGGTACCCTACGACACGCACTACCACGTGAAAGCGGGGCTCCGCCCCCACCCGGCCACCGCCCTCGGGCACCGTGCGTTCCGGGTCGATCGATGCAACCGCACTCCGGTGCTGTCGCGGATGTCGGCTTTCCCGGCATCCGCTTTCGTCGTTTTCGGGCCCGGCCCGGCGGTGGGCGGGCGTCGACACCACGTACCGACCACCTGCGTCAGGGAGGACCTACGCACTTGATGAAGAGCGACCGGCCATAGCTACGCCGCCCAGCAACAACGAGCCGCGGATCAACGAACGCATCCGAGCCCGGGAGGTCCGACTGGTCGGGCCCGACGGGGAACAGGTGGGGATCAAACCCTTCCCGGAGGCGCTCAACTACGCCCGGGCCCTCGACCTCGACCTCGTCGAGGTGGCCGACAAGGCCAACCCGCCCGTCTGCCGGGTCATGGACTACGGCAAGTACAAGTACGAGGCGGCCCAGAAGGCCAAGGAATCGCGCCGCAAGTCCACGAACGTGGTGATCAAGGAGATGAAGTACCGCCCCAAGATCGGTGGCGGCGACTTCGAGACGAAGACCCGCAAGGTCGAGAAGTTCCTCTCCGAGGGTCACAAGGTGAAGATCACCATCATGTTCCGTGGCCGTGAGGTCGCCCACCCCGAGCTCGGCAAGAAGATCCTGGACAAGGTGGCCGACGAGGTCATCCACACCGGCCGGGTCGAGGTCTACCCCAAGCTCGACGGCCCCCGGAACATGATCATGGTGCTGGCCCCGGACAAGAAGGCCCAGGCGGCCCACGCCGCTGAGGTCGCCGAGCTGAAGGCCGACCAGGACGCGCAGTCCGGCACCCCCGTGCCGTCCGCCGACCTCCCGCCGGCCCCCGAAGCCGAGGTCACCGCCGAGCCCGAGGTCACCGCCGAGTCCGAGGCAACCCCCGAGCCCGCCGACACCGCTGTCATCGACCCCCCCGACGTCGAGAGCGACACCGACTCCGACACCGACCAGCCCGACGTCGACGTCGACGCCTGACCCACCTCGTCACCCCGCCGGGTGGCGCGTAGGAGGAAATCCCACCATGCCCAAGATGAAGACCCACCGTGGCGCCGCCAAGCGCTTCAAGGCCACCGGCACCGGCAAGCTCCGTCGCCGTCGAGCCTTCCGGAACCACATCCTGGAGAAGAAGCCGTCCACCCGCACCCGGCGCCTGAAGGACGAGGTCACCCTCGCATCCGGCGACGAGGCCCGCATCAAGCGGATGCTCGGCAAGTAGTCCTCACCCTCTCGAAAGGAGCCCTCCAATGGCCAGGGTCAAGCGCGCCGTTCATTCCAAGAAGCACCGCCGCGCCACGCTCGAGCGCGCCAAGGGGTACTACGGCAACAAGAGCCGTTCGTACCGCGCCGCCAACGAGCAGGTGATGCACTCCCTGCAGTACGCGTTCCGAGATCGGCGCGCCCGCAAGGGCGAGTTCCGCAAGCTGTGGATCGCCCGCATCAACGCCGCCTGCCGCATCAACGGCATCAGCTACAGCCGGTTCATCAACGGCCTCAAGCAGGCCGGCGTCGAGGTGGACCGCAAGGTCCTCGCCGACCTCGCCGTCACCGATCCCGGGGCGTTCGCCGCCCTGGTCCAGGTGGCCACCGAGGCCCAGGCCGCTCCGGCGTCCTGACCCGTCGGCGGGCCAACCCGCCGATCCCGTACCGTGCGCCCGCTCTCGGCCCGAAACCCGCGCGTCTCCCGGCTCAGCCGGCTCGTGAGACGCCGTGAGGAACGGGCCGAGCAGCGGGCGTTCGTCGTCGAGGGGCCGGTCCTGGTCCGCGCCGCGCTGGACGCGGGTGTGCCGGTGCTCGACCTCTTCGTCGACGGTGGCGCGGTGGACCGTCCGGCCGTGCGGCACCTGCTCCGGGACGTGCCCGAGGGACTCGACCCCTGGGTGCTACCCGCGGGGACCCTCGACCGGGTGGGCGACGCCACCACCTCCCAGGGGGTGCTCGCCACGGTCGAACGGGTCGACAGCCCGTGGCCCTCACCCGACCGCACCGACCTGGTGGTGGTCCTGGCCGAGTTGGCCGACCCCGGCAACGTCGGGACCCTGCTGCGCGCCGCGGTGGCGGCCGGCGCCGGAACGGTGGTCGTGGCCGGCGGCGTCGACCCCACCAGCCCCAAGGTGGTGCGCTCGTCGGCCGGGGCCGTGTTCGCCGTCGACCTGGTCACGGCCACCGGGGCCGTCGAGGCCGTGTCCCGGCTCGACGGGCTGGGCTACCGGACCGTGGGCACCACGGTGGCCGGGGGGGAGCCCTACGACCGCGTCGATCTCACCGGTCCGGTGGCCGTCGTGTTGGGCAACGAAGCCCACGGCCTGGCTCCAGAGGTGGTGGAGGTGCTCCAGCGGGTGGTCACCGTGCCCATGGCCGGTCCCACCGAGTCGCTCAACGTGGCCATGGCCGGCACGCTCGTGGTGTTCGAGGTGCTCCGCCAGCGGCGACTTCTCGGCTAGGGAGATCCGCGGATGCGCCGGTCAGCTCCAGGGATGCTGGCGGTGGTGGGGCCGGTGGGCCGGGTCCTGGCCGTAGAAGTCGCGCAGCACGCCGTAGAGGTCGGGCTTGTGGTGGGCCAGCTCACCGGGCAGGCAGAAGAAGGCCTCGGTCGCCACGGCGAAGAACTCGCCCACGTCGGTGGCGCCGTACGGGTCGAGCAGGTGGCCACCCTGGCCGGCGCGGAGCAGCTCGAACTCCCGGGTGCAGACCTCGACCCAGCGGTGGTGGGCCACGGCGTCGGGCAGGGGCGGGGTCCCGTCGACGAGCAGGTCGAGCATGTCGAGCTTGTGGGCCAGCTCGTGCAGGACCACGTTGCGGCCCCGCTCCGGGTGGCGGGCGTCCCGCCGGGCGGCGTCCCAGGCGATCAGCACCGGACCGCGGTGGTGGGCCTCGCCCAGCAGGTCGATGTCGCCCTCGGTGAGGGTGCCGTGCACCTCGCCGGCCTCGATCTGGTGCCGACGCATGGTCCGGGGATGCACGATCACGGTGGAGACGTCCTGGTAGGCGTCGATGCCTTCGGCGCGGCCGAGCACCAGCAGGGCGGCCAGCGCGCCGATCACCGTGCGGATCTCGTCGGTGAGCTCGAAGCCATGGGCCGCCTCCCACCGGCGGGTGGCGAAGCTGCTCGTCGGCGTCGAGCTGGCGCCAGTGGGCCACGCGGGCGCTCACGATGGCCTCCCAGTCGGGGGCCAGTTCAGCGCGATGGCGACGGAAGAACGGCACGGGGCGATGGTGGCACATCGTGGTGAACGCACCACCACAGGTCGCCCCGCCGGCCCCGCCGGCTCCGGCGGGGGGTGGCTCGGTGGGCCGGGATCGGAGTGGACGCAGGGGGCGCGGAGGCGCAAAGGTTCCCGGCACCATGATTGACGACATCCGTCGCATCGAAGCCGATGCCGTCGCCCGCCTGGGCGGGGCCGCCACGCTCGACGAGCTGGCGCTGCTCGACCGCGAGCTGCTCGGCAAGACCTCCGAGCTGTCGGGGTTCAAGAAGGTCATGGGCGGGCTCGACCACGACGCCAAGCGCGAGGTCGGGGGCGCCCTCAACGCCGCCCGTGAAGCCATCGCCTCGGCTGCGGCGGCCCGCCGGGTCGAGCTGGAGACGGCAGCCGCCCGGCTGCGGGCCGAGGCGGAGCGGCTCGACCTCACCGAGGTCCGGGCCCACCGCGACGCCGGTCACCTGCACCTGGTCACCCACACCATCGAAGAGCTCGAAGACGTGTTCGTGGGACTCGGCTTCACCGTGGCCGAGGGCCCCGAGGTGGAAGACGACTGGCACAACTTCACCGCCCTCAACTTCGGCGAGTACCACCCGGCCCGAGACATGCAGGACACCTTCTTCGTGGGCCTCGGCGGCCCCCGTGAGGTGGTCATGCGCACCCACACCTCGCCCGTGCAGATCCGGGTGATGGAGCACCAGCGCCCGCCGATCTACTCGATCATGCCGGGACGGGTGTACCGCAACGAGGCCACCGACGCCACCCACCTGGCCGTGTTCCACCAGTTGGAGTGCCTGGTGGTCGACCGGGGCATCACCTTCGGTCACCTGGCCGGCACCATCGACATGTTCACCAAGGCCTACTTCGGTCCCGGCTGGACGTCCCGGCTCCGGCCGTCGTACTTCCCGTTCACCGAACCGTCGGCCGAGTTCGACATCCAACGCCCAGACGGCACGTGGCTCGAGCTGGGAGGCTGCGGCATGGTCCACCCCAACGTGCTCGCCAACTGCGGCATCGACCCCGAGGAGTTCTCGGGCTTCGCCTTCGGGTTCGGCCTCGACCGCCTGGCCGCCACCCGCCACGGCGTCACCGACCTGCGGGAGCTGGCCAGCACCGACATCCGCTTCCTCGAGCAGTTCTGACCCACCCGCTCCCACCCCAAGGTCCCCGATGAAGGTCCTCTCCTCCTGGCTGCACCAGTTCCTCGACGCCCCGGTCGCCCCCGAGGCGATCGCCGACGCGTTCGACGATCTGGGCACACCGGTGGAGGAGGAGACCCGGCTGGGCGAGGGCCTCGACGGCATCGAGGTGGTGCAGGTGCTGGCCCTGCGGCCCCACCCCAACGCCGACAAGATCCAACTGGTCGACGTCGACCGGGGCGACGGCGAGGCGCTGCAGATCTGCTGTGGCGCCTCCAACATGGCGGTGGGAGACAAGCTTCCCCTCGCCACCCTCGGCACCGTGATGCCCGACGGCCTCGCCATCGAGCGCCGCAAGCTGCGGGGCGAGTGGTCCAACGGCATGTTGTGCTCCACCCGGGAGCTGGGCCTGGGCGACGACCACGGCGGGATCATGATCCTGGACCCGTCGTTGCCCCTCGGCACGCCGCTGGTCGACGCCCTGGGCATCGAACCCGACGTGCTGTGGGAGCTGGAGGTCAACCCGAACCGGCCCGACGCCATGTCGGTGGTGGGCCTGGCCCGCGACGTCGCCGCCAAGGTGGGCGTGGGGTTCCGACCGCCC